>NZ_CP108006.1:5161929-5484144 GCF_036127095.1 Streptomyces sp. NBC_00335
GAACCGGGGGCCGCCCTCGCCGAGTACCGCGCGCTGCTGCCGCTCTTCGAGAACCACTACGCGAACCCGGACCCGGGCCTCCCGCTGGAGGTCCGCCGCCGCATAGCGCACCTGCTGCTCTCCCTCGGCGACCGCCCGGCGGCCCACGACACCCTGGCCCGCCTCCTCTTCGACGCGGAACGCCTGCACGGCCCGAACCACCCCTTCACCGAGGAGGTCCGGCGCACCCTGCTCTGGCTGGGTCAGGTCCGCTGAGGCTCAGGCCGCTTCAGGTCCGCTGACGCTCCGGCCGGGGCAGGTCGTGCCGGTGCCCGGGCCGGGGCAGGTCGAGCCGGCCCTCCGGCAGGGCCGGCCCGCGCCGACGCCGCCGGCCCGCCGCGAGCGGTCCGGGTCGGCCGGGCAGCCCCAGCAGGGCCGCCAGGACCAGCAGGGCCGCCGCGGCGACCGCTGCGCCCGCGACGAGGCCCGGGGGCCGGAAGGTGCAGTTCACGCTGGTGGTGCGGCCGTCCAGCGGGATCGCGACCAGACCCAGCCGGGAGGCGGCCGGGCGTCCGTTGCAGGTCCAGCCCGCGATCGCGGGGGCGGAGAGCACCGCCGTGCCCGTGCTGCCCGGCGGGAGCACCGCACGGACGCCCGAGGACCCGACCCGCACGGACACCGCCGCCGTGGCGCGCAGCCGGTCGACGGCCGCCGTCAGCAGGGAGCGGTCCAGACAGGACAGCTGCCACTGCGCCGGCGCCGCCTCCCCGAAGACCAGCGCCGAGGCCGCGCCGCGGGAGACCCCCAGGGGTTGCAGGGCGGCCCTGTTGCGCGACGTGTGGGCGCTCAGCCGGAAGGCCGGGCCGTCCGCGCGGCGGGCCGTCCCGTTGTACTCGGGAGCCCACAGGAAGGCCTCCGTCCCCGCCCGGCAGACCCCGGGGGAGAGCGGATCCTCGTAGACCCGCGCGCCCAGCAGCAGCTCCTGGTTGGCGAGGGGCGAGGCCCCGTACACCGGTTCCGGGCCCGGCGGGCGGACCGTGACCAGCGGCGGGACCTCGGCGCGGGTCACCGTGCCGTCGGGCTGCAGCCGGGCGCCGACGGAGAACACGGCGTCCGTCACCGGGTTGTCGATGCTCTGCACATTGCGGCCGCGCGAGGTCCAGCCCGCCCCGAGGGCCGCCATGGTCCGCGTGAACAGGTCCGGGGTGTGGCTGCTGTAGTACGCGCCGCCCTCCCCGCCCAGCAGCATCGGGTCGTTGCCCGTCAGCGCCGGCCGCCCGGCGTCCGTGCGGTACGCGGGCCAGCCCTCGGCGTCCTCCAGGGCCCCGGCGCGCGCGGAGTGCGCCGCGCCCCACACCGGGTAGTCGTCCAGGTCCCCCAGCTTGCCCCGATGCCCCTGGGCGGTGGTCGCCGCCGCCTGGGCCAGCAGGACCAGCGCCAGCACGGCCGCCGCCGGCAGGACCAGGCGCCGGTGGCGCAGCGCCCACCAGGCGCAGCCCGCCAGGGCCAGGCCGCCGCCGAAGAGGGCGAGCCCCCACGAGGTCGTGAGCGTGCTCCCGCTCGCCGCGAGCAGCACGACCGCCAGGACCGCCGCGCCGCCCGCCAGCGCCCGCGCCCCGGGCGGGCCGGCCGCCAGCCCCGCCCAGGCGGCCATCACCACGATCCCGGCCAGCACGAAGGTCTGCCGGTACGCGCTGCCGTTGGGCGTCGCGAAGAGGTGCCAGGCCAGGTGCGTCGGCATCCACTGGAAGGACAGCAGCACCAGCAGGACGAGCCCCGTCCACACCAGCCGATCCCGCCCCGCCAGAGCCCGGTGGAAGGGCAGGGCCGCCACGAGCAGCAGGGTCCCGGTGCCGATGAACAGGGCGGGGGAGGAGAAGGAGTAGGTGGCGGGCAGCAGCCGGGACAGCAGGTCCTCGGTCGCCACCGGCTCGAACGGCCTGGACCACCCCGGGTAGGCCTGCTTCGAGCTGAGGAAGAGGGGGACGAGCACCGGCGCCGACAGGGCGACGCCCAGCGTGGTCGTCAGCGCCGCCCGCACCAGGACCCGTAGCTGCCGCGCCGCACCCTTCCGGGTGAGGAGCAGCCGGACCAGCAGCACCAGGACCGCGCCCAGCGTCGCCATGTAGGCGGTGTAGAAGTTCGCCGTCCAGCAGAGCGCCACCACCACGACGGCCACCACCGGCCGGCGCGAGCGCAGCGCCCACTCACCCGTCAGACACAGGAGCGGGAAGGCGATCAGCCCGTCCAGCCACATCGGGTTGTACGAGGCCTCGATCACCGACCAGCCGCACAGCGCGTACGAGGCCCCGAGCAGCCCCGCCGCCCACGCCGGCCCGCGCCGCTGGGTGCGCAGCAGCCAGGCCATCGCGGCGGCGGCGGCCGCCGTCTTGACCACCGTGACCACGTACACCGCGAGGTCGATGTCCTGGCGCGGGAACAGCCCCACCAGGACCGCGAACGGGCTGGTCAGATAGGTCCCGAAGTCGGGCAGGAAGCTGGTCCCGTACCCGGACTGCCAGTTCAGCAGCAGCCCGCCCCCGGCCCGCCCGTGCAGCAGGTCCCACAGGTGCGCGTGGAACGGCACGAACTGATTGCCGAGGTCGTTGATGCTGCGGTGACGCGGCCCGTACGGGAAGACGCGCGCCACGGCGTCTCCGGCGCACACGGCCACCGTCGTGACGAGGGCGGCGAGTGCCGAGCCGAGCAGGCCGGGGCGGCGCGGGGAGCGGTGCGGAGTCGACATGGTGGGCCGACCCTGGCACTCCCGATGGGCCGAAGGATGACCATCGGTGGACGCGAACCCCAACACCCCCGGAATCGTTGGTCGAACCAGTGGCTCTGATCACCCCGACTGCATAACATCGATCACCGCACGGCCCTTGTGCACCGAAGCACAATCTCCCGGCCCTGGAGGCTCCTTTGCACCGTCGCACAGCGCTCTCCGTTTCCGCCGCCCTGCTCCTGGCGGCCCCTCTGCTGTCCGCGTGCTCGGGCGAAGCCCGCCCCGGCACCGCGGCCGTGATCGGCGGCGAACGGATCACCACCTCCGCGCTCCAGGCCCAGGTGAACGACGTCCGCACCGCACAGAACCGCTCCGAACACGCGGCCGAGCTCATCGCGGCCGTCCCGCAGCTCGACCGGGTCAAGCTCAGCACCATGCTGCAGAGCCGGATCCTCGACCGGATGGCGAAGGACGCCGGGATCACCGTCACCCCCAAGGACCTCCAGGAGGCCCGCAAGGCCTACGACGAGGGCAACCGCGGGGCCGCGGCCTTCGAGGAGGCGATCTTGCAGAAGGCCGCCGTCGCCCCCGACCAGATCGAGCGCTGGGTCCGCGACCAGGTGCTCTTCGAGAAGCTGAACGCCAAGTACGGCGAGGGCAAGCTCGCCGAGCCCGCCGCGAAGGCCGCGGCCAAGCTCGGCATCGAGGTCAACCCGCGCTACGGCGTCTGGGACCCCCAGCGGGTCACCCTCGGCGAGCACTCGACCCCGTGGATCACCCAGGTCACCCGGCCCGAGCAGCCCCCGGCCGGCGCCTAGCCGCTCGCCCGGGGGAGGTAGGTTCGGAGGGTGACTGACGACGTGTCCTCCGAGCCCACCGGCCGCATCGTGCTGCTGACCACCAGCCACCGGGTGGCCCCCGGCATGCTGTCCTGGCCCGCCTGGCAGACCCTGCACGCCGCGGACCGGGTGCTGTGCGCCGACCCGGGCCACGTCCAGCTCCCCTACCTCCGCGAGGCGGGCGTCGACGTGGCCCTGGAGACGCCGGACGCCCAGGCGCTGATCGAGGAGTGCGCCGGCGGGCAGACGGTCGTCGTCCTGCTCAGCGGCGAGGGAGACCGGCGGCTCACCGACGGGCTGGCCCGCTTCGCCGGCTCGGGCCGGGTCGCCGTACCGGACCTGGAGCTGCTGCCGGGCTCGTACGATCTGCCGGGCGCGCGCCTGCTCGACCTCGTCCAGGTCATGGACCGGGTCCGGCGCGAATGCCCCTGGACCTCGGAGCAGACGCACGAGGGACTGGCGAAGTACGCCATCGAAGAGGCCTACGAGCTGGTCGAGGCCATCGAGGCCGGGGACCGCGAAGAACTGCGCGAGGAGCTCGGCGACGTCCTGCTCCAGGTGGTCTTCCACGCGCGCATTGCCGAGGAGGGCGGCCCCGGTGAAGAGGACGAGCCGTTCTCCATCGACGACGTGGCAGGGGCCCTCGTCGAGAAGCTGATCCACCGGCACCCGCACGTCTTCGGCGACGCGACCGCGGAAACCCCGGAGGACGTGAACGCGCACTGGCAGCGCACCAAGCAGGTGGAGAAGCAGCGGGAGTCGGTGACCGACGGGATCCCGCTCGGCCAGCCCGGTCTCGCGCTCGCGGCCAAGCTGGCGGGCCGTGCCCGTGCGGGGGAGGTGCCCGTGGAACTGCCCCGCGGGGAGGGCGTCGGGTACGAACTGCTGGATCTGGCGGCGCGCGCCGAGGCGGCGGGGACCGACCCCGAGACCGCGCTGCGCGCGGCGGCCCGGACCTACCGGGACGCGATCCGTGCGGCCGAGGGCGTCGGCGAGTAGCCGTTGCTTTGATCATCAAGTGATCTCAGCAATCCCGGTGTTTCCACCGGAATGGTCCGTAACGGGTCACCAGAGTGCGAGTTGCGCGCTGGCGTCCTGTTGACGGTCACCCGTTTCCTTCCCGGCCCGGGGGCTGGGGATTGCGCCACCTGCCCGCCCCGGTCCGGCCTTGCGGCGCGGGCGGGTGGTGCGGGTCTTGCGGTTGGCTCCACGGGGCTTCGACTCCGACTTGGCGGGGTCCAGGTCTCCGGCCGCTCCGGTACCTGTCGTGCGGGCCGCTAGAGCGACCAAGTTACGTCCGGCGTTCGTGTCCCGGTCGAGGACGAGGCCGCAGTTGTCGCACTCGAAGACGCGCATGCTGAGGGGCAGCTTGGCTTTCACCACACCGCAGCGGGAGCAGGTTTTCGAGGAGGGGTACCAGCGGTCGGCCACGACGAGGCGGGTGCCGTGCCGACGGGTTTTGTAGGTGAGCTGGCGTCGGATCTCGCCGAACGCGGCGTCCGCTATACATCGGGACAGGCGGCGGTTGCGGCCCATGCCGGCGACGTTGAGGTTCTCGACGACGATCGTGCCGTACTTGGAGGCGAGGCGGGTCGTCATCTTGTGGAGGGTGTCCTCGCGGAGGTTCGCGACCCGGTGATGGATCTTGTTTCGGGCCTGGTTGGCCTTCTCCCAGCGCTTCGACGCCTTCTGCCCGGAGTGCCGGTCGGGGCCGCGCCGACGGGAGGCGATCCGGCTGGCGCGGCGCAGCTGTTTCTGGGCGCGGTCGAGGTGGCGTGGGTTGGGTTCCTCGCTGAGGACACCATCGCTGTCCGCGAGGACGGCCAGCGTTTTGATACCGAGGTCGATACCGACCGCCGTGTCCGGGCGAGCCACCTTCCCGAGCTGGTGTTTCTGCTCGGCCTGAAGGGACACGAACCAGCGGCCTCGGTCCAGACATGCGGTCGCGGAGAGGATCCGCATGTCCCCCGCGTCGATGAGGGCTCGCAGGTCGGCTCGGTTCTCGTGGATGCGGACGGTGCCGATCCTGGGCAGAGTGACGTGCCGGCCGTCAGGCTCGATGCGGATCGTGCCCGTGGTGAACCGGCAGGTCAGGCGTGCCTTCCGTTTCAATTTGAAGCGAGGGACACCCATCTTCGGGCCCCTGCGCTTGCCGCTCTTCGACTTCGTGAAGTTGTCGAACGCAGCTGAAGCGTTGGCTAGGCCCGTGTTGTACGCCTCTTTGGAATTCTCCTCCCACCAGTCGGCGAAGTGCGGGTTGCTGTGCTTGTCCTCGTTGAACGCCTTCCGCAGCGAGGGCAGCGACCACGATCGCCACGGAGTCAGCTCGTCCTCGGGGATGCCGTACGACTGCTCAGCCTTACGCTGCCACCACACAGTGGTGACGTACACGACCGCCCAGTTGTATGCGGCCCGCGCCCCACCTCCGTGTGAATGCAGGCGGCGGTTGGCCGTTGCGTTCGGGTCCAGGGCGAGCTTGTGCGCGCGGACGGTGAAGCCCAGCTGCGGCTTGAACTTCTTCACAGCATCAGGATATTTGCTGAGAATACGAGATATCCACTGGAAGAAATGGGAACTGTTGTTCAATCCTCGTCGCGCTGGAAAACGTCCAGCGCGCTCAGTACTCCCGTGGGGCGCGGCCCGACGGGTTGTGCCAGTGCGGGTCGGGCCGGTTCAAGAACCACTCCCCGAAGCCCATCGGGCGGTTTCCCGGCTCGTGGCTCTTGCCACTGGCAGGTACGGAGTCGTAGAAGATCCGGTCGGGGCGGGCGCCGAGCTCCTCCAGGAGGTACGAGGTCTCCCGGATGAACTGCGGCGGACCGCTGAGGTAGACGTCCTGGTCGGGCCAGAGCCCGCGGTTGCTGAGCGCGGTCGCCAGCCGGTCGGTGGCCTGGTTGCGGTGCTGACCGGGGGCGGGGGTGATGTAGGTGACGCTCAGCCAGGCCAGCGAAGCCGCGTACTCGTCGATGAGCGGGCGGTCGTAGAGGTGGGCGGCGTCCCGGGCGACCACGAAGAGCCGCACGTCCTGATCGGGAGGGTGCTCCGCGAGGTCCTCCATCATGGCGCGGACCGGGGCCCAGCCGGTGCCGGCGGCGATGAAGCTGACCGGGCGGTCCTCGCGGCGGAAGGTCATCTGCCCGCCGGCCGCGCCGAGCCGCAGCACGTCCCCGGGCTGTGTCTCCCGGATCAGGGCGGTGCTGAGGCGGCCCCCCTCGATCCGGCTGACGTGCAGGTCGAGCGTCCCGTCGGCGCGCGGCGCGTTCCCCAGGGAGTACGTGCGCCAGGTCGTCGGGACCCGGTCGCTGCTCACGCTCGCGTACTGGCCGGGGAGATGGGGGAAAGGGGTGTGCGGGCGGAGGGTGAGGACGCCGATGTCCTGCCCGTACAGCAGGTGGCGTACCACTTCCGCGTCCCACCAGGGCGGGTCGTCGCTGTCGGCGGCGCCGGCCATCATCGCGTCGGCGATCACCTGATATGCCTCTGACCAGGCCTTTTCTGCCTGGGGGTGCCAGGCGGACCCGGAGGCCTCGGCGAGCGCGGCGATGAGGCTGGTGCCCACGGCCGCGTAGTGCTCGGGCCCCGCCAGGAACTTGCGGTGGTCGCGGCCGAGGTCGCGGAGATAGGGGACGAGCGTTTCGTTCTCCAGGTGGGCGATCACATGGGTGAGGGCGGCGAAGAGCCGGTCCCGCTGTCGTTCCATGTCTTCGAAGGAGGCCGGGAAGAGATCACGGACTCCGGGGTTGTGCCAGAACAGGTGGGAGTAGAAGAACTTGACCGCATGCTCGGCCCGTCTCTCCACCACCGCGAAGCTGCTTTTCAAGATCCTCACATCCACAAAACCGAAAGTAGGAACGCCGGGGAACGTGAGGTCAAGCCAGAGCCGATCTACGGACAGCCGCGATAAATAGGCCATATGGGGTGATGGGCGGCGGGCGGGATACGGTCTCCGGGTGCACGAGCAGACCTCCGCAGCCCCCGAAGAACCCGCCGCCGACCAGTCCGTGGACGGAGCCGCCCCGCCGCCGACCCTGTTCGACTGGGAGTTCGCGACCGACCCGTACCCGGCGTACGCCTGGCTGCGCGAGCACGCGCCCGTGCACCGCACCACGCTCCCCAGCGGGGTCGAGGCCTGGCTCGTCACCCGGTACGCCGACGCCCGCCAGGCCCTCGCCGACCAGCGGCTCAGCAAGAACCCGGCCCACCACGAAGGCTCCGCGCACGCCAAGGGCCGGACCGGGATCCCGGGCGAGCGCAAGGCCGAGCTGATGACCCACCTCCTCAACATCGACCCGCCGGACCACACCCGGCTGCGCCGCCTGGTGTCGAAGGCGTTCACCCCGCGCAGGGTCGCCGAGTTCATCCCGAGGGTGCAGGGGTTGACCGACCACCTCATCGATCAGTTCGCGGAGAAGGGGGAGGCTGACCTCATCCACGAGTTCGCCTTCCCGCTCCCCATCTACGCCATCTGCGAGATGCTCGGTGTACCGCGAGAGGACCAGGACGACTTCCGCGACTGGGCGGGCATGATGATCCGCCACGGCGGCGGGCCGCGCGGCGGAGTGGCCCGGTCCGTGAAGCAGATGCGCACCTATCTCGGGGAGCTCATCCACCGCAAGCGCGACGACCTCGGCGACGACCTGATCTCCGATCTGATCCGGGCCAGCGACCACGGCGACCACCTGACGGAGGCCGAGGCCACCGCGATGGCCTTCATCCTGCTGTTTGCGGGGTTCGAAACCACGGTCAATCTCATCGGCAACGGGGTCCACTCCCTCTTCATGAACCCGGAGCAGCGCGAACGCCTCCAGCTCTCCCTCGCCGCCGGCGAGAGCGGGCTGCTCGCCACCGGCGTGGAGGAGCTGCTGCGCTACGACGGCCCCGTGGAGCTGGCCACCTGGCGGTTCGCCACCGAGCCCTTCGAGCTCGGGGGCCAGGCCATCGCGGCGGGAGATCCCGTACTGGTGGTCCTGGCGGCAGCCGACCGGGACCCCGAACGGTTCGAGGACCCGGACACCCTGGACCTCTCCCGGGCCGACAACCAGCACCTCGGTTACGGGCACGGCATCCACTACTGCCTGGGTGCCCCGCTCGCCCGGCTCGAAGGGCAGACCGCGCTCGCGACCCTGCTGACGCGGCTGCCCGATCTGGAACTGGCCGTGCCCGTCGGGGAGCTGCGGTGGCGGGGCGGGCTCATCATGCGGGGGCTGCGGACGCTTCCGGTCCGCTTCACGGCCGAATCAAAGCACCAAAACAGCTGAAACCACCCTGACCGGAAGTCAGTTCGCTGCCCAAACTTGTGACTGGCGTTCGAAGGCCGCTAGGTTCTGCCGTTACCCCGCCGTTATGCGAAAGGTGCAGCCTCATGCGTTCCGGGAACGGCCGCCACAGACGCCCCCGACAAGTGCCCGCACTTGTCGTCACTGCCGGAGTCACCGGCACCGCACTCGCCCTGCCGCTGCTCGCGGCCACCGGCGCGAGCGCCGCGGAGACCTCCACATGGGACAAGGTCGCCGAGTGCGAGAGCGGTGGCACATGGAGTGCCAACTTCGGAGGCGGCGCGTACGGCGGGCTGCAGTTCAGCCAGGAGCAGTGGAAGAGCGCCGGCGGACTGGACTTCGCCGAGCGCGCCGACCTCGCCAGCCGCTCCCAGCAGATCGCCGTGGCCGAACGGGTCCTGGCGTCCCAGGGCCCCCAGGCGTGGCCGCTGTGCGGAGTGCAGGCCGGTCTGACGCAGGACGCGCCCGCCGCCGTGGTGGACCCGGGCCTGCCCGGTGGTTCCGGATCCGTCGCCCCCGCTCCGTCCCGCCCGGACGACGCGGTGCCCCACACCGGTTTGGGCAGCACGTCCACGGACTTCGGGGCCCCGTCGCAGGAGGGTCCGAGCTCCTCGGCCTCGGTCCTGCCCGAGTATCCGATCGGCGTGCCGGGCGAACTGCCCGTCATGCCCACGCCGGACCTCCAGACGCCGACTCCCGGCCTCCCGGGCGACCCGACGGCTCCCACGAGCCCGGCGGACCCCACCACCCCCGCGCCGCCGTCCGTGGACCCGACGCTGCCGGTCGATCCGACCCTGCCCGTGGATCCGACCCTGCCGGTCGACCCGACGGCTCCGGTCACCCCGTCCGACCCGGGGAACTCGGCAGACCCGACGAACCCGGCAAATCCGGTCAACCCGGTTGATCCCACGGCCCCGACGACTCCGGCCGCACCCGGCGAGTCCGCCTCCCCGACCGCTCCGGCGACCCCCGGAGCGACCGAGGGCGGCGGCAAGCACCGCGGCGCGGCCGCCGTCGAGACGCCCGCCGCCGCTGACGCCGCGTCGGAACCGACGTACACCGTGCAGGAGGGCGACAGCCTGATCGAGATCGCGGACGCCAACGGAGTGAAGGGCGGCTGGAAGGGTCTCTATGCGGCCAACGAGCAGGTCATCGGCGGCGATGCGGACCTGATCAAGCCCGGTCAGAACCTGGATCTAACGCAGCAATAGGGACACTTGAGGCGCCCGGAACCAGCTGATTGTCCGTTTTCTGTAAGTGAGACATGTGTCTCTTCAGGTCAACTGGCGTGTCCGGCCCGCAGGGTTCCGCAAACCCCGCCCTCACCTGCGCAAACGCCCTTTCGGGGAGCGCAAGTAGGCACGTTTCCCCCCGATGTCGCTCGTTGAACATCGGGGGGAGACCTGTCTACCTTCTGAATCGCTCGCCACCGCGGGCTCCTTCGACCGCATCGCCGAATCCTGCCGGCGGACGGAGGGAACACTCGTCGCGTAAAGCGCCGAAGGCAGGAGCGGGGGAACCAAGGTAGGCGCCGGAACCGGCCGTTGAGAGACGGTCACGGAACCGGCTAGGGGTTAAGTCGAGCGCTAGGTCGCTCGGCCGGGCACTCACTCGCCCGAACCCGACAGCTCACCTCGTAGGCGTCGGTGAGGAGAACTCCATGCTGCTTTCGGGCAAGGGCAAGCACCGTCGTGGCTCCAAGGCCGTCCGCATCGTCACGCTCGCCGGCGTCGCCGGTGTCGCCGTGGCCGCGCCGCTGATGGCCGCGGGTACCGCCTCGGCCGCGACCGCTTCCGAGTGGGACCGCGTCGCCTCGTGCGAGTCCGGCGGCAACTGGTCCATCAACACGGGCAACGGCTACTACGGCGGCCTGCAGTTCTCGTCCTCCACGTGGGCCGCGTACGGCGGCAAGGCGTACGCCTCGCAGGCCAACCAGGCCTCGAAGTCCCAGCAGATAGCCATCGCCGAGAAGGTCCTCAAGGGCCAGGGCAAGGGCGCCTGGCCGTCCTGTGGCGTGGGCCTGTCGAACTCCTCCTACACCGGCGGCTCGGCGGAGGCACCCTCCAAGCCGAAGACCCAGCCGAAGCAGGAGAAGAAGCAGGAGAAGAAGGTCGAGTCGAAGAAGGCGACCGAGCGCGTCGAGGCTCCGACCACCCGCTCCGAGCGTCCGGCCGCCGCGCCGAAGACCGAGGCCCCCAAGACGGGCAACGGCTCCTACGCGGTCAAGTCCGGCGACACGCTGGGTGCGATCGCCGACGCGAACAACGTGACCGGTGGCTGGGAGAAGCTCTACGAGCTCAACAAGGACATCGTCTCGGACGCCGACCTGATCTTCCCGGGCCAGAAGCTCAAGCTCAGCTGAATCCGGACTCCGGCCGAAGTCGGACTCGGGCCGAGGCCGGACCACGGCCGAAGCTGAACCCCGGCTGAAACCTGCGAGAACGGTCGTGTCCGCTTTCGCGACGCGCAGTAGTTCCACCACGCAATTCCACCGCCCGGCGCGCAACCCCCTTCGCGCCGGGCGGTGCTGTGTGCGGATGCCTCCGGTCTGACGGAGCCTCCGAAAGACCGATGATCAAGGGTCCTATGTCCTGTAAGAGGGGCATTCAGGCCCTTTTTCGTCCCAGCCTCCGGGCGGTCGGCTGGCCGAGTGCCCGGAGACGGTTAGGCTCTAAGCGGCCAGGCCATCCCACGGCCTGACATGCCACCGCACACCCAGCGTCACATCCCAGAAGGAGATGCTCGTGCCGTCCATCGACGTCGTCGTAGCCCGGGAAATCCTGGACTCCCGAGGCAACCCCACGGTCGAGGTCGAGGTGGGCCTCGACGATGGCAGCACCGGCCGTGCTGCAGTCCCGTCCGGCGCCTCCACCGGAGCGTTCGAAGCCGTAGAGCTCCGTGACGGTGACCCCAACCGCTACATGGGCAAGGGCGTAGAGAAGGCCGTCCTCGCCGTCATCGAGCAGCTCGGCCCGGAGCTCGTCGGCTACGACGCCACCGAGCAGCGCCTGATCGACCAGGCGATGATCGACCTGGACGCCACCGAGAACAAGGGCTCCCTCGGCGCCAACGCCATCCTCGGCGTCTCCCTCGCCGTCGCGCACGCCGCGTCCGAGGCCTCGGACCTGCCGCTCTTCCGCTACCTCGGCGGCCCGAACGCGCACCTGCTGCCCGTTCCGATGATGAACATCCTGAACGGTGGGTCGCACGCCGACTCCAACGTCGACATCCAGGAGTTCATGATCGCCCCGATCGGCGCGGAGTCCTTCTCCGAGGCCCTTCGCTGGGGTGCCGAGGTCTACCACACCCTCAAGAAGGTCCTGCACACCAAGGGCCTCTCCACCGGTCTGGGCGACGAGGGCGGCTTCGCGCCGAACCTGGAGTCGAACCGCGCCGCGCTCGACCTCATCGTCGAGGCCATCAAGCAGGCCGGCTACGTCCCGGGCAAGGACATCGCGCTCGCGCTCGACGTCGCCGCGTCCGAGTTCTACAAGGACGGCAAGTACGAGTTCGAGGGCCAGTCCCGCTCGGCCGCCGAGATGACCGAGTACTACGAGGAGCTCGTCTCCGCGTACCCGCTCGTGTCCATCGAGGACCCGCTGTACGAAGACGACTGGTCGGGCTGGAAGACCCTCACCGACAAGCTGGGCGCGAAGGTCCAGATCGTCGGCGACGACCTCTTCGTCACCAACCCCGAGCGTCTCGCCCGCGGCATCGAAGAGGGCTCGGCGAACGCCCTGCTCGTCAAGGTGAACCAGATCGGTTCGCTGACCGAGACCCTGGACGCCGTCGAGATGGCCCAGCGCAACGGTTTCAAGTGCATGATGTCGCACCGCTCCGGTGAGACCGAGGACGTCACCATCGCCGACCTCGCCGTCGCCGTGAACTGCGGCCAGATCAAGACCGGCGCCCCGGCCCGCTCGGACCGCGTCGCCAAGTACAACCAGCTGCTGCGCATCGAGGAGATCCTCGACGACGCCGCGGTGTACGCGGGTCGCAGCGCGTTCCCGCGCTTCAAGGGCTGATCAGTCCTTTAGGGCGCAAGCCTCCCTACGTCCCCGCACTCGGTCCCGTACCGTGTGCGGGGACGTAGTGCGTCGTGCGCATATAGGGGAGGCGGATCAATGGCCGGGAACCGGGACCGGTTCGCCACGTTCTCGACCGCGACCAGGCTCAAGCAGCTCGGTGAGCGGACCGCGGCGCACGTGTACCGCTCGCAGTCCCGCCGGCAGGTCCGCCGCAGCCGGCTCACCGGCCGGGCCGCCCTGCTCGTCCTCGTCCTCTGTACCCTGGTCGTCGCCCTCGCGTATCCGATGCGCCAGTACGTGTCCCAGCGCTCGGAGATCGCGAAGCAGCAGAAGGAGGCCGTCGCCGCGCGGGACCGGCTGGAACGGCTGCGCGACGAGAAGGCCCGCTGGCAGGACAACGCGTACGCCGAGCAGCAGGCGCGCAAGCACCTGCACTTCGTCCGGCCGGGGGAGATCAGCTACATCATGACCGACCCCGGAGCCGACGGCGCCGACAAGCGCCGCAGCGGACAGGCCGCCACCGACCGGCCCTGGTACTCCAACGTCTGGGACGGCGTCGACAAGGCCGACCGCCCGGGCGACTGAGTCCCACCCATCCACGAGAACGAAAAGACTTCCTCCAGGCATGCAGACGCCCCCGCCCCAGACCGACCGGACCGAGCCGACCGCCGCCGACATCGAGGCGTTCGAACAACAGCTCGGCCGCCCCCCGCGCGGGCTGCGCGCGATCGCGCACCGCTGCCCCTGCGGGCAGCCGGACGTGGTGGAGACCGCCCCGCGGCTCCCCGACGGCACCCCCTTCCCGACGCTGTACTACCTGACCTGCCCGCGTGCCGCCGGTGCGATCGGCACGCTGGAGGCCAACGGCGTGATGAAGGAGATGCAGGCCCGCCTCGCCGTGGACCCGGAGCTGGCCGATGCCTACCGGGCCGCGCACGAGGACTACATCACCCGCCGCGACGCCATCGAGGTGCTCCAGGGCTTCCCGAGCGCCGGCGGCATGCCGGACCGGGTGAAGTGCCTGCACGTGCTGGTCGGCCACTCCCTGGCCGCGGGCCCGGGCGTGAACCCGTTCGGCGACGAGGCCCTGGCGATGCTGCCCGAGTGGTGGGCCAAGGGCGCCTGCGTCACCCCGTGCGGCGAGAAGAAGGCCGAAGAGAAGACGGACGAAGAGAAGACGACCGAAGGGAACGCGGCGCAGGAGGCCGGCGCGTGACCCGCGTCGCGGCCGTCGACTGCGGTACGAACTCCATCCGGCTCCTCGTCGCGGACCTCGACCGCGCCACCGGCGAGCTGATCGAACTGGACCGCCGGATGATCGTCGTCCGGCTCGGCCAGGGCGTCGACAAGACGGGCCGGCTGGCCCCGGAGGCCCTGGAGCGCACCTTCGCGGCCTGCCGCGAGTACGCGGCGGTCATCAAGGAGCTCGGCGCCGAGCGGGTGCGCTTCGTGGCGACCTCGGCCTCCCGGGACGCCGAGAACCGCGACGAGTTCGTCCGGGGCGTCCTGGACATCCTGGGCGTCGAGCCCGAGGTGATCAGCGGCGACCAGGAGGCCGAGTTCTCCTTCACCGGCGCCACCGGTGAGCTGACCGGCCGCACCGATCTTGAGCGCCCCTTCCTGGTGGTGGACATCGGCGGCGGCTCCACGGAGTTCGTGGTCGGCGCCGAGCACGTCGGGGCGGCCCGCTCCGTCGACGTGGGCTGTGTCCGGATGACCGAGCGCCACCTGACGGTGGACGGGGTCGTCACCGACCCGCCGACCGGGGAGCAGATCGCCGCGATACGGGGCGACATCGAGGCGGCGCTGGACCTGGCCTCCGAGACCGTCCCGCTGGCCGAGGCGCGCACCCTGGTGGGCCTGGCCGGCTCGGTGACCACGGTCGCCGCGATCGCGCTGGGCCTTCAGGCGTACGACTCGGCGCGGATCCACCACTCCCGGATCCCCTACGAGACGGTCCGCGAGGTCAGCGAGCGGATGCTGACGCTGACGCACGCGGAGCGCGCGGCCATCCCGGTGATGCACCCGGGCCGGGTCGACGTGATCGGCGCGGGCGCCCTGGTCCTGCTGGCGATCATGGAGCGGGTCGGCGCCTCGGAGGTCCTGGTCTCGGAGCACGACATCCTCGACGGAATCGCCTGGTCCATCGCCTGACGACGGGCTCGAACGCACGAACCCACGAACGTACGAACGCGCGCACGCGCTCGCGCGCGAGCACGGTGCCCCCGGCGGATCCCGCCGGGGGCACCGTCACGTCCGGACGATCACACGTCCAGCCGGACCGGCATCAGGAGCGAGAACGCCTCCTCGTCGTCGGGGCGGCGGATCACCACGGGGGCCTTCGGGGCGCCGAGCTCCAGGATCAGCCGGTCCCGGTCTGCGGCGGCGAGGGCGTCGAGCAGGAACGTGCGGTTCAGGCCGACCGCGGCCGGATCTTCCTCACCGTCGTCGCAGAGGGACACCCCGCCCCCGTCGGTCACCTTGAGCACGCTGACGTCGCCGGTCGCGCCGTCCTGCTCGCGCTCGGCCGGGCGGACGGGGCCGGTTTCCAGGGCCTTGCGGAAGGCCGGTACGTCGACGGGGACGCGGCGCCCCGCGGGCAGCGTGACGAGGCGGCGGTAGTCGGGGAACTCGTGGCCCAGGCACCGGCCGGCCGCCTGGCGGTCCGCCGACTCCGTCTCCAGGGCCACCCGGTCGCCGTCCACGGTGAGCCGGACCGGGGCGTCGTCGCTCAGCAGCGCCCGCATCGCGTCCGCGAGCGGGGCGGGTACGAGGAGCTGGAGGCGGGGTCCGGTGTGGCCGGTGACCCCGGCGCGGGCGACGGCCAGCCGGTACCGGTCGGTGGCCACCACGCGCAGCGCCCCGTCCTCGATGTCGAAGAGGATCCCGCCGAGCACCGGCAGCGTCGGGTCGGCGGCGACGGCGAAGCGGACCGCGTCCAGGGCGGCGGCCAGCTCGGGTCCGGACACGGTGAGCCGGGCGGTCGGGGCGGCGGCGGCACGGGGCGTGCTCACGGACGCGCCGCCGGACGAGTCGATGGACGTGCCGGTGGAGGCGTTGTTGGACGAGCCGATGGACGTGATCACGGGGTTCTCCCTGCGGTCGAGTAGTGCGCGGATCGCGGAGAACTCGCCGCGCGCATCGGACAGGCCCCGTTCGAGCCGGTGCAGGTGCGCCCGGAGCAGACCGCGGACCAGGTCGGTGTCCGCGCCGGCCCAGCCGGCCAGCACCAGCCTGATGTCCGCCACGGGCATCCCGGCCCGCCGGAGCCGGGCCAGCAGCCGGGCCTCCTCGACCTGCTCGGGCCCGTACCAGCGGTACCCGCTCGCCGGATCCACGCGTACGGGAACCAGCACGCCGGCCCCGTCGTAGAACCGCAGGGCACTCACGCTCAGGCCGCTGTCGCGGGCCGTCTCGCCGATACTGCGCATCTCGTTCTCCACGCCCCAGACCCTGGCGCCTCGACCAGGTCGAGGGTCAACAGCGGGGGGCAAAAGCGGTCCCGGAGGGCCGTTCGGGGGTCTTAGGTCCCGTCGTCCACATGAACTTCGTGAAGTTCTTCACAAGGAAAAGGTGCCTGTGAGGGGTCCAGAGGAGCCTTTTGGGCGAGTCCGGAGCCCCTCGGGCCTTCTTTTTGCTCGAGTTCGTGTGATTGGCGGACGCCGCGAGCCTCTGGCGGTAGGTATCCACGAAGGCTGTGGTCTACTCCGCTTGAGGGCCTGGAGGCCAGGTCGGGACTGGTGTTCAACGACTCCCGTTACACCCTGGTTCCCGCTTCGCGCCATGACCTCGGTCACGTGGGCCGCGGAGTGTAGCAGAGGGTCCTCAGGTCCTTGTGAAGGGGCTCACGAGCGTCACCCCTTGGGGTGCTGGATACTCGTTCCATGAGCACCACGGAGCGTCCCAGGATCCTCGTTGTAGGAGGTGGGTACGTAGGCCTGTACGCAGCCAAGCGCATCATGAAGAAGATGCGTTACGGCGAGGCGACCGTCACGGTCGTCGACCCGCGCTCGTACATGACCTACCAGCCCTTCCTCCCCGAAGTGGCCGCAGGCAGCATCTCGCCTCGGCACGTCGTCGTACCGCTGCGACGCGTGCTGCCCAAGGCTGAGGTTCTCACCGGCCGGGTCACGAACATCGACCAGGACCGCAAGGTCGCCGTCGTCACGCCGCTGGTCGGCGAGGCGTACGAGCTGCCCTTCGACTACCTGGTGATCGCGCTCGGCGCCATCTCCCGCACCTTCCCGATCCCCGGCCTCGCCGAACAGGGCATCGGCATGAAGGGCGTGGAAGAGGGCATCGGCCTGCGCAACCACGTACTTGAGCAGCTCGACAAGGCCGAGTCCACGACGGACGAGGACGTCCGCCGCAAGGCCCTCACCTTCGTCTTCGTCGGCGGCGGCTTCGCCGGCGCCGAGACGATCGGCGAGGTCGAGGACATGGCCCGCGACGCCGCGAAGTACTACACCAGCATCAAGCGCGAGGACATGCGCTTCATCCTGGTCGACGCGGCGGACAAGATCCTTCCCGAGGTCGGGCCCAAGCTCGGCACCTGGGGCAAGGAGCACCTCGAGTCCCGCGGCATCGAGATCTACCTGAACACCTCCATGGACTCCTGCGTGGACGGCCACGTGGTGCTGAAGAACGGCCTCGAGGTCGACTCCAACACCCTCGTGTGGACCGCCGGCGTCAAGCCCAACCCGGTGCTGGCCCGCTACGGCCTGCCGCTGGGCCCCCGCGGCCACGTGGACGCCGAGCCGACCCTCCAGGTCAAGGGCACGGACTACATCTGGACCGCCGGCGACAACGCCCAGGTGCCCGACCTCGCCGCCCGCAAGGCCGGCGTGGAGAACGCCTGGTGCCCGCCGAACGCCCAGCACGCGCTGCGCCAGGCCAAGGTCCTCGGCGACAACGTCATCTCCGGGATGCGCGGCTTCCCGCAGAAGGAGTACGCGCACTCCAACAAGGGCGCGGTGGCGGGCCTCGGCCTCCACAAGGGCGTGGCGATGATCGTCATGGGCGGGATGAAGATCAAGCTCAAGGGCCGGCTCGCCTGGTACATGCACCGTGGCTACCACGGCATGGCCATGCCGACCTGGAACCGCAAGATCCGCGTCTTCGCCGACTGGACCCTCGGCATGTTCCTCAAGCGCGAGGTCGTCTCCCTCGGCGCCCTGGAGACCCCCCGCGAGGAGTTCTACGAGGCCGCCAAGCCGGCGCCGGCTCCGGCCGCCGTCGCCGCGGCCCCGGCCGAGAAGGCCAAGGCCTCCTGACCCCGTAGGACCGGCAGGGCCAGCGGTACGAGCAGGAACAGCAGTACGCGTACGAGTACGACCCAGCGTGTCCCCGAAGGGGCCGCCCGCCATCCGTGGTGCGGGCGGCCCCTTCGGCATATTCGAGGCCGGATCCGGGTATGCCGTGCGGTCGGAACTTGTCTGAGCTCGCCTGAGGTTGTCTGAGCTTGTTGTCGCTTGTTGTTGCTTGTCGTCGCTTGTCGGAGGTTCTTGCATGAACGACGCCGCGCCGCGGCTGGCCGCTTTAGCCGAAACCCTGCTGGGAGCACCTCTCCCCGTGCGCATCCGGGCCTGGGACGGCAGCGAGGCCGGCCCGCTCGGCGGACCCGTCCTGGTCCTGAACAACCGGCGCGCCCTGCGCCGGATCCTGTGGAAGCCGGGCGAGCTCGGCCTGGCCCGCGCCTGGGTGGCCGGGGACATCACCGCCGACGGGGACCTGTTCGATCTGCTGGACCGGGTCGGCGGACTGCTCTGGGAGCGGGACCGCGAGCCCGCGCCCGAGGCGGAGGCCAAGGAGAAGGGGACCGCCGCCCTGCTCCGCGATCCCCGGGCCCGGGCCGCCGTACGGGGCCTCGTGGGCATGGCGCGGCCGTGGACCAAGCCGGCCCCGCCGCCGGAGGAGGCCGGCCGGCGCGGCGGACCCCGGCAGCCCCGGCACACGAAGGTCAGCGACCGGCGGGCCATCAGCCACCACTACGACGTGGGCAACACCTTCTACGAGCGGGTGCTCGGCCCGTCGATGGTGTACTCCTGCGCCTACTGGACCCCCGGCGGGAGCCTGGAGGACGCCCAGCGGGACAAGCTGGACCTGGTCTGCCGCAAGCTCGCCCTGCGCCCGGGGGACCGGCTCCTGGACGTCGGCTGCGGCTGGGGCTCGATGGCCCTGCACGCGGCCCGGGAGTACGGGGCCAAGGTCACCGGGATCACGCTCTCCCGCGAACAGGCCGCCTACGCCCGCAAGCGGGTCGCGGAGGAGGGTCTGGCCGACCTCGTGGAGATCCGGGTCCAGGACTACCGCGACGTCAAGGACGGCCCGTACGACGCCGTCTCCTCCATCGGGATGGCCGAACACGTCGGCGCCGAGCGCTACCGCACGTACGCCCACACGCTGTACCGCCTGCTGCGGCCGGGCGGGAGGCTGCTCAACCACCAGATCGCGCGGCGCCCCGAGCCCGACGAGGAGGCCTACCGGATCGACGCCTTCATAGACGCCTACGTCTTCCCCGACGGGGAGCTGTCCCCGCTGGGCACCACCGTCGGCGAGCTGGAGCGGGCCGGCTTCGAGGTCCGCGACGTGGAGGCCCTGCGCGAGCACTACGCGCTCACCCTGCGGGCCTGGGTGGCCCGGCTGGAGGAGCACTGGGAGGAGGCGGTACGGCTGACCTCGCCCGGGCGGGCCCGGGTCTGGCAGCTGTACATGGCCGCCTCGGCGCTCGCCTTCGAGCACAACCGGCTCGGGGTCAACCAGGTGCTCGCGGTGCGCACCGGGACCCGCTCGGCCTCCGGGATGCCGCTGCGCGCCCGGGAGTGGCCGGCGTAGCCCGTACGGGCCGGGAAACGCCGCAGGGCCCCGCGACGGGATGTCGCGGGGCCCTGCGGCTTCGTACGGATGCGCTCCTACGGCTGTCCCGGCTACTCCGTCTTGATCGCGGTCAGCATGTTCAGCCGGGCCGCGCTGCGGGCGGGCCACATGGCCGCCAGGGCGCCGACGATGCCGGCCAGCAGCATGAAGATCGCGATCCGGTCGAAGGGGATCACCAGGGCGTAGTTCGGGATCGAGCCCTTGATGGTCTCGCCGACGGCCCAGGCGATGAAGGTGCCGAGGGCCACGCCGATGACCGCGCCGAAGAGGGAGATCACGATGGCTTCCAGCCGGATCATGTTCTTGACCCGGCCGCGGTCCAGGCCGATGGCGCGCAGCATGCCGATCTCCTGCGTCCGCTCGTAGACGGACATCGCCAGGGTGTTGACGACGCCCAGGACCGAGATGATCAGCGCCATGGCCAGCAGGCCGTACATGATGTTCAGGGCGGTGTTGATCATGCCGCCCATCTCGTTGCGGATGTCCTGCTGGGTGGCGAAGGTGATCGCCGGGTTCTTGCCGAGGGCGTCGACGAGGGCCTTCTCGCCCTTCTCGGAGGCGCCGCCGTCCATCTTGACGAAGACCTCGCGGATGTACGGCTCCTCGCTGTGCTTGCCGAGGATGTTGTAGTCGATCACGTAGGGGGAGAGCATGCCCTCCATGTCCTTGTAGATCGCGCCGACCTTCAGGTCCGCCTTCTTGTTGTCGTCGAAGGTGGTCTTGAGGGTGGAGCCCACCGACAGGCCGTTCTCCTTCGCGGTCTTCTCGGCGACCGCCACTTCGCCCTTGGCGAGGCTGGTCAGCTGCCCGCTGACCACGTCGAAGTTGAGGAGCTGCCCGATGGTGGCCGGGTTGACGCCGGAGACGGACTGGTAGTCGTCGCCGTCGCCGGTCCGGATGCCGCCGGCCATTTGCGGGGAGACGGCCTTGACGCCCGGGGCCTTCTCCAGGGCGGGGAGCACCGAGGGGTTCATGCTGCCGAAGGCTTCGCCCATGGAGACCTTGTAGTCGGCCTTGAGGTTGTCCGTCGTCATCCGGTCGATGGCCTTGCCCATCGTGATGCCGAGCACGGACAGGGCGGTGACCAGGGTCAGGCCGATGGCCAGCGAGGCGGCGGTGACGGCGGTGCGGCGCGGGTTGCGGACCGCGTTCTGCGCGGCCAGCTTGCCGGCGACGCCGAAGGCCTTCTCCAGCAGCGGGCGGACCGCCGCGATGACCGGGCGGGAGAGGGCCGGCAGCAGGATGATGATGCCGATCATGGTGAGGAAGGCGCCGGCGCCGATGAGCATCTTGCCGTCCTTGCCCGTCATCGCGCCGCCGAGGATGCCCAGCAGGCCGAGCAGGGTGACGGCGCCGCCGATGCTGTTGCGCAGCACCAGGGACTTGGCGGAGGCCGGCAGGTGGGCGCTGCCCATGGCGGCGACCGGGGAGATCTTGGCGGTACGGCGTGCGGGCAGCCAGGCGGCGAGCATCGTGACGACGATGCCGATGCCGATCGCGGCGGCGATGGTGGCCGGGGCGACGACCAGCGGACCGGCCGGGATCTTGACGTCGAAGGCGTTCATCGCGGAGCGCATGGCGACGGCCAGTCCGACACCGGCGATCAGGCCGATGGCGGAGGAGATCACGCCGACGACCAGGGCCTCGGCCAGGACCGAGCGCTTGACCTGGCCGCGGTTGGCGCCGACGGCGCGCAGCAGGGCCAGCTCCTTCGTGCGCTGGGCGACCAGCATGGTGAAGGTGTTGTAGATCAGGAAGATGCCGACGAAGAGCGAGATCAGCGCGAAGGTCAGCAGCATCTGGTTCATGCTGCCCATGCCGGCTTCGATGTCCTTGGCCTGCTCGGCCGCGAGCGCCGCGCCGGTCTGGGCCTTGGCGTCCTTGCCGACGATCGGCTTGATCTCGGCGAGCAGCTGGTCGGCGGAGGCGCCGGCCTTGGCGCTGACCGCGAGCTCGTCGTAGTAGCCGGGCTGCAGGTAGAGCTGCTGGGCGGTCGGGGTGTCGAACAGGACGAGCGAGCCGCCCGCGTTGACCGCGCCGTCCTCGGTGGTGAAGACGCCGGCGAGCGTGTACTCCTTGGCCGGGCCGTTGTCGGCCACCCGGACCTTGTCGCCCACCTTGTACGCGCCGCGCTTGGCCGTGTCCTTGTCGAGGGCGATCTCGCCGGCCTTGGCCGGGCCGTTGCCCTCGGTGAAGGCGTAGCGGGGGTCCTTGCCGTCCTTGAGGGGGACGAAGTTGGCGCCGGTGTTGGACCAGCCGTTGCCGATCAGCTTGCCGTCCTGGTCGCCCACGGCGGCGAAGCCGTGGACGCGGCCGGAGGCGCTGTCGACGCCGCTCAGTGCCTTGACCTTGTCGAGGGACTGCTGGCTGATGCCCGGCTCGCCCTCCTTGACGCCCGCCTCGTTGCGGGAGGGGCCGTGGGAGGTGACCGAGACGGCCACGCCGTCGAAGCTCTTGGCGGACTGGTTCGACATCGCCTTGCCGACGGTGTCGGTGAAGACGAGCGTGCCGGAGACGAAGGCGACGCCGAGGACGACGGCGAGCACCGTCATCAGCAGCCGGGCCTTGTGCGCGAGCACGTTGCGCAGGGCGGTACGGAACATGGTGGAGGGATCCAGGTCTGTGGGGTCAGCGGGGAGGGACGGCTGCGAGGGGGCGCGTCCCTCAGCTGGTGCGGCCCTTGGCGTCGAAGGCCTTCATGCGGTCGAGCACGCCGTCCGCGGTGGGCTGGATCATCTCGTCGACGATGCGGCCGTCGGCGAGGAAGATGACGCGGTCCGCGTAGGAGGCGGCGACCGGGTCGTGGGTGACCATGACGACGGTCTGGCCGAGCTCGCGCACGGAGTTGCGCAGGAAGCCGAGGACCTCGGCGCCGGAGCGCGAGTCGAGGTTTCCGGTGGGCTCGTCACCGAAGATGATCTCGGGGCGGGAGGCCAGGGCGCGGGCCACGGCCACGCGCTGCTGCTGGCCGCCGGAGAGCTGGGTGGGGCGGTGGGAGAGGCGGTCGGAGAGGCCGACCATGTTGATCACCGAGTCCAGCCACTGCTTGTCGGGCTTGCGGCCGGCGATGTCCATGGGGAGCGTGACGTTCTCCAGGGCCGTCAGGGTCGGCAGCAGGTTGAAGGCCTGGAAGATGAAGCCGATCTTGTCCCGGCGCAGCTGCGTGAGCTGCTTGTCCTTCAGGGTGGACAGCTCGGTCTCGCCGATGCGGACGGACCCGGCGGAGAAGGTGTCCAGGCCGGCGACGCAGTGCATCAGCGTGGACTTGCCGGAGCCCGAGGGGCCCATGATCGCGGTGAACTGGCCCTGCGCGAAGTCCACGGAGACGTTGTCCAGAGCGACCACCTGGGTCTCGCCCTGGCCGTACACCTTGGAGAGCCCGGAGGCGCGCGCGGCGACGGCCTGGGCGGTGTGCGGGGCGTAGTTCATGGTGGTCACGGGGGCGACTCCTGTCGGGGGCGGGGCATGCGGACCTGGCTCACGGTCCGCGGTCGGCGGGACCCCTCCATCGTCGCGGCGCCCACCCCCGCTCCGGATCAGCCGTGATGCCCGTTCTCCGGGCCACCGGAGTCTGACCGCGGAGGGCCGCGCCTCCTCCTTTGGTATGACAGCCGCCCGGTGCGAGTACGGGGGAGGCCGTCGGCCGGGCGGCCCCGGGGGCGGCTGGTGGAGGCCCGAGCGAAGGCCTCGGCGGAGGCCGGAGCGGGGACGGGACCGGAGGCGGGGAGGAGGCGGAACGGGGGCGGAAACGGAGCCGGGCCGAGGGGGTGGCGCACGGGGTGGCGTGCGGGGTGGCGCGGGCCATCGAAATCCCGTCAATCCCGCGGCGGCCATGATCGACGCCCGGAACGTGCCGACCGCGCCTTCTGTCCCCTGACGTGCCATCAATCGCCAATAAAATCAGACAACATCGGCGAGACGCCCAGGTGAGGGCGCAAGTGTTCCGGATAGGCTCGGCGCAGCGTTCAAGGCTTTTCCTACGGGGCCGCTACGCCCTGCCCGGATGGTGGAATGCAGACACGGCGAGCTTAAACCTCGCTGACCCTCGGGTCGTGCCGGTTCAAGTCCGGCTTCGGGCACGATGATGGTGACGATGTTCCGATTCAGGCCGGAACGCGTGAGGGCGGGGGCGCCACGGGTACCCCCGCCTGTACCCGCGGAGCGGGCCCGTACCGGCGGGGAAAGATCCTCCTCCAGCAGTAGGGCGATTCCTTTGCGTTCGCATTACTCTTGATTCCAAGGCCGCGCACGGTGGCCATGGAGGAGTGAGATGAGGAGCAGCAACCCGGTCTTCTCGCGACGGGGATTCAGCCGCGACAACGGTGCTAACGCGGGCTTCGGCACGCAGCAGCCCCAGGCCCAGGCCGGGACCGCCACCAACCCGTACGCGACCAACCCCTACGCGACCGACCCGGCCACGGGTATGCCGCAGGCGCCGGTCCGCGGCAATGCGATGACCATCGACGACGTCGTGAGCCGTACGGCTCTGACGCTCGGCACGGTCGTCCTGACGGCGGCCATCTCCTGGATCGCGCTTCCGGTCGACCCGGCCAACATCAACAAGTCGTACGGCATCGCCATCGGCGCCGCGCTCATCGCGTTCGTCTTCGCGATGATCCAGTCGTTCAAGGCCAAGCCGGTCCCCGCGCTGATCCTGGCGTACGCGGCGTTCGAGGGTGTCTTCCTCGGCGTCATCAGCTCGGCCGTGAGCACCTACGTCAGCCCCGGTACGGTCGTCCAGGCCGTCATGGGCACGATGTGCGTCTTCGCCGGCGTGCTGGTCGCCTACAAGATGCGCTGGATCAGGGTGAACCGCCGCTTCGTCGGCTTCGTGATGGCCGCCGCCATGGGCTTCATGCTCCTGATGGTCGTCAACCTGCTGTTCTCCGTCTTTGCCGGCGGCGACGGCCTCGGCTTCCGCAGCGGCGGCCTCGGCATCCTCTTCGGTGTCATCGGCATCCTGCTCGGTGCCGCCTTCCTCGCCATGGACTTCAAGATGGTCGAGGACGGCGTGGCCTACGGCGCCCCCCGCGAGGAGTCCTGGCTGGCGGCCTTCGGCCTCACCATGACCCTGGTGTGGATCTACATGGAGATGCTGCGCCTGATCTCCATCCTCAAGGGCGACTAGTACGCACTGCTTGAGCAGAGGAAGGCCCCGCGAGCACATGCTCGCGGGGCCTTCCCGCATGTCGGGGGTCAGCGGATCGAGTGATCGGACGGTCGGGACGTCGGGGCTGCGGACGGGGGCAGGGGCCGGCTCAGCCGAACTTGCGGGCGGCCCTGCGCAGGTCGTGCTCGTGGATGATCGCCTTGGCCTGGCCGTACGACAGCTCGTGCGCGCCGAGCAGCCAGCTGACCTTCTCTTCGAACCGGACGAGGGAGGGGCCGTCGTCCACGGCCCGGAGCCAGTCGGAGAGTTCACGACCGGTGGTCTGGGGGATTCTGTCGATCATGTTGCGGTGGGTCTGTTCGGAGAACTCGACGGACATGGGCGCCTCCGGGGGTTATCGCCGTGCTGTGCTGTTCTCTTCACGCCACCGTGCCGGAGAGTTCGCCCGTTGGCAATGGCGCCGCGGCGGCGCGTAAGGTCGGCCGGGTGCTCGATACCTCACCCCTGACCGCCGCCGTGGAACGTTTCGCCGACCGGCTGCGGGCGGCGCCGCAGAGCCGCCTCCAGCAGGGTGCCGCCGAGGTGGCGCTGGACCTGGCCCGGGAGCTCTCGCTGCGCGCGCAGCGGCTGGAGGCGGCCGTCACGGCCGTCACGGCCGCCGGGGACGGCGCGGGGGCGGCTCCGGCGCGGACGATGCCCGACGCCGGGATCTTCGTGGTGGGCGACCAGCTCGCCGTGGCGGGGCTGGACCTCGCCGAGGCCCTGCACGCCGCTGCGGGCGGCCCCGGTGGCGCTACGGCTGCGGACATGGCGAAGGCCCCGTCCGAGATGCTGGACGAGGCCGTTCGGCTGGTGGATCAGGCGGAAGCCGGGGCGCTGCGGTGACGCGAACCGATGCGCTGGATCAGAGCGATGCGATGACGCGGTCGGCGAGGATGTAGACGTTGCTGTCCGGGTCCTCGGAGTCGCCGCAGGAGAAGGTCAGCGCGTAGGCGCCGGAGATGCCCGAGCCGCCCAGCAGGACCGGTGCGCTGCCCGAACGCAGGGCGTCGGCGAGCCGCTCGGCGGTCTCCCGGTGTCCCGGGGTCATGCAGAGCGTGGTGCCGTCGGTGAAGACGTACACGTCCAGGGTGCCCAGCGGGCCGGGGCGGACGTCCGCGAGGGCCGTACGGGCCTGCGCGAGCTCCTCCAGGCGGTTGACCGTGCGCTCGTGGTCGGCGCCGGGGTGCGAGGCCTGCACGGGGACGAAGTCCGGGTGCGAGGGGTGGCGCCGGCGGGCGGCGGCCAGCTCGGCCGAGTCCTCCGGGTAGGTCTGGTAGTCCTCGGCGTCGTCGCCCAGGAGCGGCTCCAGGCCGACCATGTCCGCCTGCCGGGGCAGGAAGACGGGGCTCTCGAAGACGGGGCTCTCCTCGCCGAGGGCGGACAGGCCGCCCAGCAGCGAGGGGGCGTCGGCGGCGTCACGCGCCTCCTGAGCGGCCCAGAAGGCGCGCGCCTCGGCGAGCTCGCGCTCGCGCTCCTCGGCGAGGGCCTCGGCGACGGCGGCTCGTATCTCGGCGGCGGGGGACTCCACGGCGCTGCGGGCGTGCGGGACGGTGGCACCACGGGGATGCGTCACCGTCAGCTCACCGCGCAGTGCGGTGACCTGCTTGCGCAGGCCGTGGACGGCGTGCAGCGCAGCAGCGCCGACGGCCGTGGCAGCGGCCGTGGTCAGCAGTAGGGCAAGAGACATGGCGCTCACTGACTAACTCCTGATTGATTCGATCCCCCGACTTCCTACATCAGCTTGTCCTGCCCTGGGAATGGCTTGCAGTGCATTACGTCATGAATTGGACAGGCCTTTCGTCCCGAGCGCCCCACCCGAACCAGGCCTGACCTGCAAAAACAACGGTCCCCCAGGACTAAGGTCACATCCTGGGGGACATTTGGTCACAGAATGGCCGCGACAGGGTTAGATTCGGTGTCAGCACGGCGTACGGGATCAAGCGGATCCCTTACGGCGCCTGGCCTCGGCTCTTGATCCCGACGGCCTTGCCCGGCGAAACCTAGCTGAGACGCTCGATCCTGTGGTCGCGCTGAGCTTCGCCTCCGCGGCGGGCAGGTGCCGTCCTTCGTGCCTCAGGACGACCCCTACCCGCCGCTCCGGCTCAGCTCAGCCGCTCGATGATCATGGCCATGCCCTGACCGCCGCCGACGCACATGGTTTCGAGGCCGAACTGCTTGTCGTGGAACTGCAGGCTGTTGATCAGCGTGCCCGTGATGCGCGCGCCGGTCATCCCGAACGGGTGACCGATGGCGATGGCCCCGCCGTTGACGTTCAGCTTCTCCAGCGGGATCTCCAGGTCCCGGTAGGAGGGGATCACCTGGGCCGCGAAGGCCTCGTTGATCTCGAACAGGTCGATGTCGCCGACGGTCAGGCCCGCCCGCTTCAGCGCCTGCTTGGAGGCCTCGACCGGGCCCAGGCCCATGATCTCGGGGGACAGGCCGGTGACGCCGGTGGAGACGATGCGGGCCAGCGGGGTCAGGCCCAGCTCGCGCGCCTTGGTGTCGCTCATGACGACCAGGGCAGCGGCGCCGTCGTTCAGCGGACAGCAGTTGCCGGCCGTGACCAGGCCGTCGGGGCGGAAGACGGGCTTGAGGCCCTGGACGGCCTCCAGGGTGACCCCGGCGCGGGGGCCGTCGTCCTGCGAGACGACCGTGCCGTCCGGGGTGGTGACCGGGGTGATCTCGCGGGCCCAGAAGCCGTTCTTGATGGCTTCCTCGGCCAGGTTCTGCGAGCGCACGCCGAACTCGTCCATGTCGGCGCGGGTCACGCCCTTGAGCCGGGCCAGGTTCTCCGCGGTCTGCCCCATCCCGATGTACGCGTCGGGGGTGCGGCCGTCCTCGCGCGGGTCCTGCCAGGAGGAGCCGGTGGACTCGCCGACCTCCTTGGTGCGGGCCTCGGACTCGGCGAAGAGCGGGTTGTGCGTGCCCGGGATGCCGTCGGAGGAGCCGTTCACGGACCGGGAGACCATCTCGACGCCCGCGGAGATGAAGACGTCGCCCTCGCCCGCCTTGATGGCGTGCAGCGCCATCCGGGAGGTCTGGAGCGAGGAGGCGCAGTAGCGGGTGATCGTGGTGGCGGGCAGGTGGTCCATGCCCATCTGCACCGCGACGATCCGGCCGAGGTTGTGGCCCTGCTCGCCGCCCGGCAGGCCGCAGCCCAGCATCAGGTCGTCGATCTCGCGCGGGTCCAGCCCGGGGACCTTGGCGAGGGCGGCCTGGATGATCGTGGCGGTCAGATCGTCCGGGCGGACGTCCTTGAGGGATCCCTTGAAGGCGCGACCGATCGGCGAACGGGCGGTGGAAACGATGACGGCTTCGGGCATCGGGGCTCCAAGGGAGGTGGTGTCGTACCGGGACCGCATGCGAAGTTACCGCCCCGTACCGTCGAGGTCACTGCCCTTGCGATGTGACTCCGGTCGCTCTGGGCGCCTCCGCGCTGCCGCCCGCCGCGCCGCCGGCCGGCGCGGCTCCTCCAGTCTGCTCCGTGAGGTCCTCGCCCGGCACCCGGCGCCTGCGCCGGTATTTGAGCAGGGCCCACGGGCCGCGGGCCCCGGTCACCTCCGTGCCGGCCTGGCCCGCCGCGGCCGAGGCGGCCTTGGCCACCGGGAGCATGTCCTCGTTGCGCGAGACGTCCAGCCGGTCGGACTCGGGCCAGACGCCCAGGGCGGCGCACAGGGTCGGCAGTATGGCCATCGCGGCGGTCGCGTACCCCTCCGCCGACGGGTGGTAGGAGTCCGGTCCGAACATCTCGCGGGGGTTCGCCGCGAACTCCGTTCCCATCAGGTCGCCGATCGAGACGGTACGGGCGCCCAGCGCGAGCACCCCGATCGTCTGGGCGGCGGCCAGCTGGCGCGAGACCCGGCGGGCCAGCCACCGCAGCGGCTGGTACACCGGCTCGATGGTGCCGAGGTCCGGGCAGGTGCCGACCACCACCTCGGAGCCCGCGAGCCGCAGCCGGCGTACGGCCGCGGTCAGCAGCCGCACCGACTGGGTGGGCGGCATCCGGCGGGTCACGTCATTGGCGCCGATCATGATCACGCACACGTCGGGGGCCGGGCCGTCACCATCCAGCAGCAGCCCCGTCTGGCGGTCCAGGTCGTCCGACATGGCACCCGAGAGCGCCACGTTGCGCAGCTCGACCGGCCGCTCGGCCACCGCCGCCAGCCCCGAGGCCAGCAGGGCGCCCGGAGTCTGCCGGGCCCGCCGCACCCCCAGCCCGGCGGCCGTGGAATCGCCCAGCACGCCGAACCGCAGCGGGCCCGGACTCAGCTCGGGGCCGCCGAACTCGCTCCCGTACAGCCCGTCCGCGCGCGGCGGATCCGGCAGGCCGGTGCCGACGGTCCGCTTGGCGAACTGCATCTCCGCCACCACCAGGCCCACCGCGGCCGCTCCGACGAGCCCGAGCCCGCCACCGCCGTACGCCGCTCCCGCCGCGATGCGGCGGGCCGTCCTCGCCCTGGACACCCTTCAAGCCACCTTCTCGGTCCCTTGGCCGGATCCCTGCGTCGCATTCGCCGACCCCGCCGTCCTGTTGACCTACCTGCCCCGTACGGCCGGTCGGCCAATCCCTTTCCGCATAGTCTGGCCGTGCCTCCCGGAGAACCCGTGGAGTCCCCTCCTTGGAGAACATGGTGCAATTCCACGACTCGATGATCAGCCTCGTCGGCAACACCCCGCTGGTGAAGCTCAACCGTGTGACCGAAGGCCTCCAGGCCACCGTGCTGGCCAAGGTCGAGTACTTCAATCCCGGCGGATCCGTGAAGGACCGGATCGCCGTCAGGATGATCGAGGCCGCCGAACAGAGCGGAGCCCTCAAGCCCGGCGGCACCATCGTGGAGCCCACGAGCGGCAACACGGGTGTAGGACTCGCCATCGTGGCCCAGCAGAAGGGCTACAAGTGCATCTTCGTCTGCCCCGACAAGGTCTCGGCTGACAAGATCAACGTGATGCGCGCGTACGGCGCCGAGGTCGTGGTCTGCCCGACCGCCGTCGACCCCGAGCACCCGGACTCGTACTACAACGTGTCCGACCGCCTCGTGCGCGAGACCCCGGGCGCCTGGAAGCCCGACCAGTACAGCAACGCGAACAACTCGCGCTCGCACTACGAGACCACCGGCCCCGAGCTCTGGGAGCAGACGGCGGGGAAGATCACCCACTTCGTCGCCGGCGTCGGCACGGGCGGCACGATCTCGGGCACCGGCCGGTACCTCAAGGAGGCCTCCGACGGCCGCGTGAAGATCATCGGCGCGGACCCCGAGGGCTCGGTCTACTCCGGCGGCTCGGGCCGCCCGTACCTCGTCGAGGGCGTCGGCGAGGACTTCTGGCCGACCGCCTACGACCCGACCGTGACCGACGAGATCATCGCGGTGTCCGACAAGGACTCCTTCCAGATGACCCGCCGCCTCGCCAAGGAGGAGGGCCTGCTCGTCGGCGGCTCCTGCGGCATGGCGGTCGTCGCCGCGCTGCGGGCGGCCGAGGGCCTCGGCCCGGACGACGTGGTCGTCGTCTTGCTCCCGGACAGCGGGCGCGGCTACATCAGCAAGATCTTCAACGACGAGTGGATGGCCGGACACGGCTTCCTGGAGGACGCGGGCCCCTCGGCCCGCATCCGGGACGTGCTCGCGGACAAGGCGGGCGGCATTCCCTCCCTGGTCCACATGCACCCCGAGGAGACCGTCGGGGAGGCCATCGAGGTGCTGCGCGAGTACGGCGTCTCGCAGATGCCGATCGTCAAGCCGGGCGCCGGTCACCCCGACGTGATGGCGGCCGAGGTCATCGGCTCCGTGGTCGAGAAGGAGCTGCTGGCGGCGCTGTTCGCGGGCGGCGCCTCCCTCGGTGACCCGCTGGAGAAGCACATGAGCGCGCCGCTGCCGCAGGTCGGCTCGGGCGAGCCGGTCTCCGAGCTGATGGCGGTGCTCGGCGAGGCCGACGCGGCGATCGTGCTGGTCGAGGGCAAGCCGACCGGTGTGGTGAGCCGTCAGGACCTGCTGGCGTTCCTGGCCAAGGGCGCCAAGTAGCCCGTACGAGGCTGCGTTCGAGTCCGCGTTCGGGTCCGGGTACGGGCCCGCGCGCGGACGACGCGCAAACGGTACGGGCCCGACACGTGACGGCAGCACCCGCTTAACAAGGCTCCGGCACAGTGGTGGTTGTCGGCAGGGAAGCCCGGGAAACCGGGACCCGGCCGGCACCACGAACGGCGTCGGCGCACCTCCGGAGCGGCTCCCGGACCGCGTTGGACGCCACGGACGCGCGGACGGCCCTGACCCGGCCCGTGTCCTGCGCGGGGACCGCCGTCGTCCCGCCCCCGGGAAACCGGGGTGCGGCGGTCCCCGCGCATAAACATGTCCGCGGGCGGCCAGCCGGGTTTTCTCTCCGCGCTGTCTGCCCGTCAGTCCAGCTGATCGGTACCGCGCTCGCCGCGGAGGAGCCCGCGGAACTTCGCCGCGTGGACGTAGTTGACGCCCAGGATGCCGAGCCAGGCCACGACCAGGCCGCTCAGACCGGCCTGTGCGGCGCCGATCGCGGACAGCGGGATCGCCAGCACCAGGGTGATGATCGCGAAGCCGAAGCGCTCGCCGAAGTTGCCTTCCGCGGAGTCCGCCGCGCCCGGACCGGTGCCGCGGGCCGCGGAGAGCCGCTCCTCCGCGAGGCGCCGGCGCACCTGCGTGTCGACCTTCTCCACGAACGAGTCCACCAGCGCGGCCTCGTACTCCGCCCCCAGCTCCCGCCGGGCGTCGAGCGTGGCGGAGAGTTCCTTCTTCAGCTCTTGCGACTCCATCCCGTCACCCTAGGAGCCGCCGTCCTTGCCGGCACTGGGGATAGCCCCCGTATCGCGCCGCACGAGCCCGCGGACGGGCCGGACGACGATGAGGGCGAGGGCGCAGCCGAGGCTGATCGCGGCGCCGGCCAGCAGGAGCGGGCGGACGCCGAAGAGGCTGCTCGCCGGGCCCGAGAGGACCTGGCCGAGGGGGATGGCGAGGATCGAACCGCCCACCTCGTACGCCGTCACGCGGTTGAGCCGGTCCTCGGGGATCTGGGTCTGCACCGTGGTGGACCACTGGACGCCCCAGAACGCCCAGCCCACACCGCTGATCGCGTAACCGAGCATGAGCAGCGGCAGGGCCGGAACCAGGGCCGCGGCCAGCGGCATCATCGGGAACAGGAACATCGCGAAGCCGCCGCCGAGCAGCGGGCGGGCCGGGCGGAGCCGGATCGCGACGAGCCCGCCGAGGACGCAGCCGGCCCCGAAGGCGCCCTCCGCGTACCCGAAGGCGGCCTTGCCGTGCTCGGCGATGATCGAGGCCGCGCCGAGCGGGGTGAGCGGCCCCCAGACGAAGACCCCGAGCACCCACCAGATCAGGATCACCGTCCACAGCCAGGACCTGGAGCGGAACTCGTCCCAGCCCTCCCGCAGGTTCGTGAGGGTGGACTGCGAGCGGTCGGGTGCGAAGCGGGGGAGCCGCAGCGCGAGCAGGCAGACCCCGCTGATCGCGAAGGTGGCGGCGTCGATCACGAAGACCCAGGCCGTCGAGGTGGCGGCGACGAGGACGCCGGCGAGCGCCGGCCCGGCCATCGTGGCCATCCCCTGGCTCACCCGCAGCACCCCGTTGGCCTGGGTGGGGTCGGTGGAGACCTGGGGGACGAGGCTGGAGGTGCCCGGCTGGAACATCGCGGTCGCGATGCCGCCGAGGACCGATCCTCCGATGACGAACCACAGGGTGGGGTGGCCGAGCCAGAGGTACACGGCGAAGGAGCCCTGCGCCACGCACCGGACCGCGTCGGCGCCGATCATCTGCGGCAGGGGGTGGAAACGGTCCGCGATCACCCCGCCGAACACGATGAAGAGGGCGAAGGACCCCATCCAGGCGCCCAGCGCGTACCCGATGCCGCTCACCCCGTAGCCGAGGGAGATCATCGCGACGGCCAGGGCGACCGGCATCATCATGTCGCCCAGCATCGACACGATGCGGGCGGTGAAGAACAAGCCGAAGTTCCTGGTCCACAGGCGGGTTCCGGGCAGGGGTGGGGCGGAGACGGACGAAGTCACCATGAGGGCCAATTCACTTGAATTCGGTGGGGGTTGACCGGGTGGAGCTCGGCGGCCGGCCCTTGAGGATCAAGCGCCGGCCGCGGGCCGGTCAAGCGAATTGAGCCCCGGTGGCGTCTTCGTCAGGCGCCGCTTCCCGCCCGCGAGGCGCGGATCGCGTTCACCAGCCCGGTCACGAGGTTCGCCCGTTCCGCCATGGACCCGATCACGAGGTACTCGTGGTCGGCGTGGGCGCCGCCCCCGACCGCGCCCAGGCCGTCGAGCGTCGGCACCCCCAGGGCCGCCGTGAAGTTGCCGTCGCTCCCACCGCCGACCGCCGTGCCTTCGAGGCCGGGAAGCAGGTCCAGCGCCATGGCGAACAGCTCGGTCGACGCCGACTCGGGCATCGGGGGGCGGCCGACCGCACCCTGAACCGTGATCTCCGCCTCTGCGAGATGCGGAGTCAGGGCTGCGAACGCGGACTCGATCCGGGCCTTCTCGTCGGACGACTCGACCCGGACGTCGACGATCAGGGAAGCCTCTGCCGGAACGACGTTGTCCAGGGTTCCCGCGGACGCGACGGTCGGAGTGACGGTCGTGCCGACCTCGGGCCGCCCGAGCGCTGCGATGTCCAGCACCTGGTGCGCCGCTTCGATCAGGGCGTTGACTCCGGCCGCAGGCTCAAGGCCCGCGTGCGATGCCCGGCCCTTGACGGTGACCTGGAACGTTCCGCAGCCCTTCCTGCCGGTCTTCAGCGCGCCGCCGTCCGCCGCACCCTCGAAGACGAGCACGGCGCCGCAGGCGCGCGCCCGTTCCTCGATGAGAGCACGCGAAGTGCGGGAACCGACCTCTTCGTCGGCGGTCACCAGGATCTCGACACCCGATCGGTCATCGAGTGCCGCAAGTCCGTGGACGGCCTGCACCAGACCGCCGAGCATGTCGAAGACCCCCGGACCGGTCGCGTGCCCGCCCTCCACCTTGAAGGGGCGGCGTTCCAGGGTCCCGAGCGGAAACACCGTGTCGTGGTGTCCGAGAATCAGAACCCTCGGGTCGCCGCCGCCGGACCAGTGGACGTGGGGCCCGGCATCGCTGTGGACGAGAACGGCCTGCCCGCCGAGCCGACTCTCGATGAGACCGGCGACTACCTTGGCCGATGAGCTCAAGGCTTCGAGATCACGCGAGGGAGATTCGACCTCGACGAGTGTCCTGAGATCTTCGAGCATCGTCTCGACATTCACGGCCATGGCCTTGCGCATCGTCATACCGGGAGGCTACCTGCGATGAGAACGGTGTTCATGGCCGAGCCCTGCAGGGCATTGATGACCTGCCCGCCGCCGGGGCAACTGTGCCGGACGAAGATGTTGGAGATCTGCCGGCCGAAAAGGAACGGTCCCAGCACGAAGGGCACCGATTCGCTGCGCACCGTGCCTGTTCGATCGTCGTAGAACGCCATGTCCGTCCGGTCGGCCTGTACGAAGCGCTGGAGGACGTGGCCGCCCTTGGCCACGGCGCGGCGCAGGGCGGTTCGCCAGGTCTCGTCATCCACGGCCCGGCCCAGAACGACCCCGTCACCGCCGTGTCCGTTCGCGGGCTTCAGCACCCAGTCCTGCCGGTCGGGGATCACTTGACGAACGGTGTCCTCCTGCTCCGGGGTGACTGCGACGGTCAGCGGCAGATGCGTGTGAACGAACTGCCGGTCCTCCGGTGCGAGGCGCTCGATGTCCTCCCAGAGCCAGGCGAGTACGGCCTTGTTGCTCAGCAGCCAGCTCGCCTCCGGGGTATGCATCTGAACGGCTCCGTGCTGGACGGAGTTGATCAGTGCGGTGAAACCCGCCGAGGGCGGCTCGACGGCTGTGATGAACAGCCGCAGTACGGCATCGAAGCGCGTTTCACCGGAAACCAGCCGGAAGTCGGCATCGTTGCCCAACTCGCGCCACGGGCAGGGAACCGCGACGATGCCGAGACGCCGGGCACTGTCGACCATCGGCTGGTGACGGCGGATCCGATCGGCCTCGGTGGCCGCGCCGGGGAGAATTCCGTGCGCGTACATCGGAATGGCGAGGTGCACCTCCCCCGCTCCGTCGAACTGAGCCCGGATCTGCGCGAACCGCGAGTCGACCGCGGACGGTGGAACGGTGAGGCTCAATTCGGGCAGCTCGGCTTCGAGCACCGAATGGAAACGGCTGGAGACCAGGTCGGCCTGTGCCGTTCCGCCGACGGCACCATCGATGTTGATCTCTACGAACTTGGGTATGCCCCGTTCCAGCACCACATCGGGACGAGTCGCCTCGATGAGGTGGTCGCCGAGCGGCTCGTCCTTCCGAAGGAGTGGCATCTGCTCGGCCGGAACGCCGAGCAGGTCCAGCAGCTCTCCGGCCGTACCGGCCCGTCGCCGGCAAGCCTCCAGGACCAGCACGGCGAGGCGGTCGCTGAGCTCTCCGAGTTCCTGGTGGAATGCCGCGCTGAACACCATGGGCCGCAGCGGCCACCACGGCCCGGCGGCTCCCGCAACGCCGTCGAAGACATGGCCATAGCGCTGCTGTGCTGCGCCATGAGCGCGGTCCTGCCACGATGCAGGAAGCCGAGGCCACAGGTCGGCGCCGAGATGGGGCGAACTCTTGAGCTCCACGGGTCTGTTGATCTCCTCGTCGTTGTCAGCGTGGCCGATGGCCACGGCACGTGCTCCGGCCGGTTCTGTCGGCCGGCATTCGTGTATCCAGGGGTTTCCACACCTGCCGATGTCAGGAACTCGTGGCCATCGCGGGCAGGTCACGCATGGTGCGCAGCGGCGATGCGAGGACCCACAGAGTGGACAGGGCCATTCCTGCCACGGCTACGGCCACTGCCAACCGCACGCCGCCCCATTCGCCAAGGGCGCCGCCGATGAGCCCGCCGAGCGGGAGGACGCCCCAGATCAGGAAGCGAACGGTGGCGTTCATCCTGGACAGCATCTCCGGGGGGCAGATCCTCTGGCGGAAGCTGACCTGCGCCACGTTGTAGATGACCAGCCCGAAATTCACGATGAACCACGAAACGCCGAACAGCACGGTTCCCCAGCCACCTGATCCGAGCGGAAGCAAGAAGCCGAAGGGCATGCAGGCGGCGAGGGACAGCCAGATCACCCGGGCGGGCCCGGCCCAGTCGGATATCTTGCGGGCGGATATCGCACCGACGAATCCGCCGATCCCGCCGGAGGCCATCAGAGCACCGGCCGCCCAATCCGGCTGGTTCATGGCATCGACGAGCAACACCACCAGCAGCGGCGAAGCAACTGCGTAGAAGAAGTTGAACGTTGCTGAAGTGCCGGTGAGCGCCCGCATGAGCGGGTCGCCGAGCACATAGCGCAGACCGGCCTTGATCTCGGGAATCATGGGCTTGCGGGCGCGTGCTGCCGGTGGCGGGGATTCTTCCCGGATGCGGTTCAGGCTGGCGGCAGACACGAGGTAGCACAAGGCCTGTACCCCCACCGCGTTCGCCGAGGACATCAGGCCGGTCAGGCCGCCTCCGGCCGCGGGGCCGGCTACCTGGGCCACCGTGCGACTGCTCTCCAGACGTGCGTTGCCCTCCGTCAGATGGGCCGGGCCCACCAGCGGTACCAGGTAGGACTGGTAGGCGACGTCGAAGAAGACCGTGGCGCAACCGCCGAGCAGGCCGATGACCAGCAACTGGCTCAAGGTCAGGCAGTCCAGCCACCATGCCAAGGGGACGCTGAGCAGCAACAGCGCCCGGACGACGTCCGAGAGGACCATGACCGTGCGAGGCGGCATCCGGTCGACCAGGACACCGGCCGGCAGCCCGATGACCAGGAAGGCGACGGACTGTACGGCGTACAGCAGGCCCATCTCGAACGGCGTCGCGGCCAGCGCGGTCATCGCGACCAACGGCATGGCCACCCGGTTGACATGCGTACCGAACTGGCTCGCGGTCTGCCCGACCCACAGGCAGCGGAAGCCCTGGTGCCGCAGCAGGCTCATACGATCGCCGCGTACAGGTCGTTCTTCTCCAGGTCCCGGATCCGCTGGTAGTCGTCGTGAACCTGGCCGGCATCAGGGTGGGCCAGGTAGACCGACCCGAAGGAGCTGACCAAGTCACGCGTCTTGCGGACGGGCCCGACCGCACCCTTGAGGCGCATGGAGTGGAAGGACGGAAGTTCCCGGACCTCGCGGAGGTCCAGGTCGGCCTTCAGCACACCATCGCGCGGGCAGTGCAGCGCCACCTGTGCCAGCGTCGCCCGGTGGGGGAGGGGCTGCTCGGTGGCGGCCAGGAAGTGGTCGGGGGCGGTGTACGCGGCCGCTGTCATCAGCGCAAGGTTCGAGCCGTAGACCGGGAGGGTGATGCCCGGGGCGATGCCGCCGTGCAGCCGAGCGCCGAGTTCGATGAGCACGGGGCCGGACTCGGTGAGCATCACCTCGGTGTGGGTGGGGCCCCAGCTGATGCCGAAGGCGTCCAGCACCGTGGTCACGTAGTCGGTGAGTACCGGCCACACCGGACTGTCAGGCGCGATGAGAGCGCTCAGATCGTAGATCCGGGAGCCGTCGACCACGCTCTTGTCGGCCCGCCACACCTCGATGACGCGATGGTGACCGCTCACGGAGACCACGTCCACCATGTACTCCTCGCCCACTAGCATCTCCTGGGCAAGGAAGGCCTCGTTGGAGTTGCCCCACATGTCGGTGGTGCCGAGCCTGCGGGCGAAGTAGGCATCGCTCTCGGCAGCCGAGTGCACCAACTCGACACCGTTCGTCGCCGCGCTCTGCAGCGGCTTCAGCACGATCGGGTAGCCCTCGCCCGCGGCAGCGAAGACGCGTGCCTCCGCGGCCGTGGTGACCTGCGCCGAGCGAGCGTGCCGGATTCCGGCGTTGCGCACCACTTCGACCATCGCTGCCTTCTCGCGCTTGGCCGCAGTCAGCTCGATGCCATTTCCCGTAGGTACACCAAGGAGGTGGGCCAGGTGGTCGGCCACGTAGACGCCGCTTTCCAGGCCGGACACCACGTGTGCGACGTGGTAGGAATCGAGGCGGGCCGTCACGCCTTCGTAGTCACCGTGGAAGTCGATGACTTCGATCACCCCTGCCGCCCGTTCGGGGTGCGCCCACGGGGCATATTCCTCAACGCGGTTGCGCACATGCACCGTCGGGAGGCCGTAGGCGTGGAATGCTGCGGGCAACAACGCTCCGCTGCTGTAGGCATCGACAATCACACAGACGGTTTCTTTGTTCTTCATGGGCTTCCTCCCGAGGTGGTGTGCGCCCGCCGGCCGGGCGGACATCGAGGCCGTACGAAACCGGCCCGCGACGCGTTCTAGGCGAGTCGCGGACTGACGGCCGAGACGGCCTGCATGGCGCTCTCCAGGGCAGTCAGGAAGGACTCGTCGGTCTCTGTTGTCTGCGGCAGCGACAGGGTGACGAAGCCGCTCTTGCCGATGTAGATGCCGCGTTCCAGCAACTCGTGGAACAGGAGCTCCACCGGCCGCCGGTCCGTGCCGGCCAGGTCCGAGGCGCGGTCGACGGACACGTCGGTGGGGTGGATCCCCATGAGGGACCCCCAGCCGGTGGCCTGGAATCCGTGGCACCGCAGCAGGGTGTCGGCACGCTTCCGCAGCTCTTCGCCACGCTCGAACAGCCCGTCGAGGGCCGCCCGCGTCAGTACGGTGCCCAGCATGGCCGAACTGGCCGCCATGGAGAACCGGTTGTTGTTGAAGGTGCCCGAGTGGTCGTAGGACCGCTCCCCGCCCCGCGCGATCTGAAGCATCAGCTTCTCCGCACCACCGACCACGCCGAATCCGAACCCGCCGCCGATGTACTTGCCCAGAGTCGTCAGGTCGGGGCGGACACCGAGCAGCGACTGGGCCCCGCCGTACGACATGCGGGAGGTCTGAACCTCGTCGAAGACGAGCACGGACCCGTTCTCGTCACAGAGCGCCCTGAGCCCCTTCAGGAAATCCGGAGCTGCCTGGATGCGCCCCCCGGAACCCAGCATCGGCTCCACCAGCACGCACCCGATCTGCTCGGGCCACTGACGGAATGCCTCGCGCACGGACTCGAGGTCGTTGTAGTCGCAGATGACGGAGTCGAAGGGAACGTTCAGGGACGGGCGCCCACGGCTGAAGCTGAGGAAGCCACCGTGGTATCCGCCGTCGAACACCAGGAGCTTGTTCCGCCCGGTCGACTTCAGGGCGAGTGAGATCGCCGCCAGATTGGCCTCGGTGCCCGAGCTGGTGAACCGGACGAGGTCCATCGATTCGAAGCGCTCGCACAGGAGCCGCGCGACTTCGGCCTCTTCCGCTGCGACCGCCCCGAACGACCAGCCGTTCTCCAGGACCGATGCGACAGCTTCTCGTACCGCTTCGGGATTGTGCCCTGCGAGGCCGACGCTGTAATCGCCCAGGTAGTCGAGGTACACCTGGCCGTCGATATCCGTGAGATGACAGCCGGCCGCGGAGGCGACGGTGAAAGGGAAAGGATCGAAGTCCAACACGGACCGCGTTGTGCCCGAAGGGAGGAACATTCTGGCGTGTGCATGCTGCTTCTCGCTGAGCGGACGCTTCACGGCGTACCGCTGGTAGGAGCTTTCCAGCGCATTATTGATCATGGCACTCTTCATCATCGTCTCGGGTCCACGAGAACCCGACAAGCCTGTTTTTGACATGTGAATTGCGGTAGACGCGCTACACGAGCTGTGGAATGGCGGCAGCGCCATGTGGATGGTGGAGCAGCTGCTTTACGCCCTCGATGCCGGTGTCGATCTTCTCGAGGTAGGGCAGGTACATCGTGTAGTCCGAGGATTCCGCCCCGATGTCCTGCAAACCGGCCAGTACCTCGCGGAAGTATGCTTCCGTGTGCGGCATCTCCAAGCCGATCGAATCGGCCAGCCAGCGGATCGTGTAAAAAGCGGGAACGTCCTCCAGGAGAACCCGTGAATCCCGCAGCTCTTCAATGCTTCCGCTGGAGAGCGATCGGTAGATCCCGCGGCACGACTGCATCATCGCGTAGAAGGAGTCCTGCGGTGGGAGACCGTACTGCCGTTGGATGATCTCGGGGAACTCCTGCGCTTCGGCTCCGAGCTCGCGCGCCAACAGGACACGCTCCTTGTCGAGCCGATCGAGCCTTTCGGCGAGTGCAGGTGAGATGCCATCGATGTAGTGCGTGTACCTGATGCCCTTGCGCGTCTTCTCCAGGTTTTCCCGGGCAAGGGCAACCCCCACATGGATGATGTAACCCAGCGGATTGAAGAGCAGATCGATCCCGCCGCAGACATGCATGTCCGGCCAGGACGGTCTGCCGATCTGGTCGCCGAGCGGGAACATGCGGCGCAGTGCGGCCAGCGCAGCTTCCGGAGCAAGGGAGTAGATCGCCACGTTCACGGAGATCTTGCGCTTGAACTGGACGCGCGATCCGATCACGCGCGTTCCGTAGAACGAGTCTTCGACAAGGATGACCGAAGTGTCCCGCAGATGGGGGGAATCTCTGATCCACTTCGCCAGGACAGGCTGTCCACCCTGGCCTCCGCGCACAAAGACGATCACCTTTCCCGAAAGGTCAACCGAATGCTCAAGGTGATCCAGAAGTTTCAGTCGGAGGTGCGGTATGTCGGGCACCGTCACGACGATGATGCCGGCGCAATTCAGCTTCCGGAGGCCTTCCGGGCTCCAGATCGAACCGAATTGACTCCTGGACAGTGAACAGGTTTCCGTCGAACCGGTCACGAGGTTTTCCATGACCAGCCTGGTCCAGTTCCTGCTGCGCTCCTCCATCGCGGTTGAATTCTCGATGGAGAGGAGATGGGTACTGAGTCCGTGGCGGGACTTCGTCAGTTCCAGGTCTGCCAGCAGGGTGAGGCCGACGTGTCCTGCGCCAATGATGACGATGTCAGACATCGAGCGAGTCACCTTCTTTAGCTGCTGAGCTGGACCATGCTGTTGCCGTGCCGTGCCGCGATGGCATCCGGCAGGACGTAGGACCGAAGGAGCAGCCGCTCGCACTTGCCCGGCTGGATCGTGTCCCGGCCGTGTACACAGTGGTCATTGGGAATCAGCACCGACTCACCCTTGAGGATCGAGATGCCGTACTGCCGGCCGACCTCGAGGGCGGCGCGGCTCAGCTCGGTCAGGGCCTTCGACGCCCGCTCCCGCTCGGAGCCGTCGAGGCCGGCGGCCGGGGTGTACGTGCCGAAGTTGAGGCGGATCACCGGAGGCTTCCCCTCTTCTTCCACGAGCAGCTCCATACGCCGCACCCGCTCGTGTCCCCAGGACAGTGCCGATCCCGAACGGGCCTCGAAGTGCCGGAGTCGCAAGGCGTCCTTGGTGTCCTCGGACAGGACCGCGAGCACGTCGCGCGCCGGCGCCAGGAGCGTCTTCGGGACCTCCCCGGCAGCCACGTGCGGTACGAGCACCAGCGTGCGCGGGCGGCAGTTGTCGCTCGCCCAGGCGAGGTCGTTGTGCATGCTCAGCAGGTCGGTGCCGGAGCTCTTCTCCGACGAAAGCGTGGTCGGCCGGATGTCGGTGATGTACGAGTGGTTGTACTCGGCGTACGCGACGCAGGTCCCGATCGCTTCTCCGAGCAACAGGCAGAGGATCTTGCTCTTCTCGACGTCGTCGAACTGCGGCAGGTTCCGCACGTGCACGGGGTCCCCACCTGAAGCGGTGAACGCTGCGTCCACGAAGGGGAGTTCACCGCGCACGTCGAGCTGCTGGCGTGCGTAGGAGAGATAGCGGAACTCGGTTTGGCCCGGGCAGTTCGCCAAGACCGTCTCGACGAGGTCGGTGAGACGGCTCTGATCCTCAAGCGTCAGGTCGAGGCTTGGCATGGTGCGCATGAAATGTCCTTTGTGCTGTGCCCATGGCGGATTGGTACGTCCATGGAGGTTCCGTTCGGCCTCGAAATCGGCCGTCATCGGAACGTCGGTGAAGGAGCGATGGCCGCCCGGTGGGGTCGCGGCCAGGGGGCGGCGCCCCGGCGGTGTTGGTCACGCCGGGGCGGGGACGGCAGTGATGGATGGTGGGCCTGGACGAGGTCAGGCGAACGCGACGAAGACCTGACGCTCGCCGCTGTAGGGCCGCCGGCCGTGCATCGCCGCGCGGTTGTCGACGAGAAGCACGTCACCGGCCTCCCACTGCACCGGCACCTCGCACTCGTTCAGCGTGCGCTGCACCAGTTCCATGTACTCGCTGGGGATCTCGCTACCGTCCCCGAACGTGGCGCCGTATCCGATCCAGGTCTCCCAGCGCTCCATGTCCGTCACATCGGGAACGGTGCTGGGGTCCTTGCGCCAGATGTGGGTCTGGTTGAACCAGGCCTGGCGCTTGTCCGCGCCGACTTCGAACGTGCCGGGTGTCCGATTGGTGGTCAGAAGGCCGAGCGGAGTCCACTTGGCGGACGTGTAGCTGGCCCGGCAATGCTCCATGACCTCGTCCTTCGAGTCTGTCTCGAAGGTCTCCGCCCAGGACTTGATTCCACTGGGATCGCCCACCGCGTTCGGCAGGTGCTGGATGTAGGTGACCCCGCGGTCCCTGAAGGCCTCCCGGACCTCGGGCGGAAGCTCCGCGTACACGCGGCGGCCGTCCACGATCGTGGTCGCCCCGCCTTCCTCGGCCACCACGCTGCATCCGAAGATGAGCGTCCCAGGGTGCCAAGGGGCGTAAGACAGCTCGTTGTGCGCCCTTACGGCACGGGTCTTGTCGGGCCCGGAAGCGTTGTAGACCAGGCCTCTTTCCGCGTGGCGAGGGGCATCGCCGCCCTTGTAGGCCGCGAGCTCACCGAGCAGGCTGCCGGCGGCATCCTCGAACTCGTCGATCGACAGCACGCCGAATCCGCGGAAGAGCACGGCTCCGGTTTCTTGGAGAAGGCGCCCTGCCAGCTCTCGCTGCTCGGGTTCGAGATGTGCCAAGATTTTCGCCGGGTTCGACTCTTGTTGAGTCAATTGAACAAGCGAAGGGAACCCGGATGTGAATGAAACTGTTCCCGCGGTAATGCTTTCCATGCCAAAGACCGTATTTCATAAATTCGGGGCGCGATCGTGACCGCGGCCGTTGTGTGCCGTATCCCGGCAAGGCGGTCGACTGCGGCCTGGCAAGTGCTTCGACCCACCAGCGGTGGATGCTCGGGCCGGCTGTATGTGCAGGAGCCACGCCATGGGGCGGCGAACCGTCCCTGTGCTCCGGCATCTTCGCCGGAGTCGGGTAACCCTCGAAGCCCATCCCCGCAGGGGGGCAATGGAGGGGTTTCCTTCATCTTTCAGTAAACCGAGTCGGCTGAATGCGGCAGCTGCGGCCGTCCCGCCTCCGTCACATTCGCCGAGCGCGCCCAGAGGTGCTCCATCCGGGTCCGCATCCCTGCGTGGTCATCCCGGTCGACCTCCTTGGGGTGTCGGTGTGTGGTCTGTTCCAGTTACGACTGCAACCTGACACGTTGAGTGATGGTGAGTCAACAACCTCTCTGACCTGCAATTTCCTGCGATCCACCTCCTTGCGTGCAACATCATCTTTGCTGGGTGATGTCCTGAGTGACCCTCAATGTGCCGAGGTGGGTCGCCACGTCGAGGCGGAGCCGACGGGGGACTCGGCGGGGGAGTCGCGATGCGACGGATGTGCCTCAACCTCATTCTGTTGTGGGCTCGTTGGCCGGTCGAGCCGGCGAGTGTCGAGTGCGCCGAGCGCGCGGAGTGCGCGGGCGATCCCTGTCGGGTGGCGTCATTCCGCCCACCGTCCTTGCGTGCGCCCGAGCTGCCGGATTCTTTACCCTGCATTGAATCGACGTCCGCATGGTGAGATATCGGCACTGTTGTGGCGGCGGAGATCTGTCGTGAATCCGGCCAAGGCCGAGCGGTTTCCCGTAATGCTCGCGTGAATCGCCTGATGGATTTGGTGACTTTATGGGGCAGGCGTAGCCCGTGAGGTGAAACCGGGGCGGGTCGGGCATTGCTGCACTTCAATGCCGACATCTCGCGGCAGGTTTGGCGGGGCGGGAGTCGGGGGCGGCGGCGATGTGGGCCGGACGGACCTCGGCTGTTCGTGGTCGCAACTCTTGTGGTTCCCGGGCCGGCTCCCGCTTGCCGTCCTGCATAGCCGCATGCAGAGTGCTCCGTGACTGAATATCCCATCGGTGGCCGACCGGCTGCCCGGCAGATGGGACGTACAGGATGTACGGAACTTAGGGGACGGAGGGGAAACAGGATGAGCGAGAGCCCTGCGGCCCGGCTGCAGAAGCTGTTCGAGGGGCACCGGCTGACGCCGACCCAGCGGCGCATCGCGCACTGCATGGTGCGCGGCGCGGCGGAGGTGCCCTTCCTGTCGAGCGTGGAGCTCGCCGAGCTGGCCGGGGTGAGCCAGCCGTCGGTGACCCGGTTCGCGGTGGCGCTGGGCTTCGACGGCTATCCCGCGCTGCGCCGGCACCTGCGCGAAGTGGCCCCCGCCGAGCGGGCCGCGGGCGGGGAAGAGGACGCGTACAACGAATACCAGCAGGCCGTGCAGGGCGAGATCGAGAACCTGCGCCGGCTCTCCGCGATGCTCGCCGACCCGGCGCCGGTGCGGGAGGCGGGGCGGCTGCTGGCCGGGTCGAGCCCGCTGCCCGTACTGGGGCTGCGCGCGGCCTCCTCGCAGGCGCGCGGGTTCGCGTACTTCGCCGCGAAGGTCCATCCGGACGTCCGGCTGCTCGACGAGGGCGGCTCGATGCTCGCCGACCGGATCGACGCGGCCGCGGGTGCCGGGGCCTCGGCCCTGCTGTGCTTCGCGCTGCCGCGCCATCCCAAGGAGGTCGCCGAGGCGCTGGAGCACGCGCGGGGGGCCGGGCTGAGGGTGGTCACGGTCGCCGATTCGGCCTTCGCGCCGGTGGCCCGCCACTCCGACCTGCTGATCCCGGCGCCCGTCGGCACCGGCCTCGCCTTCGACACGGCGTGCGCGCCGATGCTGCTGGGGCGGGTGCTGCTGGAGGCGATGGCGGACGCGCTGCCGGACGCGCAGGCGCGGCTGGAGGCGTTTGACGCGCGGGCCGCGGCGCGGGGGCTGTTCGTGGAGTAGGCCGCCGGCCGGGTGGGGCTGTGGTCGTGGGGCTGGGGTCGTGGGCCTGCGGTCGGGTGGGCCTCGCGCGGGGGCGGCCCTAGCGGTAGTTCAGTTCCGCCAGCTCCGTGGCCAGGCGCTTGTTCAGTGCCGGGATGCGGGCGAGGAGCGGGAGCAGGGTGTTGCGTACGGCGCGCAGGGCGGGGTTCCGGGTGGTGGCGATCCGGGTCATCCGGTCGGTCAGCGCGACCACGCGCAGGGCAACGGGGCGTCGGGTGGCCTCGTAGGCGTCGAGGGCGTCGTCGGTGCCGGTGCCGGTGCCGGTGCCGGTGCCGGGTCCGGTTCCGGTTCCGGTGGTGAGGGTTGTGGTGAGGGCGAGGCCCAGGGCGTGGCCGTCCTGGATGCCGGTGTTCATGCCCTGGCCGCCGGCCGGGCTGTGTACGTGCGCGGCGTCGCCGGCGAGCAGCAGGCGGCCGGCGCGGTAGTGGTCCGCGACCCGGTGGTGGACCCGGAACCGCGAGGACCAGACGACCTCGGTGACGGTGGCCTGGGCGGGGGCGCGGGCGTCCAGCAGGGCCTGGATGAAGGGCAGGCCGGGCTCGGCGGGGGCGTCGTCGACGGTGGCGACCACGCGGTAGCGGCCTCCGGGGAGCGGGGCCACCACGGTGAGACCTGCGGCGGCGAAGGTGAGGGAGACCTCGCGGGGGCCCGGGGTCCAGTTCATCGTGATGTCGGCGAGGACGAAGGACTCCTCGTAGGCGCTGCCGGTGAAACCGATCCCGGCGGCCTCGCGGACCGTGCTGTGCATCCCGTCGGCGCCGACGGCGTAGGCGGCGCGCAGGGTCTCGCCGGTGGCGGTGGTGAGGGTGACCCCGGCGGCGTCCTGGCTGACGGCGGTGACCTCGTACGGGCGGTGGACGTCGTGTCCGAGGGCGTGCAGCCGGCCGAGGAGCACGGCCTCGGTCTGGTCCTGGGGAACCATCAGGGCGTACGAGTGGGCCGTGGGCAGGCCGTCGAAGCTGACGGCGGCGAGCGGCCGGGCGCCGTCGCGGATCCGGAACCGGGTGACGGCCGTGCCCCGCCGGACCAGCTCGGCGCAGGTGGCCGGGTCGAGCTCGTCGAGGACCTCCAGGGTGCGGGCGTGGACCACGGCGGCGCGGGAGGTGTTGGCGCCCTCGGCCTGCCGGTCCAGGAGGACGAAGTCGATGCCGGCCCCGGCGAGGGTCAGGGCGAGGGTGAGGCCGGTGGGGCCGGCGCCGACGATGGCGACGTGGGTGGTGGCGGGGAGCGACATCTTTGTTCTCCTCCTGGATGCCAACGGGTGTTGGCCAACGACTGTTGACCTAAGGATGCGGTGGTGGAGGTGGCATGTCAACGGTTGTTGGCCTACGGTTGTTGGCATGACGCGAGACGGAGTGGCAGGGGTGGCGGGGGAGACCCGGGGCGGGCAGACCAAGGCGGCGATCCTGCGGGCGGCGCGGGAGCGGTTCGCTGCGCAGGGGTACGAGCGGACGACGATCCGCGGCGTCGCGGCGGACGCGGGGATCGACCCCTCGATGGTGATGCGGTACTTCGGCAGCAAGGAGCGGCTCTTCGATGCGGCCCTTGCGGTGGATCTGCGGCTGCCTGATCTGTCGGGGGTTGCGGTGGGGGAGCTGGCGCAGGTGCTGGTGCGGCACTTCGTGGAGCGGTGGGAAGGTGATCCGGCGGATGATGCGCTGCTCGTGCTGTTGCGCTCCGCGGTGACCAATGAGGCGGCGGCGGCGCGCATGCGGGAGGTTTTTGCGACCCAGGTCGCGCCGGCGCTGGCGGGGGCGCTCGGGGTGGAGCGGGGGCTGCGGGTGGCGGGCCTGGTCTCCACCCAGCTCCTGGGGCTGGCCCTGACCCGCTACCTGCTGCGGCTGCCCCCGATGACGGCGCTCTCGCCGGAGGCGGTGATCGGGGCGCTGACCCCGGTGCTGGAGGCGACGCTGTCCACCCCGTGATCCCCGGGCGGGGCCGGGGGTTCGCCTCAAACGCCGGCGGGGCTGTGTTGTGGCGGGCGTCTGTGTGTATGTGGGGCGGGCTGCGGTGGGTCGGTGCCGGGGCCGGGGTGGGGTGTCGGCCTGGACTGCATGATTTAGGCGCCCTCTGCTCTACTCCGACAGGGTGCGGGTTGCTCCAGCGCCACAAATCACGCTCTACGTCCAGGCCAACACCCCACCCCGTCCCCGTCCCCGCCCCGCCGGGCCCGTCCCCTCCGACTCCGGCCCCGCCGGGTCTGTCCCCTCCGACTCGGGCCCCGCCGGGTCTGTCCCCTCCGACTCGGGCCCCGCCGGGTCTGTCCCCTCCGACTTGGGCCCCGCCGGGTCTGTCCCCTCCGACTCGGGCCCCGCCGGGCCCGTCTCCTTCGGCCCCGCCGGGTCTGTCCCCTTCGGCTTCGGCCCCGCCGGGCCCGTCTCCTTCGGCTTCGGCCCCGCCGGGGGTTGAACTTTCAGCCGCCCGGAGCCGGATCCTTCCAGCCGTCTGGGCCATTCCAGCTCCGCCGGGGTTTGTCTTTTCAGCCGTCCGGCGTTTGAGGACCGGGGTCTGGGGCGGAGCCCCAGGGGTCCGGGCGCAGCCCGGGACCCCGCTTTCAGCCCGTCCGGCGTTTGAGGACCGGGTCCGGGCAGCGCCCGGGGGTATCCCCCAGCCCGTCCGGCGTTTGAGGACCGGGGTTCGGGCAGCGCCCGGGGGTATCCCCCAGCCCGTCCGGCGTTTGAGGACCGGGTCGGGCAGCGCCCGGGGGCATCCCCCAGCCTCGTCGGCGTTTGAGGCGCGGGTCCGGGCAGCGCCCGGGGAACGGTGGAAGGGCGGGTAGGGGACTTCGCCCCGCAGGGCCGCGCCACCCGCACTCGCCCACTGGCCCCGCGCAGCGGGTTCGCGGGGCTCGGCCCCGGGGCTGGCCGGAGGGCCGGGCTGCCGAGCCGGGCCCCGGGTCGGGCCCCCGGGTGGGGCCCCCGGGTCGGGCCCGGGTGGGGCTGCCGGGTCGGGCTCCCGGGTCGGGCCCGGGTGGGGCTCCCGGGGCAGGCTCCCGGGGCGGGCCTCGGGTGGGCTCCAGGGGGCTAGGGCCCGGGGGTCAGAGGAGGGCGTTCGGGGTGGCTGCGCCTGCCTCCGGGGGGATGGTGGAGACGGGCTGGGCCGCGCGGGCCAGGGTGAAGTGGACCTTGGCCGAGGGGGTCACCGTGAAGCCGTGTACCGGTGGGCGGGGCAGGCTGTTGTAGCCGTAGTGCGCGGTGAAGGCGTACGCCCCGGTGTCGGGCACGCAGACCAGGTCCCCCGGGGCCAGCAGCGGCAGCTCCCGCGCGGCGGCAAGGAGGTCACCCGCGAAGCACGCCGGCCCGGCGATGTCCTGGGCGACGAGGGGCCCCGTCAGCGGAGCCCCCTTCGCGGAGTAGGGGAGGATGCGCAGCGGCCAGGCCGCCGGGGCGTACACCGTGCGGGTGGCCAGCTGGACCCCCGCGTGCGTGAGCGCGATCGCCCGCCCGCCGGTGGTCTTCGTGTATTCGACGCGTGACAGCACCAGCCCGTGTTTGGCCGTCAGGGACCGCCCGAACTCCGTGACCAGCCCGTACGCCCCCGAGAAGAGCCCGGGGACGGCCGAGCGCAGCGCGCTCACGTACTCCGCGTAGGTGGGGGTGGCCGCGTCCGAGGTGAAGTTCACCGGGAGCCCGCCGCCGATGTCCAGGGTGTCGACCTGCCGCCGCCCGGCCGCCGCGTTGATCTCCTCGGCCAGGAGGTGGAGCTCCCGTACTCCTTCGGCGATCAGTGGGAGCGGGACCCCCTGGGAGCCCGAGTGGGTGTGCAGCCGGGTGAGCCAGGGCCGGTCCAGGTAGGCCCGTACGAGCCACTCGCGCGCGCCCGGATCACGCAGGGCGATGCCGAACTTCGAGGTGGCCGTGGCGGTGGAGAGGGCGTCGATGGTGCCGGCGCCGGTTTGGGGGTTGATGCGTAGGCCGATCGGGGAAGTGGTGGCCGTCGTCGCGAGGAGCGCGTCGAGGCGTTCCAGCTCCTGGCGGTTGTCGGCGTTCAGCGCGACGCCCAGGGCGAGGGCTTCGCGCAGCTCGGCGGCCGTCTTCGCGGGGGAGTCGAGGACGATGCGTTCCGGCGCGATCCCGGCCGCGCGGGCCAGGGCCAGCTCGCCGGGGCTGGCCACCTCGCAGCCGAGCCCGGCGTCGGCGAGCAGCCGCAGCACCGGGACGAGCGGGGCCGCTTTGACGGCGAAGGCGTGCAGGACGGGGGTGCCGGGGGCGAGGGCCCGGGCGAAGGCGCCGGTCAGGGCGGCGGCGGAGGCGCGGATGCCGGCCGTGTCGAGGAGGCAGAGGAGGGGCGTGTCCTCGTCGAGCAGGCCTTGCTCCACTGCGGCTCGTACGGCCAGGTCCCGTCGCCGGGCGGCGTCCTCGGCGGTGGGCTCGGAGGTGACCCCGGAGCCGTCCTCGGCGGAGCCTCCGGCGGCGTGCGCGTGTGCGTCGACTGCCATGTCCGTCATCCCATCATCCGGCGCGTCCGCCCGCAGCTGTTGACTGAATCTATTCAGGGAGTGAAGATGTGAATAGATTGACCAACAACGGAGGAGGCACCGCCATGTCAGGACCCCGCCCCGTACGTGCCGCGCGAGGTACCGAGCTGAGCACCCTGGGATGGCAGCAGGAGGCCGCGCTGCGGATGCTCCAGAACAACCTCGACCCCGAGGTCGCCGAGCACCCCGACAAGCTCGTCGTCTACGGCGGCACCGGCAAGGCCGCCCGCGACTGGCGCTCGTACGACGCGATGGTCCGCACCCTCCAGACCCTCAAGCAGGACGAGACGATGCTCGTCCAGTCCGGCCGCCCGGTCGGCGTGATGCAGACCCACGAGTGGGCGCCGCGCGTGCTGCTCGCGAACTCCAACCTGGTCGGCGACTGGGCCAACTGGGAGGAGTTCCGCCGCCTGGAGAACCTGGGCCTGACCATGTACGGCCAGATGACGGCCGGTTCGTGGATCTACATCGGCACCCAGGGCATCCTCCAGGGGACGTACGAGACCTTCGCCGCCGTCGCCGCCAAGAAGTTCAACGGGACGCTGGCCGGCACCATTACCCTCACCGCCGGTCTCGGCGGCATGGGCGGCGCCCAGCCGCTCGCCGTGACGATGAACGACGGCGTCGCCATCTGTATCGACGTGGACCCGCGCGCCATCGACCGTCGCATCGAGCACCGCTACCTCGATGTCAAGGCCGACAATCTGCGCCACGCCCTCCAGCTCGCCGTCGAGGCCCGTGACGCCCGCAAGCCGCTCTCCATCGGCCTGCTCGGCAACGCCGCCGACCTGCTCCCGCAGATGCTCGCCGAGGGCGCGCCGATCGACATCGTGACGGACCAGACCTCCGCCCACGACCCGCTCGCCTACCTGCCGGTCGGCGTCGACTTCGACGACATGGCCGACTACGCGGCCAAGGACCCGGCGGGCTTCACCACCCGCGCCCGCGAGTCCATGGCCACGCACGTCGAGGCCATGGTCGGCTTCATGGACGCGGGCGCCGAGGTCTTCGACTACGGCAACTCCATCCGCGGCGAGGCCCAGCTGGCCGGCTACGACCGCGCCTTCGCCTTCCCCGGCTTCGTCCCCGCCTACATCCGGCCCCTCTTCTGCGAGGGCAAGGGCCCCTTCCGCTGGGCGGCCCTGTCCGGCGAGGCCTCGGACATCCACAAGACCGACAAGGCGATGCTGGAGCTCTTCCCCGAGAACGAGTCCCTGCACCGCTGGATCAAGATGGCCGGCGAGCGCGTCCACTTCCAGGGACTGCCCGCCCGCATCTGCTGGCTCGGCTACGGCGAGCGCGACAAGGCCGGCGAGCGCTTCAACGAGATGGTCGCCGACGGCACCCTCGCCGCCCCCCTCGTCATCGGCCGCGACCACCTGGACTGCGGCTCGGTGGCCTCCCCGTACCGCGAGACCGAGGCCATGCTCGACGGCTCCGACGCGATCGCCGACTGGCCGCTGCTCAACGCCATGGTCAACGTGGCCTCCGGCGCCTCCTGGGTCTCCATCCACCACGGCGGCGGCGTCGGCATGGGCCGCTCCATCCACGCGGGCCAGGTCACGGTCGCCGACGGCACCAAGCTCGCGGGCGAGAAGATCCGCCGCGTGCTCACCAACGACCCGGGCATGGGCGTCATCCGCCACGTCGACGCCGGCTACGACATCGCCGAGACGGTCGCCGACGAGCGGGGCGTCCGCATCCCGATGCGCGAGGGCGACGACGCGTGAGCGAGGACGCCACGGCCGGAGCCTCGTTCCACGCCATGTGGGCCGAGCTCCGGCCCATCGGCCGGGACGCGGGCAGCGGCGGCTACCGCCGCTACGCGTGGACCGGCGCCGACGCCGACTGCCGGACCTGGTTCCGGGCGCAGGCCGAGGCGCGCGGGCTCGCGTACGAGACCGACCGCAACGGCAACCAGTGGGCCTGGCTCGGCACTGAGACATACAAAGACGTCCTGCCCGGTGACGCCGTCGTCACCGGCTCCCACCTGGACTCCGTCCCCGACGGCGGGGCCTTCGACGGCCCCCTCGGGGTGGTGTCCTCCTTCGCGGCCCTGGACGAACTCCGCAGGAGGGGAGCGGAGTTCTCCAGGCCCCTGGCCATCACCAACTTCGGCGACGAGGAAGGGGCCCGCTTCGGCCTCGCCTGCGTCGGCTCCCGGCTGGCCGCCGGGCAGCTGACCAAGGAGAAGGCGTACGAGCTCCGCGACGCGGACGGCATCAGCCTCCCGCAGGCGATGGAGGCGGCCGGATACGACCCGGCCGGCATCGGCGCCGACCCCGAACGCCTCGCCCGCATCGGTGCCTTCGTCGAACTGCACGTGGAACAGGGCCGGGCCCTGGACCTGTCCGGGGACCGGGTCGGCGTCGCCTCCGCGATCTGGCCGCACGGCCGCTGGCGCTTCGACTTCCGGGGCGAGGCCAACCACGCCGGCACCACCCGGCTGGCCGACCGCCGCGACCCGATGCTGACGTACGCGCAGACCGTGCTCGCGGCCCGCGCCGAGGCGGCCCTGGCCGGGGCCGTGGCCACCTTCGGGAAGATCTCCGTCGAGCCGAACGGGGTCAACGCCATCCCCTCCCTCGTCCGCGGCTGGCTCGACTCCCGCGCCGCCGACCAGGCCACCCTCGACACGGTCGTGACCGCGATCGAGAAGGCGGCCCGCGAGCGCGCGGACCAGGAGGGCATCGACCTGGATGTGGTCCGGGAGTCCTTCACCCCCGTCGTCGAGTTCGAGCACGCCCTGCGCGAGGAGATGAACCGGATCCTCGGCGGAGCCGTCCCCGTGCTCGGCACGGGCGCGGGACACGACGCCGGAATCCTCTCGGCGGCCGTCCCGACCGCCATGCTGTTCGTACGCAATCCCACCGGGGTCTCCCACTCCCCGCGGGAGTTCGCCGCCGAGGACGACTGCGTGGCGGGCGTCCTCGCCCTCGCCGACGTACTGGAAGGCCTCGCATGCAGGTGAAGGGGCACGTGCTGAAGACGTACTGGCTGGAGCACGCCTGGCTCGGCACCCATGTCGAGCCGGGCGTAGCCCTGGACGTATCCGACGACGGGCGGATCTCCGCCCTGCGGACCGGGGCCGAGACCCCGCCCCCGGGGGCCGAGGTCCTGCGCGGCCTGACCGTCCCGGGCCTGGCCAACGCGCACAGCCACGCCTTCCACCGGGCCCTGCGCTCGACCGTGCAGGTCGGCAGCGGCACCTTCTGGACCTGGCGCGACTTCATGTACAAGGTCGCCCAGAACCTCACCCCCGACAGCTACTTCGCGCTCGCGCGGGCCGTCTACGCCGAGATGGCGCTGGCCGGCATCACGTCGGTGGGCGAGTTCCACTACGTCCACCACGCCCCGGGCGGAGCCCCGTACGCCGACCCCAACGCCATGGGCGAGGCCCTGATCGCGGCCGCCGCCGAGGCCGGCATCCGCATCACGCTCCTCGACACGGCGTACCTGTCGGCGGGGTTCGGGAAGGCCCCCGAACCCCACCAGCTGCGCTTCTCCGACTCCACCGCGGACGCCTGGGCCGAGCGGGTCTCGGCCCTCAAGCCCCGCGAACACGCCCTGATCGGCGCCGCGATCCACTCGGTTCGCGCGGTCCCGGCGGGGCAGCTCGCCACCGTCGCCGCCTGGGCGTCCGAACGCCGGGCCCCGCTCCACGTCCACCTCTCGGAGCAGACCGCCGAGAACGACGCCTGCCTGGCGGCCCACGGCTGCACCCCGACGCAGCTGCTCGCCGACCACGGGGTGCTCGGCCCGCGCACCACCGGCGTGCACAACACGCACCTCACCGACGGGGACATCGCCCTCCTGGGCTCCACGACCACCGGCACCTGCATGTGTCCCACCACCGAACGCGACCTCGCCGACGGCATCGGGCCGGCCGTACGCCTCCAGCGCGCGGGCAGTCCGCTCTCGCTGGGCAGCGACAGCCATGCGGTGATCGACCTGCTCGAAGAGGCGCGGGCGATGGAACTCAACGAGCGCCTGAGCAGCCGTACGCGGGGCCACTGGACGGCGAACGCCCTGCTCACGGCCGCTACGGCGGATGGCCACGCGGCCCTCGGCTGGTCCGATTCCGGCCGCCTGGAGGCGGGGGCGCTGGCGGACTTCACCACGATCGCGCTGGACTCCGTCCGTACGGCGGGACCGCTGCCCCGCCTCGGAGCGGAGACGGCGGTCTTCGCGGCCTCCGCCGCCGATGTCCGCCACACGGTCGTGGCCGGCCGCCACATCGTCCGCGACGGCGCCCACACTCTGGTCGAGGACGTCCCGTCGGCCTTGGCATCGACCATCGCAGCCCTCCGCTCCTGACCCCCCTGCCTGCGGCGCTTCCCCCACCCCGCCCCTTCCCGAACTGGGGCTCCGCCCCAGACCCCGCGCCTCAAACGCCGGCGAGGCCGCATTCAGCCCGCGCGGCGTTTGAGCGCACCGGGCGCGGAGCGTCCGAACGGGGGCCGGGCGCAGCCCGTGCCCCCAGCGGGGGCCGGGGCCGCAGGCCCCAGTTTCGGGAAGGGGCGGGGTGGGGGAACAACAACTCGACGACCCCGAGGAATCATGACCACCACAGCCATCACCAACATCGGCAGCCTCGTCACCAACGACCCCGCCCTGGGCGACGGCACCCCCCTCGGCCTCATCGAGAACGCCGCAGTCGTCATCGAGGACGACAAGATCGCCTGGGTCGGCCCCGCCGACAAGGCCCCCGCCGCGGACACGGCGTACGACGCCGAGGGCCGCACCGCGATCCCCGGCTTCGTCGACTCCCACTCCCACCTCGTCTTCGCGGGCGACCGCACCGCCGAGTTCAACGCCCGCATGTCCGGCCACAGCTACTCCGCCGGAGGCATCCGCACCACGGTCGCCGCCACCCGCGCCGCCTCCGACGCCGCGCTCGAAGCGAACCTGGTGCGCCACCTCCACGAGGCCCGCCGCCAGGGCACCACCACCTTCGAGACCAAGTCGGGCTACGGCCTCACGGTCCAGGACGAGGCACGAGCGCTCCGCATCGCCTCCGCGCACACCGAGGAGGTCACCTACCTCGGCGCGCACATCGTCTCCCCGGACTACGCCGACGATCCGGCCGGCTACGTGGACCTCGTCACCGGCGAGATGCTGACCGCCTGCGCCCCGTACGCCCGCTGGGTGGACGTGTTCTGCGAGAAGGGCGCCTTCGACGGGGAGCAGGCCCGGGCGATCCTCACGGCCGGCGCCGCCGCCGGGCTGATCCCGCGCGTCCACGCCAACCAGCTCTCCCACGGACCCGGCGTACAGCTCGCGGTCGAGCTGGAGGCCGCCTCCGCCGACCACTGCACCCACCTCACCGACGCCGACGTGGACGCCCTCGCCCAGGCGGCCGGGACGACCGTCGCCACGCTGCTGCCCGGCGCCGAGTTCTCCACCCGCGCGCAGTGGCCCGATGCCCGCCGGCTCCTCGATGCGGGCGTGACCGTGGCGCTGTCGACCGACTGCAACCCGGGCTCCTCCTACACGAGTTCGATGCCGTTCTGCATCGCGCTGGCCGTCCGCGACATGGGGATGACCCCGGACGAGGCCCTGTGGTCCGCCACCGCCGGCGGCGCCCGCGCCCTGCGCCGCGCCGACATCGGCACCCTCACCCCCGGCGCCCGCGCGGACCTCGCCCTGCTCGACGCCCCCAGCCACGTCCACCTCGCCTACCGGCCGGGCGTTCCGCTGGTCTCGGCCGTCTGGCAGAAGGGCCGCAAGACGGCCTGAAACAGCCGTAATCCGGACGCCGCAGACCGCCCCCGGGGGCGGTCTGCGGCGTATGGACGGGCTGTTGATACGGCGCCGTCCTTTGTCTTCCCTCCGTAAGGCCCCGGGGCTACCTTGAGCCACCAATCTGATGTGCCGTCAGTAACTTGTGGCCCAAGGTTCGAGGGGAAGACGAAGGTGTCCGACCGGAAACGTTCCACCGCGCTCGCGCTGGCCTCCGCGCTGGCGGGGGCGGCGGTACTGCTGGCCGCCCCCGCAGCCCATGCGGCCGTTGTCGACGTCCAGTACGACTGCAAGACCCCCATCGGCCCCAAATCGGCGGTCTCGCCGATCGAGATCAAGGGGGTCAAGGAGGGCAACGGCTACAAGCTGACGATGTCCTTCCAGAAGGGCGTCTCCTCCAGCCCCATCGAGCTCGGCAAGGGTGCGATGACGCCCAGTGCCGTGATCATGCTGGACGGCGCGGAGAAGGTGTCGGTACCGGTCTCCGGTCCGCCCAACTCCGAGGCCGTTCCGGCCAATACGCCCATCAAGATCAGCGACCTGTCGGGCACGTACACGCCCAAGAAGTCCGGCAAGGTGACGCTCACCGCGGGCGTGCTCACGATCAAGGCGATGGGTACGACCACCACCTGCACGGCGGGCAACAGCCCCAAGCCGTCACTCGAACTCGACGTGACGGCCGCCGGCGGCAGCGCCACCGGTTCGACCGGCTCCACCGGGGACAGCCTCCCGCAGACCGGCCCCGAGGACTCCGCCATAGCCCTCGGAACCCTCGGCGCCACCGTGATCCTCTCCGGCGCCGCAGGCGTGCTCTGGCTGACCCGGCGCGGCCAGCGGGCCGGGTCCTGAACGGAGCGCACCCGGTCATGCCCGTGCTCCCCTCGCCCCGAAGGCCCGGCGGGTTCCTCCTCGCCGCCGTCGCCGCCGTGGTCACCGCCGTGCTCTCCTGCGCGATGGCGGCCCCGGCCGCCGCCGACGGGCCCGGCTGGACCGCCGAGCCCGCCGCCGGGACTGCGCCGGCGGCGGCGAAGGCCGGGGCCCGCCCGTACTTCTACCTCTCGGGTCCCTCCGGCACGGTGCTGGAGGACCGCCTCGCCCTGGTCAACACCAGCGACCGGGAGCACACCGTCACCCTGCGGGGAGCCGACGCCTACAACACGGCGGCCGGCGCCTTCGCGGTGCGCTCGGCCAAAGAGTCCATCGGCGCGGGCCTCTGGATCAGCTTCGGCGCGGGCACCACGGTCAAGGTCCCGGCGCGCACCCGCGCCGTGGTCCCCTTCACCGTCACCGTGCCGCCCGGCTCCCCGCCCGGCGACCACCCGGCCGCCGTCGTCGCCACCGAGTCCGGCCGCGAGGTGGGCGTACGGGTCCACTTGCGCGTCGGCGGCCCGGCGCTGGCGGCGCTCACGGTCGAGGACGTCTCCGTACGGGGCAAGGGCGCGACCGCGCGCGTCGCGTACGCCCTGGTCAACCGCGGCAACGTGGCCCTCGCCCCCGAGCTGGTCATCAGCGCCGAGGGAACCCTCGGCAAGGTCGCGGGCCGCAGCGCCCGCACCCTGCCGGTCGAGGTGCTGCCCGGCCAGCGCGTGGAGCTGACCGAACCCTGGCCGGGCGCGCCCGTGTTCGACCGGGTCGCCCTGACCCTCACCGTGACGGCCCCCGGCGGCGCCCGCGCCACGGGGAGCACCTCGGCCTGGTTCGTGCCCTGGGGGATCGCGGGCGCGACCGGCCTCGGGCTGCTGGGCCTCGGGGCCGTCGCGGCGGCCGCCCTGCTCCTCGAACGCAAGCGGCGGATCTGGTCCGGCAGGTCTGGACCGGGGTCCGCGCCCGCGCCGCACGGGAGCGCCGTACCCGAAGAAGCCCCAGCGCCGGAACACGAGTTGACGGGAGCACCCAGGTGAGTGCCAAGGCCGGTGTGAGACACGGCGGCAAGGTCAGGGCCCTGGCCGCGGCGGGACGCGCGGGGCTGGCGGCGGGGCTGCTGGCGTGCGCGCTGGCGCTGTTCGCGGCGGCCCCGGCCACCGCGGACGACGGGGCCAAACCCGCCGTGGCCCTCTCGCTCAAGGAGGCCGCCAAGGGCACGGAGATAGCCGTGACCGGAACGGGCTGGCCGGCCAAGACCATGGTGATGCTGCTGGTCTGCGGGCAGAACATGATCGGCGGCACCAACAGCTGCGCCAACGCCGACGGGGTGGCCGTCTCGGTCGCCGACGACGGGCACTTCTCCGCCCAGCTCCCGGTGGTGGCCCCGCCCAAGCCCTGCCCCTGCGTGGTCAACGTGACCTCCGTCAACGGGGACCAGTCCACCGTCGCGGCCCCGCTGAAGATCACCGACCACCCGGTGGCCGACCTGCCCGCCGAGGGCGGCACGGCCCGGCTCGCCCTGCTCACCGGGGTCCAGCTCAAGGGGGAGGACGGGGTGCTGACCTGGTTCGGGGCCCCGCCCGGCCGGAAGTTCACGGTCACCGTGGGCAATCTCGGCTCCGCGGCCGTCAAGGACCCGGTCTTCCAGCTCGGCACCGCCCACGGGGTGTTCGCGCCGACCTGGGAAGAGGTCCGCTGGAAGGGCACCATCCCGCCCGGCGGCAAGGCGGAGGTCTCCCTCGACGCCACCCTGACCGCCGGCGCCCACGGCGACTACACCCTCTCCCTCAAGTACGGGGAGACGGTGCTGGCCACGCAGCCCTGGGGCGTGGCCCGCCCGTACGGGGTGCTGCTGTTCTGGGGCCTGCTCCTCCTGGTGGTCCCGGCCGCGATCTTCCGGATCGGCATGGCCGTCGTCGACAGGGTCCGCCCGCGCGAGTCCGGCCGCCACCGCGGCCACCGCCCGCAGCCCGACCCGGCGGCGGCGGTGACCGCCCGGCTGCCCAAGATCCCGGCGCTGCGGGGGCCCGCGCGGGGCTCCGTACGAGGAGGACCGCCGGCCCGCTCGGGCCCGGCGGCCGAACCCCCACAGACCACCACGGCGGTACTGCCGTGGTTCACCCCGGACAGCGCGCCGGGGACAGCAGCACCACCCGACGCACCACAGGCAGCACAGACGTCCGCACCGTCTGAGAACAGTCCGACGACGAAAGGAAAACTGTGAACACCCAACGGAGGATGAGCGCGGCCGCGGTCGCGCTGCTTCTCGGCGGCGCGGGCATGGTGATGGTGGCCGCTGCCCCGGCCGGCGCGGCCGAGATCTCGTTCCCGACCGTGTGTGATCCACCGATCGGTAGCAACATCGAGGGGACGACCACGGCCGAGGTCACCGTGACGCCCGCCGAGGCCAAGGTCGGCGATGAGGTGGAGGTGGTCTGGAAGACCACCAAGGCGGCCTCGGACAACCCGGGCTACACGGATCTGGCGGCGAACTCCGTGACCCCGTCCGGGGTGATCAAGCTGGGCGGGGACGCCACCGGCGAGCTGGCGGTGCAGGGCAAGGCGGAGAACCCGGCGATCCCCAAGAACTCGCCGATGGTGGTCACTCCCATGAAGGCGAAGCTCAAGCTGACGAAGGCCGGCACGGTCACCCTGACCCCGGCCTCGTACAAGATCAACGTGATGAGCACGGACACCGTGTGCACGGCCAAGGAGGGGACGACCGTCCCGGTCGGGGCCACGATCAAGGTGACCGGCTCGGGCGGCCCGGGCCCGTCGCCCAGCACCACGCCCCCCACCAGCCCGCCGCCCACCAGCAAGCCCCCCACCACCCCGCCGCCCACCACGGCTCCGCCCACGAGCCAGCCGCCCGCCAGCCCCTCGCCCTCCGCGTCCGGCGGGGGTCAGACCGACTTCCCGGGCCAGACCGTGGACGTCACCTTCGACTGCGGGTCCTTTATCCAGGGAGGCCCGCTCAAGGGCAAGGTGACGATCAACGCGAAGAAGAACGGCGGCACCTACGACCTGACCGCCACCACCGCCAAGGGCGTGATGAACAGCCCCATGGACCTTCCGGCGGGAGCCCTCCAGCCCTCGATGGACATCAAGCTCGGCGGAGCCGACAGCGGGATCGTCAAGGTCAGCGGCCCGGGCAACCCCGAGCCGATCAAGGGGGGCGCACCGGTCAGCCTCAGTGACATGAAGGGCACCTACAAGCCCGGAAAGACCGGCAAGACCACGCTGACCCCGGACAAGCTGACGATCAACGTGGTCATGGCCCCGGGCGCCGCCCCGATCGTGGTGCCCTGCGCCGCGACGGCCAGCTCGGTGTCGCTCACGCTGGACACCGCCGCCCAGCCCGGCGGCTCCGGCACCTCCGGCACCTCGGGCAGCGCCGCCACCTCCGGCGGCCTCGCCCAGACCGGAGCCTCGGACGACGGCGGCATCAAGGCCCTGGCCCTGGTCGCCGGCACGGTCATGCTGCTCGGCGCGGCTGTCTTCACCTTCACCCCGTGGCGCCGCCTGCGCGGCCAGCGGTAAGCCCCACCCGGAACGAAGGAACGGCCCGGCACACCTTTCGGTGTGCCGGGCCGTTCGCCCTGTCGGGGGGTGCGTCAGTGCACGCCGCCCATGAGGGGCTGGACCTTCTTGCGGTACATGTAGATCGCGATACCGGCGAGCACCGCCAGCGCGCCCTGGCTGGCGAACCAGCCCTGGGTGTCCGTCGGGGCACCGATCAGCTGGAGCAGAGCGATCGTGGAGTCGCCCGCGGTGACCGCGAGGAAGAAGACGCCCATCATCTGCGAGGCGTACTTCTGCGGCGCCAGCTTGGTGGTCAGCGACAGGCCGACGGGGGAGAGGGTGAGCTCACCGACGGTCTGGATGAAGTACACGCCGACCAGCCACATCGGGCTGACCTTCGTGTCACCGGTGGCCAGGCCCTGGGCCATCATCATGACGCCGAAGGAGACGCCGATCATGACCAGCGCGAAGGAGAACTTCGCGAGGGTGGTGGGCTCCTTGGAGCGACGGGCCAGCGCCACCCACAGCATCGCGAAGAGGGGCGCGAGCGCCATCACGAACAGCGGGTTCAGGGACTGGAACCAGCTCTCCGGGAAGTTGAAGCCGAACAGCGTGCTGTCCGTGCTGTCCTTCGCGAACAGCGCCAGCGTGGAGCCGGTCTGGTCGTAGATCGCCCAGAAGATCGCGGCGGCGGCGAAGAACCAGACGTACGCCGACATGCGCGAGCGCTCGACCGTGGAGAGGTCCTTGTCGCGCTTGATGCGCAGGATCGCCCAGGCGGGGAGGACCAGACCGGCGATGGTCAGCGGCCACAGCGCGTAGTTGATCGTGAAGATGCCGGCCAGGCCGATGACCGCGTAGGCGGCGACGGCGACGCCGAGCCAGATCAGGCCCTTCTTGAGGACGGAGGACTTCTCGGCGGCGCTCAGCGGGCTCGGAACCTGGTTCGAGACCGGGTTCAGGTGGCGGAAGCCGAAGAAGTAGAAGGCGAGGCCCAGGGCCATGCCGACACCGGCCATGGCGAAGCCGAGGTGCCAGTTGACCTCCTGGCCGACGTAGCCGATGGTCAGCGGCGCGACGAAGGCACCGAGGTTGATGCCCATGTAGAAGATCGTGAAGCCGCCGTCACGGCGGGGGTCGTTCTTGTCGGTGTACAGCTGGCCGACCATCGTGGAGATGTTGGCCTTGAGGACACCGGAACCGGCGGCGATGAGCGCCAGGCCGATGAAGAACGAGATGGACGAGGGCACCGCCAGCAGGAAGTGACCCGTCATGATCACGACACCGGCAACGGCCACGGCCTTGCGGGCACCCCACACGCGGTCACCGAGCCAGCCGCCCGGGAGGGCGAGGAGGTAGACCATCGCGTTGTAGACGGAGTAGATCGCGACCGCGGTCGCGTCGTTCATCCCGAGACCACCGTCGGCGACGTTGGTGGCCAGGAAGAGCACGAGCAGCGCGCGCATGCCGTAGAAGCTGTAGCGCTCCCACATCTCCGTCATGAAGAGGAAGGCGAGGCCGCTGGGGTGGCCGAGGAAGGTCTTCTCGGTGGCGTTACCGGCCGAGTCCTTCGTCAGGCTGGAAGCCATGGTCGATCCTTGCTTGCTCGGGACGCTTCGCTTCGTGAGCGGAACTGCGCCCGGGACGAGTGGCCGGTACCGGCGGCGGACCTCCCACCCCACGCCCGGGGGTCTCGCCCCGGCGGGGGCGAAGGAACATCCGTAACCGGGATCCACGCCCGCTCGCGCACCATCGCGCGGCGGGCCCGGCCCATAGGTCATTCACTGTCATCGAGGCCGGACGGGTGAGTCCTATCCAGACTTCCCGTCCGATCAGGACAGAAATAGAGACTTTCGGCTGTGTTTGGCTCGAAAGTCTCTTGGAGGTAGTGCATCAGGCGTCTCGACACCATACGACACGACAGCGGCGGATATGAAAGTACTTGAGATATGGATCACAGGTTGTGGCGGAACCAACTGGGTACATTCGAAGGCCGTTAGCCGTTCATAAGCCCAGATAGACAGGGGTCTGCACGTGGGCCTCTTCTTTCCGCCGCCGCGGACTACCATCACCCACATGACGCGTGTACTGCTCGCCGAGGACGACGCATCCATCTCGGAACCCCTGGCCCGCGCCCTGCGCCGGGAGGGGTACGAGGTCGAGGTCCGGGAGGACGGCCCCACCGCCCTGGACGCGGGACTGCAGGGCGGCATCGATCTCGTCGTCCTGGACCTGGGCCTGCCGGGCATGGACGGTCTTGAGGTCGCCCGAAGGCTGCGCGCCGAGGGCCACGGCTTCCCGATCCTGGTCCTGACCGCCCGCGCCGACGAGGTCGACACGGTCGTGGGCCTGGACGCCGGCGCCGACGACTACGTGACCAAGCCCTTCCGTCTCGCCGAGCTGCTCGCCCGCGTCCGGGCCCTGCTGCGGCGCGGCGCCAACGAGGCCTCCCAGGCGCCCGCCACCCACGGGGTGCGCATCGACGTCGAATCGCACCGCGCCTGGATGGGCGAGGAGGAGCTCCAGCTCACGGCGAAGGAGTTCGACCTGCTGCGCGTCCTCGTCCGCGACGCCGGCCGGGTCGTCACCCGCGACCAGCTGATGCGCGAGGTCTGGGACACCACTTGGTGGTCCTCCACCAAGACCCTCGACATGCACATCTCCTGGCTGCGCAAGAAGCTCGGCGACGACGCGGCCAACCCCCGCTACATCGCCACCGTCCGTGGAGTCGGCTTCCGCTTCGAGAAGAGCTGAAACCACCCCGGACCGCATATCTAGGGCATTGTCTGAGCCATGCGCCGCCGCCTGATCAACTCCACGCTCGCCGTCGTGCTCGTGGTCATCGCCGTCTTCGGGGTCTCCCTCGTCATCGTCGAGACCCGCACCATCACCAGCAGCGCCCAGGACCGCATCGAGTCCGAGGCGCTGCGGCTGGTGGGCATCGTCGAGAGCGACGTCCTGGAGAAGAAGCAGGTCGACCCCGGCACCCTCGCCGAACAGCTCGACCCCGGCCGGTACGCCCGGATCACGATCCCCGGCCGGGAGCCCGTCGAGATCGGCACGCGCATCACCGACAGCGTCATCCGGGGCACCGCCCGCGGGGAGCAGGGCGAGACCGTGGTCGTCGAGGAGTCCCGCTCCACCGTCACCCGCGAGGTCGGCCGCACCCTGGCCGTGGTCGGCGCGGTCGCCCTGCTCGCCGTCGTGGCGGCCGTCCTGCTCGCCGTACGCCAGGCCAACCGGCTGGCCTCCCCGCTGACCGACCTCGCCGAGACGGCCGAGCGCCTGGGATCCGGCGACCCGCGGCCCCGCCACAAGCGGTACGGGGTCCCCGAGCTGGACCGGGTCGCGGACGTACTGGACTCCAGCGCCGAGCGGATCGGCCGCATGCTCACCGCCGAGCGGCGCCTGGCCGCGGACGCCTCGCACCAGCTGCGCACCCCGCTGACGGCCCTGTCGATGCGGCTGGAGGAGATCACCGTCACCGACGACCTGGAGACCGTACGGGAGGAGGCGACGATCGCCCTCACCCAGGTGGAACGGCTCACGGACGTGGTCCAGCGGCTCCTGACGAACTCCAGGGACCCGCGCACGGGCTCCGCCGTCCCCTTCGACCTCGACGAGGTCGTCAAACAGCAGCTGGAGGAGTGGCGCCCCGCCTACCGCAGCGCAGGCAGGGCCGTCGTCCGCTCCGGGAAGACCGGCATCCGCGCCGTGGGCACCCCGGGCGCCGTCTCGCAGGTCCTGGCGACCCTCGTGGAGAACTCCCTCATGCACGGCGGCGGCACCGTGGCCCTGCGGACCCGCGTGATCGGCAACCAGGCCGTACTGGAGGTCACGGACGAGGGGCCGGGCGTCCCGCCCGACCTCGGCAACCGGATCTTCGAGCGGGCCATCAGCGGCCGCAACTCCACCGGCATCGGCCTCGCCGTGGCCCGGGACCTCGCGGAGGCCGACGGCGGCCGCCTGGAGCTCCTCCAGACCCGGCCGCCGGTGTTCGCCCTCTTCCTCAGCCGGACCGCGCCGACGCCCTCCGAACCGGAGCAGACGGTCCGCTGAGGGCGGTCGCGACGCCGGGGGTACGGGCCGGGGCCTCAGTTCGCGGCGGTCTCCGGGGTCCGCGCCGGCGCCTGCACGTCCGCCGGGGCATGGCCGTCACGCTGCTCGACGACCAGGGAGGCCGCGGCCGGCGTGGGCAGGGCCTTGAAGACCCAGGTCCGATAGGACCAGAAGCGGAACACGGTGGCGATGCCGATGCCGGTGAACTTGAAGAAGTTCGAGGCGAGCGGCCCGTCCCAGTGGAAGCCGTACGTGGCCGTGAACAGGATGCCGTTCTCGATCACGAGCCCGATCGCGCTGAAGGCGACGAACAGCCCGAGCTCACGGGTGCGGCCCGCTCCGGTCCGGTCGGCCCGGTCCCGGTAGGCGAAGTAGCGGAAGCCCAGGTAGTTCGTGACGATGGCCACCAGGGTGGCTATCACGCTCGCGCGCACCACCTGGAGGTCGGTGACCTGCCTGATCAGGTTGAAGACGCCCAGGTTGACCAGGACTCCCAGCCCGCCGACGGCCCCGAACCTGGCGATCTCGCGCGCGAGCCCGCGCACGCGGTCGAGGACGGATCCGCTCTCCGGCTTGCTCATATGAGGCTCAGTCCTGTCTTCGGGGCCCCCGTATGAGGCGTCACACGTTTTACTGCGCGCGCCCATGCTAAGTGTCGCCCCATCGGTACGTCTGCGCCTTCGGACACCGTGCGACACACGGCACACCCGTGACCCCCCAGTGCCGAGTACCGGCCACGGACACCCCGATGCGCGTCCGGATGGCGGAATACCGCCGGATACCCTGGAGGAGTGACGTTCCCGGTAGTCGGCATGGTCGGCGGCGGACAGCTCGCCCGCATGACCCACGAGGCGGGTATCCCCCTCGGCATCAGATTCAAGATCCTCAGTGACACCCCACAGGACTCGGCGGCCCAGGTCGTGAGCGACGTCGTCATCGGCGACTATCGCGATCTGGAGACCCTGCGCGCCTTCGCGCGCGGCTGTGACGTGATCACCTTCGACCACGAGCACGTGCCCATCGCGCACCTGCGGGCCCTGGAAGCCGACGGCGTACCCGTCCGCCCGGGGCCCGACGCGTTGATGCACGCCGCGGACAAGGGGGTGATGCGCGCCAAGCTCGACGAGATCGGCGCGCCCAGCCCCCGCCACCGGATCGTGAGCGATCCGGCGGACGCGGCGGCCTTCGCCGAAGAGGTCGGCGGGTTCCCCGTCATCCTCAAGACGGTGCGCGGCGGGTACGACGGAAAGGGCGTGTGGTTCGTCCGTACGCCGGCGGACGCCGAGGCCCCGTTCAAGGCGGGCGTCCCGGTCCTGGCCGAGGAGAAGGTGGACTTCGTCCGCGAGCTCGCGGCCAACATCGTCCGCTCCCCGCACGGCCAGGCCGTGTCCTACCCGGTCGTGGAGTCCATCCAGGTGGACGGGGTGTGCGACACGGTCATCGCCCCCGCCCCGAACCTCTCGGAGGCCCTCGCCGGCGAGGCCCAGGCCCTGGCCCTGCGCATCGCCATGGAGCTCGACGTGACCGGCCACCTGGCCGTGGAGCTCTTCGAGACCACCGACGGCCGGATCCTGGTCAACGAACTGGCGATGCGCCCGCACAACAGCGGCCACTGGACCCAGGACGGTGCCATCACCTCCCAGTTCGCCAACCACGTACGGGCCGTCCTGGACCTCCCCCTCGGCGACCCGCGCCCCCGCGCCCGCTGGACGGTCATGGCCAACGTGCTCGGCGGGGACTACCCCGACATGTACGCGGCGTACCTGCACTGCATGGCCCACGACCCCCAGCTGAAGATCCACATGTACGGCAAGGACGTGAAACAGGGCCGCAAGGTCGGCCACGTCAACACCTACGGCGACGATCTTGACGATGTGCTGGAGCGCGCACGTCACGCAGCCGGCTACCTCAGAGGAACGATCACCGAATGAGCACCTCCGCAGCAGCTCCCGTCATCGGCATCGTCATGGGCTCGGACTCCGACTGGCCCGTCATGGAGGCCGCCGCCCAGGCCCTCGACGAGTTCGAGATCCCCTACGAGGTCGACGTGGTCTCCGCGCACCGGATGCCGCGCGAGATGATCGCGTACGGGGAGCGGGCCGACGGGCGCGGCCTCAAGGCGATCATCGCGGGCGCGGGCGGCGCCGCCCACCTGCCCGGCATGCTCGCCTCCGTCACCCCGCTGCCGGTCATCGGCGTACCGGTCCCGCTGAAGTACCTCGACGGCATGGACTCCCTGATGTCGATCGTGCAGATGCCGGCCGGAATCCCCGTCGCCACCGTCTCGATCGCCGGCGCCCGCAACGCCGGGCTGCTCGCCGTACGGATGCTGGCCGCGCACGACCCGGAGCTGCGCGCGCGGATGAACGACTTCCTGCAGGACCTCAACGACCAGGCGACCGAGAAGGGCAAGCGGCTGCGCAACAAGGTGGCCGGCCAGGACTCCTTCGGATTCGGCAAGTGAGCGCGGCGGGCACGGCGGGCGGGACGGGCGCCGCCCGGCACCTGGACGCCGCGCGCGAACTGCTCGCCGAGCACCCGGTCGTCGACGGCCACAACGACCTGCCCTGGGCCCTGCGCGAGACCGTGCGCTACGACCTGGACCGGCGGGACATCGGCCGCGACCAGAAGGGCCACCTGCACACCGACATCCCCCGGCTGCGCGCCGGCGGGGTCGGTGCGCAGTTCTGGTCGGTCTACGTGCGCTCCGACTACGCGGGGGACGACGCGGTCAGCGCCACCCTGGAGCAGATCGACGTCGTCGCCCAGCTGATCGACCGTTACCCGCGCGATCTGGTGCGGGCCCTGACGGCCGACGACATGGAGGCGGCGCGCGCCGAGGGCCGGATCGCCTCGCTGATGGGCGCCGAGGGCGGGCACTCCATCAACAACTCGCTCGCCACCCTGCGCGCCCTGCACCAGCTCGGCGTGCGGTACATGACGCTCACGCACAACGACACCATCGACTGGGCGGACTCCGCGACCGACGAGCCCCGGCACGGCGGTCTCAGCGATTTCGGCCGCGAGGTCGTCCGGGAGATGAACCGGATCGGCATGCTCGTCGACCTCTCGCACGTCGCCGCGACCACGATGCGCGACGCCCTCGCGGTCACGGCCGCGCCGGTGGTCTTCTCGCACTCCTCGGCGCGGGCGGTCTGCGACCACGTGCGCAACATCCCCGACGACGTGCTGGCACTGCTGCCGGCCAACGGCGGGGTCGCGATGGCCACCTTCGTGCCCAAGTTCATCCTGCCGGCGGCCGTGGAGTGGACCCTGGCCGCCGACGAGAACCTGCGCGCGCACGGCCACCACCACCTCGACACCACTCCGGCGGCGATGGCCCTGCACCGGGCCTTCGAGGAGGCGCGCCCGCGCCCGGTGGCCACGGCCGCCACGGTCGCCGACCACCTCGACCACATGCGCGAGGTGGCCGGCGTCGACCACATCGGCATCGGCGGGGACTACGACGGCACCGCCTTCACCCCGGCCGGGCTGGACGACGTGGCCGGGTACCCCAACCTGGTCGCCGAGCTGCTGGCACGCCGCTGGTCCAAGGCCGACCTGGCCAAGCTGACCTGGTCGAACGCGGTACGGACGCTGCGCGACGCCGAAGCGGTGGCGCGCGAGCAGTCGGCCTCCCGGGGCCCGTCCAACGCGGTGCTGCCGGCGCCCGCCGCCCCCTGACCGGCCCCGCCCGGCGGATCCGGCGCACGGGCTGTGACCAGCGGACACCTGCTGGTTACACCCGAACGCCACATCCGCCGGGCGCCTCCGGCGTCCCACATGTCACGGTGGCAACATCTTCCCTGCTTCTCTCCCGCTGCTTTTCGCAACGACACAGCCGCCGAGACCGGAGCGCACGCCATGGCCGACCTGCAGGACGAACCGCACACGAACTCGGTGACCCCCGTGGGCCCGGGCTCCCTAGGAGCCGAGGATCCCCCGGGCGCATTGCTCCCGGGCGCCCTGGAGCGGGCCTCCGCACTGCTCAGCGTCCATCCCGTGGCGGATGGCTGCAACACCCTGGTCTGGACCCTGCGCGAGAGTCCGTACCACGACATCGAGACCTCGGACACGGGCGTCGACACCGACATCCCGCGGCTGCGGGCCGGGGGAGTGGGCGCCCAGTTCTGGTCGCTGCTCACGCCGCGCGAGGCCGAGGCCACCGACCAGGTGGTGTCCGACACCCTCGAACAGATCGACGGGGCCCTGGCCCTGATGCGCCGTTACCCCGACAGCCTCTGCCTCGCGCTGACCGCCGACGACCTGGCGGACGCCCGCAACCGGGGCCGCATCGCCTCCTTCCTCGGACCCGTGCCCGGCCGCACCCTGACGGACTCGCTGGGCACGCTGCGCGCGTTCCACGCGCTGGGCGTACGGATCCTCGCGCCGGCCGGGGCCCCCTGGGCGACGGGGGGACTGACCGCCTTCGGCCACGAGGTGGTCAAGGAGATGAACCGGCTGGCGATGCTGCTGGACCTCACGGGCTGCCCGCCCGCGCCGGCCTGCCAGCTCGCGGCGGCCTCCAAGGCGCCGGTGATCATCTCGCACACCGGGGCGGCCGCCCTCAATCCGCACCCGGACAACGTGACCGACGAGGTGCTGCTCGCGCTGCGCGCGGCGAACGGCCTGGCGATGGTCAGCTTCGACACCGCGCTGACCGGGGACTCCCTGCACGCGGTCGCGGACCACGTGGATCACGTACGAGCCGTCGCGGGCCCCCACTGCGTGGGCCTGGGCGCCGGCTTCGGCGCCGAGCCGGGCCTGGCCCGGCCCGCGGGCCTGGCGGATCCCTCGGGCTATCCGCGGCTGATCGCGGAACTGCTGGAGCGGGGCTGGCCGGAGACCGATCTGGCACTGCTGACCTGGGGGAACGCCCAGCGGGTGGTGCGCGACGCGGAGTTCACCGCCCGCGCGGCGCAGCACCGTAGGGCGTCCTGAGCGGGAGTCAGACGCGCGCCGGCACCTCGGAGCCGGCCTTGGGCGCCGGGGCCACGACGGTCTCGGCGCCGTTCGCGTTCACGGCTCCGGTCCCGGTCCCGGGGACGGGGCTCACGCTCGCCCGCCACAGGCGCAGGCAGGACCAGACGGCGGCCCAGCCCAGCAGGCCGTTGCGGAGCACCAGGAGGAACGTGCCCAAGCCGGTGCCCGGGAGGATCTCCGAGCCGTAGGTCAGCGGGTAGATCACGGTGCTGAGCGCGGTGGAGGCCACGATCAGCCAGGCCACCGGGCGCTGCGTGGTGTGCTTGCAGGTCAGGCAGACGGCCGCGAGGCCGACCAGCCAGATCAGGTACTGCGGGCTGAGCACGCGGCTGGTGATGGTGAAGACGAGGATGGCGCACAGTGCGGCGTCCAGCGGGGTCGCGGTCGTCCAGCGCCGGGCCTTGACCCGCCACAGCAGCAGCCAGCCGAACCCGACGACCGTGAGGCCGACGGAGAGCAGGGCGACGCTGGAGACGTACGGGCCGAGGTACTCGTAGGCGCCGTAGCGGACCTCGACCTTCCCGGACCAGGCGCCGACGAGCTTGCCGAGCATCAGGGCCGAGCCGCCGAGGGACTCGACCTGGATGCCGCGGTTGCCCTGGTTGCCCAGGAAGCCGAGGGTGTCGCGGAAGAACAGCGCGAGCACGGCGAGCAGGACGGCCCCGGCCGCCACGGCCGAGACCACGGCGTCGCGGGTGGTGCGGCCGCGCGGGGTGCCGATCAGCGTGAGCAGCGGCCAGACCTTGACCAGGGCGCCGACTCCGGCGAGGACCCCGCCGAGCTTGCGGCGGAAGCGCAGGCACAGCAGCGAGCCGACGGCGAGCAGGGTGACCTGGAGGTCGTAGCGGCCGAAGGGCAGCGACAGCAGCAGCGGCAGCGTGGTCAGCCACAGCACGGCGCCGGCCAGGCTGCCGTCGGCGCGGCGGGCGGCGCGGACCAGGCCGACGGCGATCAGCGCGTCGCAGATCACGGTCAGGGCGACGAAGGCCTGGAAGTAGCTGAGGAAGGGGAGCAGGTCGGGCGACAGGAAGATGGCCGCCGCGGCCGGCGGGTACTGCCACATGACGTCGTCGTGCGGCATGGTCCCCGTGACGAGGACGTCGTACCAGTTGTTGTAGGTCTGGGTGATCTCCACGCGCACCGAGGAGGTGCCGTGCAGGTTCACCACCAGGAGGACCACCATCAGGGTCCGGGTGGCCAGCCAGAAGCCCGCCATGGCCAGGCGGCCGGAGCGCCCCCGGAGTGCGGAATCGATGGTCCTGCTCGTACTGGTCATCGGCCGTGAGTCTAGCGATCCACGGTGTGTGGCCCCGGCTGCTCTCGCCAACGATCCGGTGACGAGATGTGAAACCGTGTATTCCGCAACGAAATCGATCAAGGGTCGCCGGGGCGGGCGCGGTGGCCGGGCGTGCTGGTCGGATGCGGTGGTCGGGCGCGGGCGTGCGGGCGCGGCCGTCAGGCGCGCGGGCGGCCCATCGCGCGGTAGGTCCAGCCGGCCGCGCGCCACAGCTCGGGGTCGAGGGCGTTGCGGCCGTCGAGGACGAGCCGGTCGGTGACGACCTCGCCGAGGGCGGCGGGGTCCAGGTCGCGGAACTCCCGCCACTCGGTGAGGTGCAGGACGACCTCGGCGCCGCGGGCGGCGTCCAGGGCGGTGTCGGCGTACCCGAGGGTGGGGAAGACGCGGCGGGCGTTGTCCATGCCCTTGGGGTCGTAGACCGTGACCTGGCCGCCCTGGAGGTGGATCTGGCCGGCCACGTTCAGCGCGGGGGAGTCGCGGACGTCGTCGGAGTCCGGCTTGAAGGTGGCGCCGAGGACGGCGACGCGCTTGCCGAGGAAGGAGCCGCCGACGGCGTCGCGGGCCAGCTCGACCATGTGGCCGCGGCGGCGCATGTTGATGGAGTCGACCTCGCGCAGGAAGGTCAGGGCCTGGTCGGCGCCGAGCTCGCCGGCCCGCGCCATGAACGCGCGGATGTCCTTGGGCAGGCAGCCCCCGCCGAAACCGATGCCGGCGCGCAGGAACTTCTTCCCGATGCGCTCGTCGTGGCCGATGGCCTCGGCCAGCTTCGCCACGTCACCGCCGGCGGCCTCGCAGACCTCGGCCATCGCGTTGATGAAGGAGATCTTCGTGGCGAGGAAGGAGTTGGCGGCGGTCTTGACGAGTTCAGCGGTGGGGAAGTCGGTGACGACCAGCGGGGTGCCCTCGCCCATGGGGGTCGCGTAGACCTCCCGCAGGACCTTCTCGGCGCGTTCGCCGTCGACCCCGATGACGATCCGGTCCGGGTGCAGGGTGTCCTGGACGGCGAAGCCCTCGCGCAGGAACTCCGGGTTCCAGGCGAGCTCGATCTCCTCGCCGGCCGGGGCGAGCGCGGTCAGCTTCGCGGCGAGGCGCTCGGCGGAGCCGACGGGCACGGTGGACTTGCCGACGACCAGGGCGGGCCGGGTCAGGTGCGGGGCGAGCGATTCCATGGCGGAGTCGACGTAACTCATGTCGCAGGCGTACTCGCCGTGCTTCTGCGGGGTGTTCACGCAGACGAAGTGGACGTCGCCGAAGGCGCCGACCTCCTCCCAGGAGGTGGTGAAGCGCAGCCGGCCCGTGGAGCCCGGCAGTCCGGCCACGTGCGCGGCCAGCAGTTCCTCCAGTCCGGGCTCGTACATGGGCACGCGCCCGGCGGCGAGCATGGCGATCTTTTCCGGCACCACGTCCAGTCCGAGCACCTCGAACCCCAGCTCGGCCATTGCCGCGGCGTGCGTGGCGCCGAGGTATCCGGTGCCGATCACAGTGATCTTGAGGGGGGCCATGAGTGCTCCTGGAGGTGCTGGGCCGTTCGCGGCAACCGAGCATAGTCGGGCCGGTGGCCGGGGATGCATTCCGGCGTCCGTCACCCGTCCGTCACCCGTCCTCCGCCCGGCGCTCACCCGTCCGCGGGCCGGCAGCCGGCCCGTTTCCGCCCGCCCGGAGCCGCGCCCGGGCCCCGCTGTCATGCAACTCACGTGCGACGCCCGTGTCGCGGTCGGCGGACGGACACTAAGCTTGGGCTACTTAACGGTAGTTAACACCACGCACCACCTGGGGAGTGAGAGATCTTGGCGGGTTCTGCCGACTTCGACCTGTACCGCCCGGCCGAGGAGCACGACATGCTCCGCGAGTCCGTCCGCGCGCTCGCCGAGGCGAAGATCATGCCCTTCGCCGCCGCGGTCGACGAGGAGTCCCGCTTTCCGCAGGAGGCCCTGGACGCCCTCGTCGCCAGCGACCTGCACGCCGTCCACGTGCCCGAGACCTACGGCGGCGCGGGCGCCGACGCCCTCGCCACCGTGATCGTGATCGAGGAGGTGGCCCGCGTCTGCGCGTCCTCCTCCCTCATCCCGGCGGTCAACAAGCTCGGCTCGCTCCCGGTGATCCTCTCCGGATCCGAGGAGCTCAAGGCCAAGTACCTCGGCCCGCTGGCCAAGGGCGACGCGATGTTCTCGTACGCCCTCTCCGAGCCCGACGCGGGCTCGGACGCCGCGGGCATGAAGACCCGCGCCGTGCGCGACGGGGACTTCTGGGTGCTCAACGGAGTCAAGCGCTGGATCACCAACGCCGGCGTCTCCGAGTACTACACGGTCATGGCCGTCACCGACCCGGAGAAGCGCTCCAAGGGCATCAGCGCCTTCGTCGTCGAGAAGTCCGACGAGGGCGTCTCCTTCGGCGCCCCGGAGAAGAAGCTCGGCATCAAGGGCTCCCCGACGCGCGAGGTCTACCTCGACAACGTCCGGATCCCCGCCGACCGCATGATCGGCGCCGAGGGCACCGGATTCGCCACCGCGATGAAGACCCTCGACCACACCCGCATCACCATCGCCGCCCAGGCACTGGGCATCGCCCAGGGCGCCCTGGACTACGCCAAGGGCTACGTCCAGGAGCGCAAGCAGTTCGGCAAGCCGATCGGCGACTTCCAGGGCGTGCAGTTCATGCTCGCGGACATGGCCATGAAGATCGAGGCCGCCCGCCAGCTGACCTACTCGGCCGCGGCCCGCTCGGAGCGCGTCTCCGGCGGCGGCCCGCACGAGGACCTCACGTTCTTCGGCGCCGCGGCCAAGTGCTTCGCCTCCGACGTGGCCATGGAGGTCACCACGGACGCGGTCCAGCTCCTCGGCGGTTACGGCTACACCCGTGACTACCCGGTGGAGCGCATGATGCGCGACGCGAAGATCACGCAGATTTATGAAGGCACGAATCAGGTTCAGCGGATCGTGATGGCAAGGAACCTGCCGTAAGGGCCTGACCCCGCCGGACGCGAGGTCCCCCGATCCCTGGTCGGGGGACCTCGCGTGGTCCGGCCGGCGGCGCACCCCCTAGGCTGTGCGCCGGTCGGCCCCGGGCACGGGGTTGCGGGGGCGGGGTCGCAGGGGGCGGGGAACAGGATGTCCGTAGAACGTCACATGGCAGGGATGCTCCAGCAGATCGCCCGCCAGCAGGACGTCGTCGAGATCGCCCCGCAGGGCACCGCGCAGAAGGCGGCCGCCCTGGCGCACGTGGCGGAGCAGTACGGCTACACGTACGGCTCGGCGTACAGGACCGGCTTCAAGAACTCGCTCGTCCAGGTCCGCATGTACCGGGACCCGCGGCCCGAGGCGCGCGTCCGCGAGGCGGCCACCATCACCGCCCATCCGCGGGCGGGCAACGGCGGGACGGTGCCGGGGCTGGCGCAGGGGTCGCTGAAGCCGCTACCCGAGGTGGCCGACTCCGTGGCCGTGCTCAAGGACCTCGTCACCTTCGACGTCATGGCCATGTACGTCGGAGACCGGCGCCAGAAGGTGGTGTGCTACCTCCTCTGCGCGGTCCTGCCCTTCCTCATGCTCCTCGACGACAAGTCGCCGTTCGAGGCGTTCCTCTCCGGCGGGCTGGTTGCGCTGCTCGCCACCGTGGCGTTCCAGGTGGGTGTGATCCGCCGCGCGAAGATCGCACGGCGGCTGACGGCCGCCGGGTTCCACGAGGTGCGCGACGAACGGGGCGCCCGGCGATTCCTGCGCCCGGGGCAGCAGTTGCCCGGCCACGCCAACCCGTTCACCGCCTGAGGCCCTGGCCTGCGGCGAAGACGACCGCACACATCGGACACCAGCCCCCTGGGGATCCCCCGGATGGGCTAAATTTGGACCTTCGTACGCCGGAACCGGTTGGGGAGAACGCAAATGACGGAAGCGATCCTGCTGGTCGGCGGACAGGGGACGCGGCTGCGCCCCGTCACGGTGAACACGCCGAAGCCGATGGTCCACACGGCAGGTGTTCCCTTCCTCGCCCACCAGATAGCCCGCGCCGCCGCCGCCGGCGTCACGCACATCGTGATGGCCACCTGCTACCTCGCCGAGGTCTTCGAGCCCTACTTCGGGGACGGATCCGACTTCGGCGTCCACCTGGAGTACGTGGTCGAGGACGAGCCGCTGGGCACCGGCGGCGCCATCCGCAACGCGGCGCGGCTGCTCACCGGCGGCCCGGACTCCTCGGTGCTGGTCTTCAACGGGGACATCCTCACCGGCCTGGACATCGCCGGGCTCGTCGAATCGCACAAGGCGGCCGACGCCGACGTCTCCCTGCACCTGGTCCGGGTCGACGACCCGCGCGCCTTCGGCCTGGTCCCCACCGACGCCCACGGGCGGGTGCTGGCCTTCACCGAGAAGCCGCAGACGCCCGAGGAGATCATCACCGACCAGATCAACGCCGGCTGCTACGTCTTCCGGCGCAGCGTGATCGACACCATCCCGGCCGGCCGGTCCGTCTCCGTGGAGCGCGAGACCTTCCCCGGTCTGCTCGCCTCCGGGGCCACCTTGCACGGGGTCACCGAGAACACGTACTGGATGGACCTCGGCAAGCCGGAGGCGATCATCCAGGCCTCCGCCGACCTGGTCCGCGGCGTCGTCCCCTCCCCGGCCGTCCCCGGACGCCGCGGCGAGTCCCTCGTCCTGCCCGGAGCCCACGTGGCGGCCGGGGCCAAGCTGTCGGGGGGCACCGTCGTGGGCGCCGGAGCCCGCATCGAGGCGGGTGCGGTCGTCCAGGGCTCCATCGTGCTGGCGGACGCGGTCGTCGGCCCCGACGCGCAGGTGTCCGCCAGCCTGATCGGCGCCGGCGCCTCGGTGGGCGCGCGGACCGTACTGGACGCCGCCGTCATCGGTGACGCAGCCGAAGTGGGGGCCGACAACGAGCTCCGCGCCGGCGCCCGGGTCTGGTGCGGGGCGCGGCTGCCCGACGCGGCGATCCGGTTCTCCTCCGACGCCTGAGCCGGACGGGCGCCCCGCCCAGGGGCGCCCGGCCTCGTGATCAGTTCCCGCGGACGGTGACCTTCTCGTCCTTCTGGATCTGCTGCACCAGCTGCTGCACCTTCGCCTTGTCCCAGACGAGGTTGCCGCCGCGCTGACCGGAGATCGGCATGTTCATGGACACGCCGTCACCGCCGCTGATGCCCTTCATCGCGAAGAACATCGACCCCATGTCGTACAGCCCCATGTCCTTGTCCACGATCAGCGTGTCCAGACCCGCGCCCAGCACCGGGTACAGCGCGAACGGGTTCAGGATCGTCGTCGGGGTCGCCGCCTGGCTCGCCAGCGCCGACAGGAACTTCTGCTGGTTCTTGGTCCGCTGGAGGTCCGACTCGGCGAAGGCGTAGCGGGTCCGTACGTAGGCCAGCGACTGCTCGCCGTTCAGCGTCTGGGTGCCCGCCTTGAAGTCGGCCCCGGACTTCTCGTCCTTGAACCCCTTCTCGATGTTCAGCTCCACCCCGCCCAGCGCGTCCACGATGTTCGCGAAGCCGGCGAAGCCGATCTCCGCGTAGTGGTCGATGCGCAGGCCGGTGTTGAACTCCACCGTCCGCACCAGCAGCTCCGGGCCGTCCTGGGCGTACGCGGCGTTCAGCTTGGTCCGCTTGCCCTTGCCCTCCCACTTCTTGCCCGACTCAGAGCCGACGAAGGACGGGATCTCCACGTCGGAGTCGCGCGGCAGGGAGATCATCGTGTTCCCGCTGGAGCACTTGGCGAGGATCATCATCGAGTCGGTGCGCTTGCCCTCGGCCGAGCCGGTGTGGAGCTTCTTCTTGTCCTCGGCGGACATGCCCTCACGGCTGTCGGAGCCCACGATCAGGTAGGTCGTGCAGTCGCCCTCCTTCGGGCGCTCGATGACCTTGGAGAGGTCGACCTCGCGGCGCACGTTGGAGTCGGCCCAGAAGTACGTGCCGATGCCCGTCACGAGCAGGCCCGAGACCAGCACGATCGAGCCGATCTTGATCCGCCGCCGCCAGTCCGGGGCCGGTCCCGCAGGCCCGGCCGGGCCGCCGGGGCCACCCGCTCCGTGCCCGCGCGGCCCGCCGGGCGGCTGGCCGCCGCCGTAGACCTGGCCGGTGTTGTAGCCGCTGTCGTAGCTGCCGTCGCTGTACGAGCCGTCCTGCTGCGGAGGCACGTAAGGGGCGCCGGCCGGCGGCTGGACCGGGCGGCGCGGGGGCTGCTGGGGCTGCACCGGCTGCTGCCGGGACGCCTGGGGGCCGGGGCCGGGCCGCTGGACGTGCCTCATCCGCCGTGCGCCTTCCGGCTCCGCCTGGCCGCTGCCGCGGCCGTACCCGTCATCGCGGCGGCCACGCTGGTCCTGCTCACCGCTCCACCCGTCCCAGTCACTCATGTGCCCAAGAATGCCTGGCAGGGAGGGTCGCCGAACACCCCCGGCGGCTGTTCGTACCGGTGCTGTTGCAGAGTCGATGCCCGCGGGCCGCACTTAAGCTGTCCCCATGACAGAGATACCGGGCGAGCTTGCGGGGAAGCCGATCTCGGCTTCCCGCACCACCCTGAGCCACATCATGACCGCCAACGACACCAACCTCCTGGGGACGGTGCACGGCGGAGTGATCATGAAGCTGGTGGACGACGCGGCGGGAGCCGTGGCCGGCCGCCACTCCGGGGGCCCGGCCGTCACCGCCTCCATGGACGAGATGGCCTTCCTGGCCCCCGTCCGGGTCGGCGACCTCGTCCACGTCAAGGCCCAGTGCAACTGGACCGGCCGCTCCTCCATGGAGATCGGCGTACGCGTCCTCGCGGAGCGGTGGAACGAGTCCACCCCCGCCACCCAGGTCGGCAGCGCCTACCTCGTCTTCACCGCGGTCGACGCCGACGGCAAGCCCCGCGAGGTCCCGCAGGTGATCCGGGAGACCGAGCGGGACGAGCGGCGCTACCAGGAAGCCCAGATCCGCCGCACCCACCGGCTCGCCCGCCGCCAGGCCATCCGCGACCTGCGGGAAGAGCGGTCCGCGCAGGGGCTGGACGCCGACGTCTAGTGCGCCCGCACCCGCGCCCGTACCCGTACCGGTACCCGGGCCCGTATCCCCACAGGTACACGTGTCAGGGTGAGCAAGTCCGCCCGGACCTGCCACCCCGCGCCCCCTGGAAGGCACCATGAAACGCCGCTCGGCCATACTCGCCGGCCTTGCCGGCCTCGCGGGCCTCACAGGCCTCGCCGCGACGGTCCCGACGATGCTGACGGCGGCCTCCCCGAAGGACCGCGCCGCCGGCGAAGCATCCCCGCAAGCCTCCCCGCAGCCCTCCGGCACGGAGCCGCCGCCGCAGATCCGCGTCATGCCCCTCGGCGACTCGACGGTCGCCGGCTCGGGAAGCGCCCAGCGCGTCGGCTACCGGCTGCCGCTGCAGCTCCTGATCTCCGGCCGGTCCGGGTACACCGTCGACTTCGTGGGCTCCCAGGAGCGCGGCCCCATGGCCGACAACCAGCACGAGGGCCACCCCGGCTACACCATCGACCGGATCCGTGCCGGGGTGGACCGGTGGATCAAGACCTACAGGCCGGACGTGGTCCTGCTCTCGGTCGGTCTCAACGACCTGAACCTGGGCGACGACCCGGAACTCGCGGCGGATCAGGCCGCGGACCTGGTGGACCGGATCTTCGCCCTGCGCCCCGGGATCACCGTCATCATGCAGGGCGTGGTCCCCACGACCCCCGGGTCCAGGCGCCAGGGCCTCACCGCGCAGATCGGCACGTACAACCAGCGGCTCAAGCGGATGGAGGGGGAGCAGCAGGCGGCGGGCAGGCACTTCAGGTTCGTCAAGGCCCCCTGGCTGATGCCCCTGGAGCGGGCCGACGCCTCCCGGCCGGCCGAGCTCAACGACGGCCTGCACCCGAACGACAGCGGGTACGCGAAGGTGGCGGACGCCTTCTTCGGGGCCCTGGAGCAGGCCCACGCGGACGGCTGGTTCGGCTGAGGGCCTGCGGGCGTCCCGCCTCCGGGCCGCGCGCCCGCCCACCGGTCCGTCCGCGGCCCGGCGGTCCGTACCGGCTCCGGTGGCCCGTAGCGGCTCCGGTGGCCCCTAGCGGCTCCGGTCAGGAGCCGCCGCAGACCACCTGGTCACCGGTGACCACACCGAACTCGCCCTGGTACGGATCCTCCGCGCGCACCGCCACCACCTTGCGGTAGTCGGCGCCCGCGATCACCACGACGGTCCGCCCCTGCCCCCGCACGGCCCGCATCTCACTGCCGGGCAGCGCGGTGGACACCGTACGGGCCGACCGGTCCCAGCGCGGGTCGTACGTGATCACCGTGCGCTTGACGTCCCGGCTCGCGCCGTTGCCCGGAGCCCGGGTGGTGTCGAAGCCGGTGGCGCGCAGCGCCGAGTCCACCCGGGTGCCCAGCCCGTCGATCCGGGTGCCGTTCTCCACCTGGACCCGGACCTGCCCCGGGGGCACGTCCACCGGCACCGCGGGCTGCCGCCGCACCGGCTTGCCGGCGGCGGGGGCCGCGGGCGGGGCCATCGGCCGGTCCTCGCGCAGCGCCTGGAAGAGCTTCGCGGCCTTCCCCTCGTCCCATTTCACGGTGGAGCCGATGCCCTTGACCGGGAAGGAGGGGTTGCCGACGGGCACGGAGGCGAACTCCGAGGAGGACGGGGTGAAATCGCGCATCGCCTGCCCGAGCGCCAGCATCTGCTCCGAGCCGAAGCCCTTGTCGGCCCGGACCGAGCTCAGCAGGGTGGAGCTGACCTGCTTGAACTTCACGGGGTTGAGCAGCACCCCGCCCCCGGTGGCCTGCTTGATCAGGGCGGCGATGAACCGCTGCTGACGCTGCATCCGGCCCAGGTCCGAGGCCCCGTCGACATGGCGCGAGCGCACGTACTGCAGGGCCTGGCCGCCGCTGAGCCGGTGGGTGCCGGGGAGCAGGTCGAGGCCCGTGTTGGGGTCGTGCATGGTCTTGGCGGTGCAGATCTCCACGCCGCCCATGGCGTCGACCGTCTTCATGAAGCTGGTGAAGTCGACCTCCAGGTAGTGGTCGATCTTCACGCGGGTCATGTTCTCGACGGTGCGCACGGTCAGCTGGGGCCCGCCCTCGGCGTAGGCGGCGTTGAGCTTCACGGGGTGGGCCCCGTGCGGTTTGCCGCTGGAGCCGTCCACGTGCTCGGGCAGCTCCACGAAGCTGTCGCGGGGGAGGCTGACCACACTGGCCCGTGCCCGGTCCGCCGAGAGGTGGACCAGCATGACGGTGTCGGTGCAGTGGCAGGGCGCGCCGCCCAGGCGGTACTCGCGCTTCTCCTCGGCGGTGATCTTGTCGCGGCCGTCGGTGCCGACGAGCAGGAAGTTCACCCCGTGCCCGGCCTGCGGGCGGTTCTTCATGTCCTTGAAGGGGTCCACGCGCTGGATCCCGGTGTCCAGCCCGGTCATCACGGCGTGCCCGAGGGCTCCCGAGCCCAGGACGAGCACCGACAGCCCCGCCGCGAGCCGGACCCCCCAGCGGGGTCTGTCCGCCGGCCGCTTCCCGCCCGCCCGGGGCCCGGCCGGACCGCCTGGCCGCGGCGCGCGCTGCGACGGCCGGGCGGACCGGGCGGGCAGGGCGGGTCGGGTGGGACGGTGCGGCTGGGGCACGGGGGACACCTCGCACGTTCGGCAGATTCGTCAGAACAGTAGGTCCATACGATCAGCCGCTGTCCGTACTGCTCATCCGGCGCGCACCGGGTTCCCCCGTACGCGGTAACGTGACACCGATACCCGACCTTGAAGGACCACATGCCCGCCCAGCAGCCCGCAGTCTCGGTGATCATGCCGGTACTCGACGAGGAGCGCCATCTGCGCGACTCGGTCCACCACATCCTCGGACAGGAGTACGGGGGTGAAATGGAAGTGGTGATCGCCCTCGGTCCGTCCAAGGACCGGACCGACGAGATCGCCGCCGAGCTGGTTCGGGAAACCGCGTCCAACGAACGCGCCCGGGTCCAGACCGTCCCGAACCCCACCGGCCGCACCCCCGCCGCCCTCAACGCGGCCATCCAGGCCTCGCGCCACCCGATCGTCGTCCGCGTGGACGGCCACGGCATGCTCTCCCCGAACTACATCGCCACCGCGGTCCGCCTCCTGGAGGAGACCGGCGCGCAGAACGTCGGCGGCATCATGCACGCCGAGGGCGAGAACGCCTGGGAGGACGCCGTCGCCGCCGCGATGACCTCGCGCATCGGCGTCGGCAACGCCGCCTTCCACACCGGTGGCAAGGCCGGCCCCGCCGACACCGTCTACCTCGGCGTGTTCCGGCGGGAGGCCCTGGAGGCCGCCGGCGGGTACAACGTGGAGTTCATCCGCGCCCAGGACTGGGAGCTGAACTTCCGCATCCGCGAGGCCGGCGGGCTGATCTGGTTCTCGCCGGAGCTGAAGGTCCAGTACCGGCCGCGGCCCTCCGTACGGGCACTCGCCAAGCAGTACAAGGACTACGGGCGCTGGCGCCACGTGGTGGCCCGCTACCACTCGGGCTCCATCAACCTGCGCTACCTCGCCCCGCCGGCCGCCGTCTGCGCGATCGCCGCAGGGCTGGTCGTCGGAGCGGCCGTCACCCCGTGGGCCTTCGTCATCCCGGCGGGCTACCTCGCGGCGATCACCGCCGGCTCCGTACCGGCCGGCAAGGGGCTGTCGCTGAAGGCGCGGCTGCGGATCCCCGTCGCCCTGGCGACCATGCACATGTGCTGGGGCTACGGCTTCCTGACCAGCCCGCGCTCGCTCGCCGCCAAGGTCATCGCGAGCCGCCGCCCGTCGGTGAGCCGGGACGCCGCCGAGCTCTGAGCCCCGTACAACACGAAAGGGGTGACCCGGTCCGACGAGGACCGGGTCACCCCTTTCGGCGTTCGGGGGTGTCGGCCCCTCAGCTCACCACTGGTACGGCTTGTAGATGTCCATGCAGCTGGTGTCCGTTCCATTGAGCACGTCCGCGGACTCGGGGACGTCTCCGGCCTGGGGCGGCGCCTGCTGCGGGTAGACGTTGCCCTCGCGCCAGTCCGCGCCCACCAGGACCGTGATCTTGGTTGCCGCGGCCGACTTCTGCACGGAGGTGACGGGGATCCCGAGGGCCGTGGCCACGGCCTGCGCGTCGCCGGCCTGGGCGTCCGTGGCGTAGCGGACGACCGTCGCCTTCTCCGGGGTCAGCGCACCGTCCGGCTTGGCCAGCGCGAACCCCTTGGAGACCAGCTGGCCGGCGATGGCCGTGGCCCGCTTGGACACCGCCTGTGCCCCGCTGCCCGTTCCGTTGACCACCTTTACGGCGAGCTTCGCGGGGTTGGAGGACGGCGGCGCGGAGGACGGCTGCGGGGTCGGCTCGGTGGAGGGAACGGGCGATCCGCTCCCGGTCGGCGCCGGTTCGCCGTTCTTGTCCATGGCGACGTCCGTGCGCAGCAGGTCCCACACCTTCGGGGCGTCCGTGGGGTTGAGGATCAGCCGGTCCTTGTCGCTCGGCGCCTGGAGCACCGGGATCGTGGTCGACGTGATGCGGTTGACCGGCACGTCCTTGAGCAGCAGGGCGAGGTCGAGGAGCTTCTTGACCGTCCCGATCTCCTCCGACACCTGCAGTGCCTTCGTCGCCGCCTCCGCCAGGCCGGTGAGGCGGGGGAGGTCGGTGAAGGCGTTCTGGCTCTTGAGGCCGCGCATCATCGAGTTCATGTACATGTGCTGCGCCTTGGCGCGGCCCATGTCGCTGTAGAAGGAGTGCCGGGTGCGCAGCCACTGGAGCGCCTGCTCGCCCTGGACCCTGGTGGTGCCCGCCTTCAGCTTGAGGCCGGAACCGCCCGTCCCCGAACCGGGCTTCGACTGGTCGAAGACGTTCTGGTTGACGCAGACGTCGACGCCGCCGATCGCGTCGGCCATGCTCACGACACCGACGAAGTCGATCATCATCCAGTGGTCGATGTAGACGTTGGTCATCTTCTCCCAGGTGGCCAGGGTGCAGCCGGGCCCCCCGTTCGCGAGACTCTCGTTGATCATCGTCCTGGTGGCTTTGTACTTCGTGCCCGTCTTGGGATCGGTGCACTCCGGGATGTCCACGATGGTGTCGCGCGGCACGGAGGTGACCGAGGCGTTCTTCCGGTCGGCGGATATGTGGATCAGCATCTGCACGTCGGCCCGCGCGGGGTCGCCGATCTTGTCCCAGCCCCCGCCGAGCTTCGCGTTCTCCTCGTCCCGGACGTCCGAGCCGAGCATCAGGATGTTGATCGGACGCCGGCCCGCGGCGTCGGCCTCGGACTTGGCGACCCCGCTGTCACCGCTCATGCGCTGGCCGCTGCGGATGTTGCCGTTGAGGTGGCGGTAGTAGAGGTAACCGGCCGCCGCCGTCCCGAGTATGAGCAGCGCCACGATGGAGGCCGCCCAGCGCAGTGCGCGGCGCCGTCCCCGCCGGGCCGGGCGCTTGCCGCCGCCCGCGCCCCCGCCGCCGCGGCGGCCGGAGCCCGACCTCGGCGCCGGTACGGCACTGGTGGCCGTCGGACGGGTGCCGGCGGCGGATATGCCGTCGCCGGCCCGGCCCGGCGCCCCCTCCCCATGCACGCTGCTGTGCCTCACGCGTCCCCCATCACGATCATTCTGTGTCGGTATTGTGCCGGTCCGATGTGTTCCGGCACGTCATTTCGTGACCGCGGAGGGCCGGTCGGCCCGCCTGTCGGTCACTTGGCGCAGACGGCCTTGTCCGCCTCGACCCGCTGGACGCCTTCCGGCGCCTGCTGCGGCGCCGTCATGGAGACCCCCGCCCCCTTGAAGTCCGCGCCGAGCGTCAACTTCATCGGCGTCTTGGGCGCGGCGTCGGCCGTGCCCACCTTCAGTGCCGTCGCCGGCAGCCCCATCATGTCCGCCAACGCCCTGGCCTGATCGGCCTGGTTGGGCGCGTACTCCAGCTGCGTGGCATCCACCTTGGCGGGTGCGTTGCCCAGGTTGCTGGACTTGAGCACCCCCTTGGTGTTCTGCAGCCAGTTGAGCGTGCCGGACGCGGATCCGGCCGGGCCGCCGCCGTTGAGGACGTCCACCCGGACGTCCTTGGCCGCCGCGCGGGGGCCCTGCATCAGGGCGTCCAGCTGGGCCTTCGCGTCCGATGCCGCGGCGTCCTTCGCGGCCTGTTCCTTCTTCTCGACCTCGGTGAGGGAGACGTCCCCGCGGATCATCTGCAACAGCGGTTCGGCCTGCGTCTGGTTGACCACCACGGTGGCCTTCACCTTTTCCGCCGGATTGTCGAGCACCGGAAGCGTGGTGAAGGTGATGTTCTTGAGGTCGATGTTCTTCAACTCGCCCGCAAGATCAGTGAGTTTTCCGATCGACCCTATGCCCGAATCCACGCTCAGCGACTTCGTGGCGGCTTCCGCGAGGGAGAGGAACTTCTTCGGACTCGTCAGCGTTTCCTTGGACTTCATCTCGCGCATCATCGAACCGAGGAACTGCTGCTGGGTCTTGATGCGGTCCAGGTCGCTCTCGTTGCCGAAGGCGTGCCGGGTCCGTACGAAGGCCAGTGCCTGCTCGCCCTGCAGCCGGTGCTCGCCCGCCGTCAGCTTGAGCTTGGAGTCCTTGTCGTTGACGTCCTTGGCCACGCAGACCGGCACCCCGCCGACCGCCGTGCTCAGGTTCTTCACCGCGTTGAAGTCGGCCATCATGAAGTGGTCGATCTGGATCCCGGTGAGCTCCTTGACCGTGCGCATCGTGCAGCCCGGGTCGCGGCCCGCCTGCCCGAGGCTGGTGTTGAAGCGGGCCCCGCGCTCGGCGGGGATGTCCTTCGTCGAGCCGTCCGGCTGCTTCGTGGGGCAGACCGGCACGTTGGTGATCAGGTCGCGGGGGATGGACAGCGCCGTGGCGTTGGAGCGGTCCTTCGAGACGTGGAAGAGGATCGTCGTATCGGCGTGGCCGACGCTGCCGGCGTCCCCGTACCCCTCGTTGCCCGCACCGCTGCGCTTGTCCGTGCCGATGACCAGGATGTTGATCGGCTGGTCCTTCCTGAACCCGCCGCTCGTGCCCGCGTCGCCGACGTCGGTGACCACGATGTTGCCGTTCAGGTGCTCGTAATAGAGGTACCCCGCCACCGAGGCGCCGATCAGCAGCACCGCCAGGGTGCCGCCCGTGATGGTCAGGGCCCGTTTGCGGCCCCCACCGCCGACTTTGCGCGAACGCCCGCCGCGGCGGCCGCCGGGAGGGGGAGCGCCACCGCGGCGCGGTCCGGGGACCGCGGGGGACGGGGCGGCGGGGGAGCGGGGAGGAACGGGGGCCCTGCGGGGCGCCGCGCGGGGGACGGACCGCTGCGAGGGTGCTTGCGCAGCGGAATCTTCCAGTCGCAGCTCGTAGTTGCCGGTGCGGGGGTTGAGTACCCACTGGTCTGCGGGGTCGATCTCGTCGGCCCGTCCACGGCTTTGCGCATCCACGGTTTGCTCGAATCCTCCGTCGGTGCTTCGCGACGCGCCTCCCCCGGGCGCACGGTCAACGATCCGGCTGCTGGCACACGGCCTCTGTGCTGGCCGGGCGCCGGATCGCTCACCTTATCCGGACAGGTTCGCCGCAAACCATGCTGGTGATGAATTCCACGCACTTACAACGGGGCAATCGCCTCAACAAGCTCGGCCCGGACACCGGCTTTTGGGATTGCTTTACCGGCAGTCGGCCACGCCGGCCGTGGTACCGGTGAACGTGGGGACGGGGGTGGAGGGCTCCGCGGTTCCCGGGCGGCCCGTTTCGGCGCGCGCCTCGTCGTCGGCCGCCGCCTCCTCCCGCTCCGCGTCCGGCCGGGAGACCGGAGCGGGCGCGGCCTTGGCCTTGGCCGCGGGCGGGGCGATGGTGAGCGGCTGGTCCGCCCGCAGCCGCTGGAAGAGCTGGGTGGCGTCCGGCTGGCGCAGTTCGTCCCGGTTCGCGTCGGCGAAGTACGGCCTGCGCGGCACCGTGAGGAACTTGATCTGGTCGGTCGGGATGTCGCGTACGCCCCGGACCAGTTCGTACAGCCCCCGCAGCGAGGCCAGCCCCGGGTCGGTGGTCACCGAGGAGGTCGCCGCGTCCAGCAGCGGGTACAGCCGCGCCGGATTGAGCAGCACCCCGTTGCTCTGCACCTTCTTGACGAGCGACCCGAGGAACGCCTGCTGGCGCTCCATCCGCTCGGTGTCGCTGCCGTTGCCCAGGCTGTGGCGGGCCCGTACGAAGCCCAGCGCCTGCTCGCCCTGCAGGGTCTGGCGGCCCGCCGGCAGCTTCAGCTTGGCCTCGGTGTCGTCCACCGGCCGCTTCAGGCAGACCTCCACCCCGCCGATGGCGTCCACCATCTTCTTGAAGCCGTTGAAGTCCAGCACCATGTGGTGATCCACCCGGATCCCGGTCATGGCCTCGACCGTACGGATCGTGCAGGCGGTCCCGCCCCACTCGAAGGCCCAGTTGAACTGGGCGAACTGCTCCCTGGTGCGGTTGCCGTCAGGCTTCAGGCACGCGGGTATCTCCGTCATCAGGTCCCGCGGTATCGACACCATCGTCGCGCTCTTCCGGTCCGCCGGCAGGTGCAGCAGGATCGTGGTGTCCGAGCGCTGCGTGCCCTCGTCCTGCCCGTACGGGGCGTTGCCCGCGCCGCTGCGCGAGTCCGAGCCGATCAGCAGGATGTTCTGGGCGCCGCCCGCCAGGTGGGCCGGGCGCTCCTTGTCGTAGCGCCGCAGCTCGGCGGCGGCGGAGGTGTCCTCGGAGATGTTCCCGTCGAGCTTGGAGTAGATCCACCAGCCCGTGCCCGCCCCGACGACGACCAGCAGGCCGGTCCCGAGCCCGATCCAGCGCAGCAGCCGGCGCCGCCTGCGGCCGTTCGGAGGCTTCTCGCCCCCGGCCGCATCGGTGCCGCCCGGTATGCCCGCGCTGTCCCTCACTCGCGTTCCGTCCCCTCACCCGAACCGGTACGGGCCGTACGGGTGAGTACGGCCTGTGCCGATCCTGCCCCCGGGGGCTGGATGCGGCCCGGGGGCGCGGCCCTGTATAGGGCCATGTGGGTGACAAATCGGTCAGATCCGGCGTTGGGCGGTGTGGGTGACGGCGGGGCCGCGCCGGATCAGGCCGTGTGGGTGACCCGCTCGCTCTCGATCCGCTGGGCCAGCGCGCCGTCCGCCAGCCCCTCGGCATTGCGGCACAGCACCACGGAGCCGCCCGTGGCCAGCGCCGCGTAGAGCCCGGCCGAGAGACCCTCCCAGCTGTCGTAGCCCTGGCGGGACAGCACCCGAGCCCCCTCGCCGAAGCCGAGCTTCACCGCGTCCTCGCGGGCCCGCTCGCAGATCCCCGCGTACGAGAGCTCCTCGCCGCCGACCACCAGCCCCGGGCCGTCCGCGTCCACCGGCTGGAAGGGCGCGAAGCGGTCGCCCTGCCCCGGCACCTCCACGGCGTAGTCGGCGAACCCGGCCGGCGGCTGCGGGAAGCGTCCGCCCAGCGGCCGCAGCGCGAGCGCCACCCGCTCGCCCGAGCACGCGGCGGCCTCCTCCAGGGTGTCCGGCCCGCTCACCACCAGATCGGCGCCGGCCGGATCCCCGCCGACCTCGGCGACGACCCCGACGGAGGCGCAGGCGAGCAGCCACACGGCGCTCTGCCAGTGCGCGGGGAGCAGCAGGGCGAGCCGGTCGCCGGGCTCGGCGCCCAGGTCGCCCTGGAGCAGATTGGCGGTCTTGGCCACCCAATTGGCGAAGGTGGCGACGGACAATTCGACGCGCTCGCCCGTGGCGTCGTCGTAGAAGGTGACGAGCGGGCGGCCGGGATCGGCGGCGAGCGCGGATCGCAGCAGGTCGGCAGGGGTGCGGTCAGTGGCGTTCACGGACCAGAGCCTACGCGGGGCGGCCCGCCCCCCTCCTCCGTACGGCCGCAGCACGATCCCCCGTACGGAGGAGGGGTATCACCGCCGGGGCCGGACGGTACGTCAGTTCTCGGATGGCGCGGGCCCGCGGCAGTCCCCAGCATCCTTTCCATGCGTGCATTCCTTGCTTCCTCCATCGGCGTCGCGACGGCTGCCGCACTGGCCCTGCCGCTCGCGCTCTCCTCCACGGCCCTCGCCCACCCGGCGGCGACGCAGCCATCGGCCCGGGCGGACTCGGCAGCCCCCGCGGCCCCAGCCGGATCCACCCAGTCCCTGCCGCTCGTCCCCGTGGGACCCGCGGCGGACCGAACCCCCGGCGTCCCCGGCATGAGCACCTCGCCCCGGCTGCCCGAGACGCGCGGCCTGTCGGCGCGCGAGGTCAAGACCTTCTCCCTGGTCGGCGTCGTCTGGGACGACGCGAGCACCCACCTCGACGGCCGCGTCCAGGTCCGCACCCGCTCGGTGGCCACCTCGGACTGGTCCGAATGGCAGGACGTCGACACCCACAACAGCGAACACGCCGCCGACCCCGACACGGTCGAACGCGGCTCCGGCCGGGTCCGCGGCAGCACCGCCCCCCTGTGGGTCGGACAGTCCGACGGCATCGAGGTCCGCGTCCAGGCGGAACCGGGCGGCCGCGTGGTGAGCAGCGGGCTCCCGACGGGCATGCGCATCGAACTGGTGGACCCGGGAGACACGACCCGCCCCCAGTCGGACGCGAAGAACGGCAACGCGGGAGAAGCCTCGCCCGTCGTCGACGACGACGACAAGGGGGAGCTGGCCCTCCTCCCCGGCATGACCATGGAGATGGCGGAGTCCTCCTCCGCCAACGTGCCGATGGCCCCCCTGGGAGCCCAGGAGATCCCCGCCCTCAACAAGGCCGACTCCACCGCCGACGCGGTCCTCGTCGACGAGGCGCTCGCGGCCGCCCCGTACATCGGCCCGCGCCCGAAGATCGTCACCCGGCTGGGATGGGGCGCGGACGAGAGCCTGCGCGAGAAGGGCTTCGTCTACACGAACACGGTCAAGGCCGCCTTCGTCCACCACACGGCCTCGGGCAACAACTACGCCTGCAAGGACGCCCCGGCCGTCCTGCGCAGCCTGTACCGCTACCACGTGGTCAGCAGCGGCTGGCGCGACATCGGCTACAACTTCGCCGTCGACAAGTGCGGCACCGTCTACGAGGGCCGGGCGGGCGGAGTCGCCAAGGCGGTGCTCGGCGCGCACACCATGGGCTTCAACACGGACAGCATGGGCGTGGCGGTCATCGGCACCTTCGCCTCCACGGCGCCCCCCAAGGCGGCGGTCGACGCGGTGGCCCGCCTCACGGCCTGGAAGCTGGGCCTCTTCGGAGCGGACCCCCGCGCGAAGACCACCCTCCGCTCGGGCGGCGGCAACCTCTACGCCAAGGGCAGCAACGTCCGCCTGAACGTCATCTCGGGCCACCGCGACGGCTTCGCCACGGAATGCCCCGGCCGCCACCTCTACACCCAACTCCCCCCCACCCGAACCGCCTCGGCCAAACTCCAGGGCCGCCCCTGATCCCTTCTCAACACGCCGCGCACCTTTCTGACGCGTCCCTCGCACGGTCCGGCCCTGGCGGGCCTCCCCGGCTTCGGCCCGCTGCGCCGGACTCCGTCCGGCGGTGGCCGGACGGGGCTTCCGCCACTGCCGTCGCGGCGTGGGGCCGGTGGGCGGGTGTGGCTGGCTTGGCCCTGCGGGGCGAGTTCCCCTACCCGCCCTTCGCCCGTTCCCCGGGCTCGGCCCGGACCCTTGCCGCGTGCGGCGCCGTTGCCGGGGGCCAGCCCCCGGAACCCCCGCTCCTCAAACGCCGGAGGGGCTGGAATTGCCCTGCGGGCAATCCAGCCCCTCCGGCGTTTGAGGAGCGGGGTCTGGGGCGGAGCCCCAGGGGGTCCGGGCGCAGCCCGGGACCCCTTCCAGCCCGTCCGGTGTTAGAGGACCGGTGTCCAGGCGGCGCCCGGGGACACACTCAGCCTCGCCGGCGTTTGAGGCGCGGGTCCGGGCGGCGCCCGGGGAACGGTGGAAGGGCGGGTAGGGGACGGCCCCGCAGGGCTACGCTCAAGGCATGGCCGGCCGCTACGACCCACTCACCCGCACCGCGATCCGCGGCGGCCGCACCACCGTGCCCGACCCCACCCCGGCGGCGCCCCAGGGCACGGACGGCCCGGGCACCAGCCCGAGCGACGGCCCGGCCCCGGGCCCGCGCACCAGCCAAGCCCCCGGCTCAGCCCCCCGCACAGCCCCCCGCCCAGGAACCCGCACCTGGACCCCACCCGGCCCGGTGGACCTGGGCCTCATCCTCGGCCCCCTCAGACGCGGCCCCGCCGACCCCACCTTCCGGGCCACCGCGGGAGCGGTCTGGCGGGCCAGCCGCACCCCCGCCGGCCCGGCCACGCTCCGTGTCGCGCGGGACGGGACCGAGGTGACCGCCACCGCCTGGGGCCCCGGCGCCGACTGGATCCTCGACGGCCTGCCCGAGCTGCTCGGCTCCGCCGACGACCCGGCCGCCTTCGTCCCCCGCCACCGCCTCGTGCACGCCAGCCACCGCCGTCGCCCGGGCCTGCGCCTGACCCGCACCGGCCTGGTCCTGGAGTCCCTGATCCCGACGGTCCTGGAACAGAAGGTCACCGCCGACGAGGCGTACCGCGCCTGGCGCCGCCTCGTACGCCAGTACGGCGAACCGGCTCCGGGCCCGGGCCCGGACGGAGGCGGCCGCGGCGCCGGCAGCACCCTCTACGTCATGCCCGACCCCCGCACCTGGACCCTCATCCCCTCCTGGGACTGGCACAAGGCCGGAGTCGACTCCAAGCGCTCGGCCACCATCGTCCGCGTGGCCCGCCACGCCGCCCGCCTCGAAGAGGCCACCGCCATGGACCTGCCGGCGGCCACCGCCCGGCTGGAGGCGATCCCCGGCATCGGCCCGTGGACCTCCACCGAAACCCTCCAGCGCAGCAACGGCGCCGCCGACGCCGTCACCACCGGCGACCTCCACCTGCCCGGCATCATCGGCTACGCCCTGGCCGGGGACCGGGACGCCGACGACGCCGCCATGCTGGAGCTCCTCGCCCCCTACGCCGGCCAGCGCCACCGCGCGGCCCGGCTCGTCCTCCTGGCCGGCGCCGCCCCGCCCCGCCGGGCCCCGCGGATGCCCCGGAGCGACATCGGCAAGCTCTAAGTGCCGATCGGCCCCCGCAGGGTCACCGCACCTCGATGAACTCCTCCGCAGCCCGCCCCGCCCGCTCCGCCGGAGCGACCGCGGCGTGGCCCACGGCCACCGCCCCCATCGGATCCCAGTCCTCCGGAAGCCCGAGCACCTTGCGCACCAAGTCCCGGCAGAACATCGTCGAGGACACCCACGCGGAGCCCAGCCGCTCCCCGGCCAGCGCGACCAGGAAGTTCTGCACGCCCGCGCCCATCGCGACGACGAACATCTCCCGCTCCGCCGCGTCCCGCCGGGCGTGCCCGTAGTCGTGCGCGCCGTCGGTGACCAGGCAGGGCACCACCAGGTACGGCGCGGCCCGCAGGACGTCGCCCCGCCGGACCCGCTTCGCGATGGACTCCTCGGACTTCCCGTCCCGCCGCAGGTCATCGATCCAGGCGTCCCGCATCGCGTCCAGCAGCTCCAGCCGCGCACCCGCCGATTCCAGCAGGACGAACCGCCACGGCGTCGTGTGGTGCGGGGCCGGTGCCGTGACGGCGGCCGCCACCGCGCGGCGCACCGCGCCCGGGTCCACCGGCTCGGACGTGAAGGCCCGTACGGTACGCCGCTGCGTCACGGCTTCCCGTACCGCCTCCGAGGTGCCCAGCCGGAACATGTCGTCGGCCGGCGAGCGCACCAGGTCGGCCGCCGAGGACCCCTCGCCCAGTACGTGCGCCAGCCCGCGCACCACCGCCACCGGAAGGCCCTCGGCCTTGCCCTTGACCAGGTCGCCGGCGGCGGCCAGCTCATCGGCGGTCGCGACGACCGTCGCGCTCAGCGGGTTCCCGTGGGCGTCGGTGCCGCCGCGCAGGTCGTCCAGGACCCGTACGCCGGCCGAGCCGATCGCCACGTCGGTGAGCCCGGTGCGCCACGGCCGCCCGAAGGTGTCCGTCACGATCACGCCCACGTCCACGGAGAGCAGCTCCCGCAGGCCCGTCCGGATCGCGGCGGCCGAGGCGTCGGGGTCCTCGGGCAGCAGCAGGACGGTGCCGGCCTCGGTGTTCGAGGCGTCGACCCCGGCCGCCGCCATGACCAGCCCCTGCCGGTTCTCCACGATCCGCAGGGTCCCGCGGCGCGCGACGACCCGTACGGTCTCGGCGTCGATCGCCTCCTCGCGCGAATCGGCGCGGACGATCCGGCCCTCCGCCTTGGAGACGATCTTCGAGGTGACGAGCAGGACGTCGCCGTCCCACAGCTCCGGCCCGGCGGCGGCGATCAGCGCCGCCAGGTCGTCCCCGGGCCGCACCTCGGGGATCCCGCCGAGGGCCCGGACCTCGTACGAGGGCACGTGCGGGGCGGTCACCGGGAGGCCTCCGCCAGTTCCAGCGCGGCCCGCGCCATCTCCGCGGTGGCGGCCAGGTCGGTCATCATCAGCGGGACCGCCCGGCAGGTGATGCCGGCGGCCTCCACCGCAGCGACGGAGTCCGCGTCGGCGGTGTCGACGAGCCAGCCGTCGAGCAGCTCGGTGCCGTAGTGCAGGGCGACGGCCGAGGCGGTGGACTCGACGCCCACGGCGGCGAGCACCTTGTCGGCCATCCCGCGCACGGGGGCGCCCCCGACGATGGGGGAGAGGCCCACCACGGGGGCCGCGGCGGCGGCCACGGCCTCGCGGATGCCGGGTACGGCGAGGATGGTCCCCACCGACACCACGGGGTTGGACGGCGGGAAGAGGATCACGTCGGCGGCCGCGATGGCCTCCAGGACTCCGGGCGCGGGCTTGGCCTGCTCGGCGCCCACGGGGACGACGGCCTCGGCGTCCACCGCGGCACGCATCCGGACCCAGTACTCCTGGAAGTGGATGACCCGGCGCTCGCCGCTCTGGGAGTCGGTGATCGCGACGTGCGTCTCGACGCGGTCGTCGGACATGGGGAGCAGCCGGACGCCGGGCTGCCAGCGGTCGCAGAGGGCTTCGGTGACGGCGCTGAGCGGGTAGCCCGCACCGAGCATCTGCGTACGGACGATGTGGGTGGCGAAGTCGCGGTCACCGAGGCCGAACCAGGTCGGTCCGACCCCGTACGCGGCCAGTTCCTCCTTGACGGTGAAGGACTCGTCGGTGCGGCCCCATCCCTGGTCCTCGTTGATGCCACCGCCGAGGGTGTACATCACGGTGTCCAGATCGGGGCAGACCTTGAGCCCGAACAGGTGAATGTCGTCACCGGTGTTGCCGATGACCGTGATGTCCGCGTCGGGAACGGCGGACTGGAGACCTCGGAGGAAACGGGCGCCGCCGATGCCGCCGGCCAGAACAACAATGCGCATGCCGACAGTCTCTCAGCCGCAGGCCGATCCCCTGAGGGGTGGTGGTCGGGCGACGGGGCGGGACCGTCAGGCGGGCAGACGGCCTAGACGGAGAGGGCCTCGGGCCGGGCCGGAGAGCAGCTGTGCATCGGCATCTCGGTCAGGCCGGGGAAGTACACGTGCAGGCTGACGGCCCCGTCGAGGCTGTCGTTCTGCACCTCGTGGGCGTAGCCGGGGGCGAAGACGCGCTGGGAGCCGGCGCCGAGGGCGAGCGGGCCGCGGGCGGTGTGCTCGGTCAGCTCGCCGTCCAGGACGGTCAGCACGCCGGAGGAGGCGCCGTGGTCGTGCAGGCCGCTGCCCTGGCCGGGGACCCAGCTCAGCAGCCAGACCTCGTAGCCGGGGCCGGTGCGCAGCCGGTGGTACCAGCGGGTCGTGGCGTCGTACCGGACCAGGTGCTCCCACTCGGAGCGGTCGGCGGCGATGGAACGCGCGAGGCCCACGAACTCGGCGACGGTGGCCGGGTGCTCGCGGGCGGGCTGCAGGAGGTGCTGTACGGAGAGGATGTCGCCGGCGATCTGGAGGTCGCTCTCGACCATCGCGGTGGATGCATCGGCGGATGCATCGGTGGTGGGGGTGGTGTTCAGGGTGTTGGTGCTGTTCATCGGGGGGTTCCTCGACGGATGTCAGTCGTGCGGCGGTTGCTGTGGGGGCGAGCTGGAGCTCAGGGGAGCCGGAGCTCCCGAGGCATCAACAGCTGCAACAGCAACAGCGAACCTGGGCAGCGCACAGGAACCCACGAATGGGGGTCCGGGTGGCGGCTGAGGGCGCTGACATGGCTACAAGAAGACCGGGTGGGGGGCCGGACTGTCAACCCAATGTCCGATTTGGTAGAAAAGTTTCACCTCATCCGGTTACCGTGCGCGGAGAAAGGTTTGTGCAGTCAGTGTCAGGGGATGTGGCGCTTCGAGTCGTGCCGCATCCCGCTGTGGCGGCTCTCAAACCCGTAAAGACGTGCGATGTCGTTCTGTGGCTGAAATGTGATCTGCGCCGCTTCTTCGGCTGGATCGGAACCCCACCACAGAGTGACGCGTCGACTACGGGGGAGGGGGTCCCTCGGATAGCGCCTGTGGCATGTGTCACGATTTTTGGCGATTTGAACACTTTCTGCATAGGCTTGGTTCCGCAGAGTGAATAAGGGGCCCAATAGCAGATCTCGGCTTGACTGCGCTGGAGCCCCGCACTTGTAATTTCACTCGTGTCGTTACGTAGCGATGAGTGACGGCATGACCACGGGGACGCACAGACAGAGCGAGGGGCGCACATGACCGAGCTGGTTCAGGAACTGCTGGTCGAGGAGGCGGACGAAGAGCTCGGATGGCAGGAGCGAGCTCTCTGCGCCCAGACCGACCCCGAGTCCTTCTTTCCCGAGAAGGGCGGCTCGACCCGCGAGGCCAAGAAGGTCTGCCTCGCCTGCGAAGTCCGCTCGGAATGCCTTGAGTACGCCCTCGCCAACGACGAGCGATTCGGCATCTGGGGCGGACTGTCCGAGCGCGAGCGGCGACGCCTGAAGAAGGCCGCCGTCTGAAGCGCCCTCGGCGCGCACCGAACGGCGCCCACGGCAGGGCCCGCGGCACGGCCCGCGGCACGGCCCACGACATATCCGGCGACATATCCAGCGGCACGCCCGACGGCATAGCCGCCTGTGCATCCGGCCTCACGCACGGCAGCGGCCGCAGTGCACACATCGGTACAAAACGCAGTACAGCGAACGGCACGAACAGCACGGCACCGAGCAGAGCAAACGGTCCGCCTCCTGCACCTTCCCCGCAGGAGGCGGACCGCTGTGTTCCCAGCCGTTAGTGTGGGGCGCTGTCCAGCAGCCTCCGAGGGCACAACACCCCCGGACCCCCGGCCGGAGGGCCCGTACCGCGATGTCCCTGCACAGCCAGTCGAGCGCCTCCCACCAGGCTGCCGCCGCACCAGAGTTCCCCCGGCACGTCGTCACCGCGGTCCTCGTCGCCCATGACGGCTCCCGCTGGCTGCCCCGGACCCTCGCCGGTCTCCTCGGCCAGGAACGCCCCGCCCAGAGCCACATCGCCGCCGACACCGGCAGCGCCGACGAATCCGCGCGCCTGCTCGGCGAGGCCCTCGGCGAGGACCGGGTCCTGCACCTCGCCCGCCGCACCGGCTTCGGCGCGGCCGTCGACGAAGCCGCCCGCACCGCCGGCACCCTGACCCCCGAGGAACTCCCGTACCTCAAGCGCCCCTCCGGCTGGGATCCCGTCAGCCGCACCTGGCGCGACGACACGTACGACCTCCCCGACCTGCCCCACGGCGAACCCGTCCAGTGGCTCTGGCTGCTCCACGACGACTGCGCACCCGAGCCCGACGCCCTCGCCGAACTGCTGCGCGTCGCCGACGAGAACCCCGAAGCCGCCGTCATCGGCCCCAAACTGCGCGGCTGGTACGACAAGAAGCAGCTCCTCGAAGTCGGCGTCACCATCGCCCGCAGCGGCCGCCGCTGGACCGGCCTCGACCGGCGCGAACAGGACCAGGGCCAGCACGACCAGGTCCAGCCCGTCCTGTCCGTGTCCAGCGCCGGCATGCTGATCCGCCGCGACGTCTACGACGCCCTCGGCGGCTTCGACCGCCGCCTGCCCCTCATGCGCGACGACGTCGACCTGTGCTGGCGCGTCCAGAGCGCCGGCCACACCGTCCTCATCGCCCCCGACGCCGTACTGCGGCACGCCGAGGCCTCCGCCCGCGAACGCCGCACCGTCGACTGCGTCGGCCGCTCCGCCGCCAGCCCGCACCGCGTCGACAAGGCCGGCGCCGTCTACACGCTGCTGGCCAACAGCCCCGGCCGCGCCCTCCCGTACGTCATGCTGCGCATCCTCTTCGGCACCGTCCTGCGCACCCTCGCCTACCTCGTCGGCAAGGCCCCCGGACAGGCCGTCGACGAGATCACCGGCCTCCTCGCCACCCTGCTCCGCCCCGGCCGGATCCTCGGAGCCCGCCGCCGCAGAGGTCGCGCCGCCGTCTCCGCCAAGGAACTGCGCCCCCTCTTCCCGCCGCCCGGCGCCAGCCTGCGCGCCAACGCCGAACAGCTCGCCGGCTACTTCGGCGCCGACGGCGACACCGAGACCAGCGCCGCCGGCCGGCACGGCGGAGCCGTCGAATCGGGACCCGGCGGAGACGACGCCGACTACCTGGACATCGAACAGTTCGCGCGCCTCAAGCGGATCGCCCGCAAGCCCGCGCCCGTCCTCTTCGGCCTCCTCCTGCTCGTCTCCCTGATCGCCTGCCGCTCCCTCCTCGGCAGCGGCTCCCTGATGGGCGGAGCCCTGCTCCCCGCCCCCGACGGCGGACTCGACCTCTGGCGCGTCTACGCCGACGGCTGGCAGCCCGTCGGCACCGGCACCACCGCCGGAGCACCGCCCTACCTCGCCGTCCTCGGCGCCCTCTCCACCCTGCTCCTCGGCTCCACCGACGCCGCCCTGACCCTGCTGCTCGTCTGCTCGGTCCCGCTCGCCGGCCTCACCGCCTACTTCGCCTCCCGGCCGCTGGTGGAATCCCGGCTGCTGCGCGCCTGGGCGGCCATCGCCTACGCCTTCCTCCCCGCCGTCACCGGAGCCCTCGCCGGCGGCCGCCTCGGCACCGCAGTCCTCGCGATCCTGCTCCCGCTCATCGCCCGCTCCGCCGTCGCCGCCTTCGGCTTCGGCGAGGGCGAGGGCAGCTGGCGCTCCGCCTGGACCCACACCCTCCTGCTGACCCTGGCCACCGCCTTCACCCCCGTCGTCTGGCCGCTCGCCGCCGTCCTCGGAGCCGCCGCGCTGGTCCTGCGCCGCGCGCACTGGAAGACGTACGGCCCCCGCCTCCTCGCGACGCTCGGCGTCCCGCTCCTCGTGCTCGCCCCCTGGTCGCTGAGCCTGTTCACCCACCCCGCGCGCTTCCTGCGCGAGGCCGGACTGCCCTACGGCGCCGGCTCGGCCACCGCACTGGACCTGCTCGGCATCAGCCCCGGCGGCCCCCGCACCGCCGGCGGCCTGATCCTCCTCGGCGTCGTCCTCGCCGCCCTGGCCGCCCTGCTGCGCGCCGACCGGCAGTTCGCCGTACGCGCCGCCTGGGTCACCGCGCTCGCCGCGCTGGTCCTTGCCGTCCTCGTCAACCGCACCGCCTGGGCCGGCCCCGCCACCCTCGTCTACGGCCTCGCCCTGCTGGCCGCCGCCGTCATCGGCGCCGACGGGGCCAAGGAGCGCGTCGCCGCCCGCAGCTTCGGCTGGCGCCAGCCCCTCGCCGCCCTGATCGCGCTCGCCGCCGCCGTCGGCCCGCTCGTCGGCGCGGCCGGCTGGATGCTCAGCGGAGCCGCCGGGCCGCTGGAGCGCCGCGACCCCGTCCAGGTCCCCGCCTTCGTCGCCGAAGAGAGCGGAACCCGCGACCAGGCCCGCACCCTCGTCATCGGCGCGGACTCCCCGGCCGCCCTCTCCTACAGCCTGGTCCGCGGCTCCGGCGGCCGCCTCGGCGACGCCGAACTCGCCGACCGGTCCGGCAGCGACGCCCGCCTCGACAAGGTCGTCTCCAGCCTCGTCGCCGGCTCCGGCGCCGACCAGACCGACCAGCTCGGCGGCTTCGCCATCCGCTACGTCCTCGTCCGCGACGGCGCCCCGCAGGAGATCGGCCGCGTCCTCGACGCCACCCCCGGCCTCAGCCGCCTCAGCAAGCTCGAAGGCAGCGCCCTGTGGCGCCTCGACCGGCAGGTCGCCCGCGCCGTCATCGTCTCCGGCAAGCCCGGCGAGGCACCCATCCCCGTCGCCTCCGGCCCCGTCGAGGCCCGCACCAAGATCCCGGCGGGCGAGGCCGGCCGCGTCCTGCGCATCGCCGACCGGGCCGACGCCGGCTGGCGGGCCACCCTCGACGGCAAGCCGCTCCAGCCCAAGACGCTCGACGGCTGGGCGCAGGGCTTCGAACTCCCCGCCGCCGGCGGCGAGCTCGACCTCGCCCACGAGGACGCCCTCACCCTGACCGCCTGGCACTGGGCCCAGGGCCTGCTCGCCCTGGTGCTCCTGGTCATGGCCCTGCCGGGCCGCCGCGCCCGCCTCGACGACGACCTCCCCGAGGAGGAGGCCGCCGCCGCGGAGGAGCACGGCGAAGGCCGCCGGGCCCGCCGCCTGCGCGAGCAGTCCGAGCCGGAACGCCGGCCCGAGTCCGCCCCCGCCGAGGCGGCCGTCGCGGCCGACCCGTACGCGCAGATCCCCGCGCAGCAGGCGTACGGCGACGACGCGTACGCCTACCAGCAGCCGGCGTACGGAGACCAGGGCGGCTACGCCTACGGCGGCCAGGAGCAGCAGCAGCCCCAGCAGTACGACCAGTACCCGTACGGGCAGCAGCCGCAGCAGCAGCAGCAGTACACCGGCCACCCGGACGCCCAGTACGAGCAGCCGTACCAGCCCGATCAGCCGTACGAGCAGCCGTACCCGCCCTACGGGCAGCAGCCCGCCCCCCACGACGGCTACGAAGCCACCGACGGCTACGACCCCTACGGCCAGCACGACAGCCAGCACGACGGGCAGCACGCCCCGCGTCCGGACGGGAGCCCCCAGCAGTGAAGCAGCGCGTACCCCTCACGCTCGCCGCCGTCACGGCCGCCCTGGCCGCCGTCACCGGCCTCGCCACCCTCACCGCACCGGCCGCCGACGGGGCCTCCACCGCCTCGGCGGGCAAGTCGGCGGCCCGGATGCCGGTCGAGCGGTCCCTGCTGGTGTGCCCCGCGCCCAGCACCTCCGACATCGCCGAGACCCTGTACACGGCGATCACCCCGGGCACGGCCGCCCCCGGAGGCAAGGGCACGGCCCGGCTGCTGGGCGCGACCAAGGAAGCCAAGACCGTCCTGGAACTCAAGGAGCCCGGCAAGCCCGTGCGCGCCCAGGCCTCCGGCGCCGAGGCCCCCGCGCTCAGCGGCGTGGCCGACGGGTTCCTCGCCCCCGGCTGGAGCGCGCAGCAGACCACCGTGGTCTCGGTCGGCCGTACGCGCGGCCTGCTCGGCGTCGGCTGCACCCGGCCCGGCACCGACTTCTGGTTCCCCGGCGTGAGCACCGCCAAGGGCCGCGAGGACTACGTCCACCTCACCAACCCCGACGACACCGCGGCCGTGGTGGACATCAAGATGTTCGGCCCGGACGGCGCGGTCAAGGCCGAAGCGGGCACCAGCGAGAACATCCGCATCGACCCGAAGTCCAGCAAGGCCATCTCCCTGGCCTCCCTCGCCCCCGGCGCACAGCTCGCGGACGTCACCGCCCACGTCACCACCCGCGCGGGCCGGGTCGGGGCCACCGCCCAGGCGGGCGAGGAAGGCGTCGGCTCCGACTGGCTGCCCGCCTCCGTGGACCCGGCGGGCACCCTGGTCCTGCCCGGCATCCCGGCGGACGCCACCTCCGTACGGCTGGTCGCCTTCGCCCCCGGTGACGAGGACGCGGACCTCCAGGTGAAGCTGGCCGGGCCGAACGGCTCGATCAGCCCCGCGGGCAGCGAGCGGCTCCACGTCAAGGCCGGCATGACCGCGAGCCTCGACCTCAAGGACGTCACCCGAGGCGAGGCGGGCTCCCTGGTCCTGTCCCCGGCCGACGCCAAGAAGCCCGTCGTCCCGGTGGTCGCCGCCCTACGGGTGGTCCGCGGCAGCGGAGCCAAGCAGGAGACCGGCTTCATCCAGGCCGCCGCCCCCGTCGGCACGCGGGCCACCGTCGCCGACAACCGCCCCGAGGCGAACGCCACCCTGCTGTCGCTGACGGCCCCGCCCGGAGCCGACGCCAAGGTCAAGGTGACGGCCACGCCCGGCACGGACGGCGGCGAACCCGCCTCCCAGGAGGTCACGGTCAAGGGCGGCACCACGCAGACCCTGACGCTCGCCCCGGCGGGCGGCAAGGGCGCCTACGCCCTCACCGTGGAAACCCTCTCGGGCGGCCCCGTCCACGCGTCCCGCACCCTGACGATCCCCCGCGACGGCATCCCGATGTTCACCACCCAAACCCTCTCGGACGACCACTCCACGGTCTCGGTCCCCAAGGCCACCCAGGACCTCTCGGTCCTGACGCAGTAGGCGGGCATTCCAGCCGCCGGGCGCCCTTCAGCCGTCCGGCGCTTGAGGACCGGGGTCTGGGGCGGAGCCCCAGGGGTTCCGGGCGCAGCCCGACACTCTCAGCCCGTCCGGCGTTTGAGGACCGGGTCCGGGCAGCGCCCGGGGAACGGTGGAAGGGCGGGTAGGGGACAGCCCCGCAGGGCCGCCTCCCAGCACCGCCGACGCGAGGCGGGCCGACGCGAGGCAGGCCGGCGCAGGCGGGCCGGGCCGGGCCGACGCGGGCCTGCCCGGCAAGGGCGGCGACCCTAGTCGGACCCGTACCGCGGATCCACCGTCTCGGGCGACAGCCCCAACAACTCCGCAACCTGCTCCACCACGATCTCGTGCACCAGCATCGCCCGCTCGTCCCGAGACTTCGCCCGAATCTCCACCGGCCGCCGGAACACCACGATCCGGGCCGGCCGCCCGTCCGCGGCCTCCGCCAGCGCCCCCAACGGCACCGCCTCGTCGTTCCACCCGGCCTCCGCCCCCCCGGGCGGCCCAGGCACGTCGCCGATCATGAACTCAACCTCCGCCAGCTGCGGCCACCGTCGCTCCAGCCGCTCCACGGAGTCCCGTACGAGGTCCCCGAAGAGCTCCCCCCGGCTCGCCGACAGCGGTACCTGCGGAGGGGCCACCGGCCCGCGCATCCCGCGGCCGTGCCGGTCGCGCCGCCGCACCCGAGGCTCACCGGAGGGGGACCCGCCGGGCAGGGAGGCGGCAGGGGGCACGGGAGGGGGAGGCAGAGTGCTGTCCGTCACCCCCGCAGCGTAGCCCGCACATCCGCGCCGGGGCGGGGGAGATCGCACGACACGGGGGAGCGGGCGGGGGAGTGTCGTCGCGGCCCGGTCAAGAGTGCGGTACCGTCCAACGTCGTGAGCCTTGTACGTCGCTGTTCGCGCACCGCGTGCGGCCGCCCTGCCGTCGCGACTCTGACGTACGTCTACGCCGATTCGACCGCAGTTCTCGGCCCGCTCGCCACCTACGCCGAACCCCACTGCTACGACCTCTGCGCCGAGCACTCGGAGCGCCTGACCGCCCCGCGCGGCTGGGACGTCGTACGCCTCACCGATGGTTCGGCGCCCTCGCGCCCCACTGGTGACGACCTCGAAGCCCTCGCCAACGCCGTGCGCGAGGCGGCCCGTCCGCCGGAGCGCGCGGCCGGGGCCGGCGGCGCTGGTCAGGGCGGTCCCGGCACCGGGGAGACGCGTCGCGGGCACCTGCGCGTCTTGCGCTCGCCGGATTCCTGACATTCAGTTGATCTGAAAAGCCGCCCTGCGGCCACGGTAGGTTTGCCTCACCGCACACCACCTTCAGGAGGGCACGCAGTGGCCACCGATCTTTCGAACATCGTCAAGGCGTACGACGTACGAGGCGTGGTGCCGGACGAGTGGGACGAGCACCTGGCCGAGCTGTTCGGTGCCGCCTTCGTCGAGGTGACCGGTGCCCGGGCCATCGTCATCGGCCACGACATGCGGCCCTCCTCCCCGGCCCTGTCGGGCGCCTTCGCGCGCGGCGCGGCCGCCCGCGGCGTGGACGTCACCCTCATCGGGCTGTGCTCCACCGACCAGCTGTACTACGCCTCCGGCAAGCTGAACCTGCCGGGCGCGATGTTCACGGCCTCGCACAACCCGGCGCAGTACAACGGCATCAAGCTCTGCCGGGCCGGCGCCGCCCCGGTCGGCCAGGACACCGGCCTGTCCACCATCCGCGAGCTCGCCGAGAAGTGGAGCGACGAGGGCGCCCCGGCGATCCCCGCCGGCACCGTCCCCGGCACCGTCACCGAGCAGGACACCCTCACCGGCTACGCCGACCACCTGAAGGGCCTGGTCGACCTCACCGCCGTCCGCCCGCTCAAGGTCGTCGTCGACGCGGGCAACGGCATGGGCGGGCACACCGTCCCCACCGTCTTCACGGGCCTCCCGCTGGACCTGGTCCCCATGTACTTCGAGCTGGACGGGACCTTCCCGAACCACGAGGCCAACCCCCTCGACCCGAAGAACATCGTCGACCTCCAGGCCCGCGTACTGGCCGAGGGCGCCGACCTCGGCATCGCCTTCGACGGCGACGCCGACCGCTGCTTCATCGTCGACGAGCGCGGCCAGGGCGTCTCCCCGTCCGCCATCACCGCCCTGGTCGCCGCCCGCGAACTGGCCCGCAACGGCGGCACCGGCACCGTGATCCACAACCTGATCACCTCCTGGTCCGTCCCCGAGGTCGTCCGCGAGAACGGCGGCACCCCCGTCCGCACGCGCGTCGGCCACTCCTTCATCAAGGAGGAGATGGCCAAGTCCGGCGCCATCTTCGGCGGCGAGCACTCGGCGCACTACTACTTCAAGGACTTCTGGAACGCGGACACCGGCATGCTCGCCGCGCTCCACGTCCTGGCGGCCCTCGGCGGCCAGGACGGCCCCCTCTCGGCCCTGGTCTCCTCCTACGACCGCTACGCGGGCTCCGGAGAGATCAACTCGACCGTCGCCGACCAGACGGCCCGCCTCGCCGCCGTGAAGGCCGCCTACGGCTCCGCGGAGGGCGTCACCCTCGACGAACTGGACGGCCTCACCGCCACCAGCGCCGACTGGTGGTTCAACGTCCGCGCCTCCAACACCGAGCCCCTCCTGCGCCTGAACGTGGAGGCCCGCGACGAGGCCACCCTCGCCAAGGTCCGCGACGAGGTCCTGGCGCTGATCCGCGCTTAGCGCGGCCGCCCGCGCCGTCGGACGCCGGTGGGCAGAAATCAGCCCCGCCGGCGTTCGGGGCGCGGGTCCTGGGGCGGAGCCCCAGCAGCGGACCCGCACCCGATACCCCGCCGTACCGCCGAGCCCCTCCAGGGACCACGGTGGAGGTCCTCCTGCGCCCGTCGCGTGAGGTCCTCCTCCACCCGTCACCAGAGGTCCTCCTCCACCCGTCACCAGAGGTCCTCCTCCACCCGTCACCAGAGGTGACTCGGCGGTAGGCTGACCAGGCCCGATCCACATCCCCGAAGGGAACCCCATGCCGCTCGAAGCCGGTCTCCTGGAGATCCTCGCCTGCCCCGCCTGCCACTCCCCGCTCCAGGACAAGTCGGCAGACGAGACCACCCCCGAGCTGATCTGCACCGGCCAGGACTGCGGTCTCGCCTACCCGGTCCGCGACGGCATCCCGGTGCTCCTCGTCGACGAGGCGCGCCGCCCCGCCTGAGCCTCCTACCGCCACCCCGCGCAAACGCTGAGACTGGTTCCGTCACACACAGGTTCCGTCACCGCTGGACACGTCACAGAACTAGCCGGAGGCCGCCATGCTCGACGAGTCGCTCCTCGACGCACCTGACGATCTCGCCCGCGCCGACCGCCGCGGCCTGCTCCGCGGCGCCGCCGACGCAGGCGCACGGGTACGCACCGCGGCCCGGCACGCCGCCGAGGCCGGTCTCGCCGACCTGCGTCCCGACGGCCGCCCCCGGGCGGTCCTCATCGCCGGGCCCGGCACCGCCGCGACCGGGGTCGCCGACCTGCTCGGCGCGCTCGCCGGGGCCTCCGCGCCCGTCATCCGGCTGCACCCGACCGGCGTCGCGCACGCCGCCGGGGCCCTGCGCTGGACCCTGCCCGGCTGGGCCGGCCCCGTCGACCTGCTGCTCATCGCCACCACCGACGGAACCGAGCCCGGCCTCGGCGTCCTCGCCGAGCAGGCCTACCGGCGCGGCTGCACCGTCGTCGCCGTCGCCCCCGAGCGCTCGCCGCTGAGCGAAGCGGTCGACGGCGCGCACGGGCTGCTCGTACCGATGGCCAAGGCCCCGTACCAGGAGTACGACGAGTCGGCCGCGGCCGGCCCCGGCGCCCTCTGGGCCCTGCTGACCCCGCTGCTGGTGCTCCTCGACCGGGTCGGCCTGATCACCGCCGCCCCGCACACCCTGCAGCTCGTCGCCGACCGGCTCGACCGCACGGCCGAGCGCTGCGGCCCCGCCATCGCCACTTACTCCAACCCGGCCAAGACCCTCGCCTCCGAGCTCGCCGACTCCCTCCCGCTCATCTGGAGCGAGGGCGCCGCCGCGGGACCCGCCGGGCGCCGCTTCGCCGCCACCCTCGCCGAACTCGCCGGCCGACCCGCACTCGCCGCCGATCTTCCCGAGGCCCTCCCGGCCCACGGGGTCCTGCTCTCCGGCGGTTTCGCCGCCGGCGCCGACCCCGACGACTTCTTCCGCGACCGAGTGGAAGAACCGCAGGCCCTTCGCGCACGCATCGTCCTGTTGCGCGACAGGCCCGCAGGCGGACTGACAGCCGCCCCTGCCGCACGAGAGCTCGCCCTCAGCCACGACACGGCCATCAGCGAGCTCGAACCGGAGGAGGGCACAGAGCTGGAACAGCTCGCCGAACTCCTCGCCGTCACGGATTTCGCCACCGCCTACCTGGCGCTGGCCTCCGGGGGACACAGCTGAGGCGTACGAACGCGCGCCTCTCACCCAGGAAGACGACCGATGGACCGCCTCACGAACACGATCCGCCCCTACGCCTGGGGATCGACCACCGCGATCCCCGAACTCATCGGGATCGCACCGACCGGCGAGCCCCAGGCCGAGCTGTGGATGGGCGCCCACCCGGGCGCACCCTCCCGCCTGGACCGCGGAGCAGGCGAGAGCGCCCTCTCGGACGTCATCGCGGCCGACCCCGAAGGCGAACTGGGGGTCGCCGCCGTCCGCAAGTTCGGCCCCAGGCTCCCCTTCCTCTTCAAGCTCCTCGCCGCCGGCGCCCCGCTCTCCCTCCAGGTCCATCCCGACCTCGCCCAGGCGAAGGCCGGGTTCGAGGACGAGGAGCGGCGCGGCGTCCCGATCGACGCACCGCACCGCAACTACAAGGACGCCAACCACAAGCCCGAGCTGGTCTGCGCCCTCACCCCCTTCGAGGGCCTGTCCGGATTCCGTCCGCCGCTGGAGGCCGCCGCCCTGCTGGAGGGCCTCGGCGTCAACTCCCTGAAGCCCTACGCCGATCTCCTGCGGGCACACCCCGAGGAGGCGGCCCTGCGCGAGGTGCTCACCGCCGTCCTGACCGCCGACCGCGCCGAGATGGCCCGTACGGTCTCCGAGGCCGCGGCCGCCGCCGAGCGGCTCGGGGGCCCGTACGCCCCGTACGCCGGACTCGTCCACCACTACCCGGGCGACCCCGGCGTCATCGCCGCGATGCTCCTCAACCACGTGCAACTCCAGCCCGGCGAAGCCATGTTCCTCGGCGCCGGCATCCCGCACGCCTACCTCGACGGCCTCGGCGTCGAGCTCATGGCCAACTCCGACAACGTCCTGCGCTGCGGGCTCACCCCCAAGCACGTCGACGTGCCGGAGCTGCTGAAGGTCACCCTCTTCGAGCCCGGCGACCCCGGCATCCTGCGCCCGGAGGGCAACGGCGAAGAGGTCTACGAGACCCCCATCGACGAATTCCGGCTCTCCCGCTTTGTCCTGGCCGCCGGCGGCGCCCCCCGGGTGCTGCCCGACGGCACCGCGCAGATCCTGCTGTGCACGGCGGGCTCCCCGAAGGCGAACTCCCCGAAGTCCGGCGAACTGACGCTGGCGCCGGGCGAATCGGTCTTCGTACCGGCAGGCGAAAAGGTCGAACTGTCCGGAACCGGCACCGTCTTCCGTGCCACTGTGGTGGTCTGACGTACCGTCCCTCTCGGTGGCTGTGAGAATCTGCGGCCGTAGCGCGGCGTCCCGGCCCGGGGCGCCGCACCGAGGAAGGGACACATCGCAACCATGAGCGCGTCGGGCGGTACCAAGGCGATCGTGGCGGCACTCGCCGCCAATCTGGCCATCGCGGTAGCCAAGTTCGTGGCCTTCGTCTTCAGCGGCTCGTCGTCGATGCTTGCGGAAAGCGTCCACTCGCTGGCGGACTCCGGCAACCAGGGCCTGCTCCTCCTGGGAGGGAAGAAGGCCCAGCGCGAGGCGACTCCGCAGCACCCCTTCGGGTACGGGCGCGAGCGCTACATCTACGCCTTCCTGGTCTCCATCGTGCTGTTCACCGTCGGTGGCATGTTCGCCATCTACGAGGGCTACGAGAAGATCCACGAGCCGCACGCGATCTCGCACTGGTACTGGCCGGTCGGCGTCCTCGTCTTCGCGATCATCGCGGAGTCCTTCTCCTTCCGCACCGCGATCAAGGAGTCGAACGAGATCCGCGGCAGCCTCACCTGGGGCCAGTTCATCAAGCGCGCCAAGGCCCCCGAGCTCCCCGTGGTCCTCCTCGAAGACCTCGGCGCCCTCATCGGCCTCGTCCTCGCCCTCGCGGGCGTGGGCATCGCCCTGCTGACCGGCAACGGCGTCTGGGACGGCATCGGCACCCTGTGCATCGGTGTCCTGCTCATCATCATCGCCATCGTCCTCGCCGCCGAGACCAAGTCCCTGCTGCTCGGCGAGGCCGCCGGCACCGAGGACGTGGAGAAGATCAAGGCGGCCGTCGTCGACGGCGACGTGGTCACCGGCATCATCCACATGCGCACCCTGCACCTAGGCCCTGAGGAGCTCCTGGTCGCGGCGAAGATCTCCGTCCAGAGCGACGACACCGCGACGGAGGTGGCCAACGCCATCAACGCCGCCGAGGCCCGCATCCGCGCGGCGGTCCCGATCGCCCGAGTGATCTACCTGGAGCCGGACATCTTCAACGCCGAGGCCGCGGCGAAGGGCACCAACCCGGGCGTCTGACCCGGCGCATGACGTGAGGAGGCCCCCCTGCGCGCGCAGGGGGGCCTCCTCACGTCCGCGGGACTCAGTCGGAGGATGCGGCCTCGTACGCCCACGTCAGCTGTCCGGGCCCGGCGCCCGCCGCGTTCCGCGCCGCCTTCGCCGCCCGTCGCCGCGCCACCAGTGAGCCGATGCCGAGCCCGCCGCCGACGAGGAAGACCGGCACGCCGAACATGCCCACGAGCCCGGCGGCGGCCGCCGCGTCCGGCACCTCGGCCAGCGCGACCCCCCATACGGCCGACACCGGCACGGTTCCCTGGCCCTCGTCGCGGACCCGCAGATGGGAGTCGAAGGAGTTCGAGCGGTGGTCGCCCATCAGGAACATCCGCCCCTCGGGCACCGTGACATCGAAGGCCATCGTCGCCGGCACGGCCGCTTCCATGAGGTACGGCTCGACGAGCGGCTTCCCGTTCAGCGTCAGACTCGCCTCACCCGGTGCCCATGAGATGCGGTCCCCACCCAGGGCCACCACCCGCTTGAAGACCTGCTGGCCCTCCTGGATCCCTGCCCCGTTCACCCACGAGGCAGGGGCAGCGAAGACCACGGCGTCCCCGTGCCGGACCTCCCCCGGAGCGACCCGGTCGAACCAGACCTGGTCTCCGAGGGAGTAGGCGGGCCTCATCGACTCCGACGGGAGGAACGTCATTTGGTACTCGTCCGCGAGGACGAACCTGGTCCAGCTCCCCGCCCCCACGAACAGCGCCGCGCCGAGCACCATGAGCACCACCGCCCAGATCCCTCTTCGCCGTCCCGGCCTGCGCTGATCCCGCCCCATGTCCGTTCCCTTCGCCAAAAGCCCCTGTCGGCTGGCGAAGCGTACGCAGCGCCCTCGGGCCCCGTACCACCGAGGTGGGGTACGGGGCCCGAGGGGCGTTCCGGGGAGTCCGCGCGGCTACTGGATCTCGCGCAGCACGTCCAGGATCTCGGCCTTGCCGGGCGCGGCCTGCAGGCGCTCGCGGAAGCCGGTGTCCATCAGCTTGCGCGACAGCAGGGCCAGGATCCGCAGGTGCTCGTCCCCGGCCGCGGCCTCCGGTACGGAGATCATGAAGACCAGCCGGGCCTTCGTCCCGTCCAGCGCGCCCCACTCGATGCCCTCGTCGGACCGGGCGAAGCCCACCGTCGGGCGGGTCACCGCGTCCGTCTTGGCGTGCGGGATGGCGATGGATTCGCCGAGGCCGGTCGTACCCTGCGCCTCCCGGGCCAGGGCGACCCGTACGAGCTCGTCCACGTCGGTGACGTTGCCGGTCGTGGCCAGCATCTCCGCCATCTCGCGGATCGCCGCCTCCTTGGAGCCCGAGGCCAGCTCCGTCTTGACGGTCTGCTCGGTGACGTACCCGGACAGCACCTCGGGCGGCCCGCCCGCGGCCACCGGAGCCGCGGCCGCGGGCTGCTGTGCCCGTACGGCCGTCCCGGCTGCTCCCGCACCCGCGCCGACGGCCCTACCGCCGCCGCCCACGGGGGCGCCCGCACCGACCAGGGCCGGCTCCGGCGAGAGGACCGCGGGACCGGCGGTGACGCCCTCGCGGCGCAGCTTGAACTCGATCAGCGCGTTGGTCGTCAGCGCTGTCACGACCGCACCGGCCGCGATGGCCACGAAGAACATCGCGACACCGCTGATCGCGCCGAACAGCGAGACGATCGGACCGCCGTGCGGCACCGAGTCCTGGACCCCGGCCACACCGGCGATCGCACCGGCCACCGCGCCACCGAGCATGTTCGCGGGGATGACCTGCGCGGGCCGGGCCGCGGCGAAGGGGATCGCGCCTTCGGAGATGCCGAAGAAGCCCATGAACAGGGCGGCGAGGCCGGTTTCCTTCTCCTCGTCGCTGTAGAGCTTGCGGCGCAGGAGCGTGGCCAGACCCTGGCCGAGCGGCATGACGGGGATGGCCGCGGCGGCCATGCCCATGACGTGGTTGTTGGTGCCGATGAGGCCGACGGCGACGAGGAAGGCGGTCTTGTTGACCGGACCGCCCATGTCGAAGGCGATCATCAGACCGATCAGGGTGCCCAGCACGATCGCGCTGGAGCCGGTCATCCCGTTCAGCCAGCTGGTCAGGTTCGTGAAGACCCAGGAGATCGGCTTGCCGATCACATAGATGTAGAAGAGACCCAGGGCCACCGTCGACACGATCGGGATCACGATGATCGGCATGATCGGCTGGATGACCTTGGGGACCTTGACCTTCTTGATCCACACGACCAGATAGCCCGCGAGGAAGCCCGTCGCGATGGCACCCAGGAAGCCGGCGTTCGCGTCGGCCCCGTAGATGTGCACGGCGTCCGCGGCGAGGAAACCGCCGATCATGCCGGGTACGAGGGCCGGCCGGTCGCCCAGCGCGTAGGCGATGTAGCCGGAGAAGATCGGCAGCATCAGCGAGAAGCCGGTCACGCCGAGCTTGTTCACGTAGAACCAGAAGGTCCCGTCGGGAATGACCAGCCCGCCCTTGGCGTCCGCGTGCCCGCCGAGGGACAGGGAGACGGCCAGCAGCAGACCGCCCACGACCACGAACGGGATCATGTGGGAGACGCCGTTCATCAGCGCCTTGTACGCCTGGCTGCGCTGCTTGCCGCCGCCCCCGCCGCCGCCCGCGACCGCCGAGGTCCCGGCCTGCACCGGCGCGCTCTGCGCGCTCCGGATCAGCTCCTCCGGCTTGTGGATGCCGTCGGCGACGCCGGTGGACAGCACCCGCTTGCCGGCGAACCGGTCGAGGTCGACCTCCTTGTCGGCGGCGATGATGACGGCGTCCGCTTCCCTGACATCGTTGTCAGAGAGCACGTTCTCGGCCCCGATGGAACCTTGGGTCTCCACCTTGATCGAGATGCCGAGACGATCGCCGGCCTGCTGCAGCTTCTCCGCAGCCATGTACGTGTGCGCGATACCGGTGGGGCACGCGGTAACGGCGACGATCTTCACGGGCTTCCGCCCGCTCGCGTCCACGCCTTCGGGAGGGCCTGCCGGACTGGTCACTGGTATCTCCTCACGACACATGCGTTGTCCTGCCGGGATCGTGCGTACAACGCGACCCAACGGCATCGTCGCGCATGTAAGGGGTGCATCAAAAGTCCGAAAGGCCCTGGATTCTTCGCCGTAGGCCCTGAACTCCAGTAGTGACTTGCCTTCAGATCATCTGGGCCCCGCTCCGCCGATCGGTGTAGATTCGTCATCAGTGTCAGGCGTCGCTGCTGATGGCGGTCGGGCGGTCTTCGCGACCGGCCGAGGGGAGAGAGGACCCCCGACGGACTGAGCCCCACGTGCGTCGTCCCCCGGACGGTGCGCGGCTCAGCCGTACCCACCTCTCTACCTCACGAGGAGCAGCACCACATGACTGCCGCATTCACCGACTTCAAGGTCGCGGACCTCTCCCTCGCCGTCTTCGGACGCAAGGAGATCACCCTCGCCGAGCACGAGATGCCCGGCCTGATGTCGATCCGCCGGGAGTACGCGGCCACCCAGCCGCTCGCCGGCGCTCGCGTCACCGGCTCCCTGCACATGACCGTGCAGACCGCCGTCCTCATCGAGACCCTGGTCGCCCTCGGCGCCGAGGTCCGCTGGGCCTCCTGCAACATCTTCTCCACCCAGGACCACGCGGCCGCCGCCATCGCGGTGGGCCCGAACGGCACCGCGGAGAACCCGCAGGGCGTCCCCGTCTTCGCCTGGAAGGGCGAGACGCTGGAAGAGTACTGGTGGTGCACGGAGCAGGCGCTGACCTGGCCGAACACCCCCACCGGCGGCCCCAACATGATCCTCGACGACGGTGGCGACGCCACCCTCCTCGTCCACAAGGGCGTCGAGTTCGAGAAGGCCGGCGCGGCCCCGGACCCGTCCACCGCGGACTCCGAGGAGTACGCCAACATCCTGACCCTCCTCAACCGCACCCTGGGCGAGGCCCCGCAGAAGTGGACGCAGCTCGCGTCCGAGATCCGCGGCGTCACCGAGGAGACCACCACCGGCGTCCACCGTCTTTACGAGATGATGGCCGAAGGCACCCTGCTCTTCCCGGCGATCAACGTGAACGACGCCGTCACCAAGTCGAAGTTCGACAACAAGTACGGCTGCCGCCACTCCCTCATCGACGGCATCAACCGCGCCACCGACGTCCTCATCGGCGGCAAGACCGCCGTGGTCTTCGGCTACGGCGACGTCGGCAAGGGCTGCGCCGAGTCGCTGCGCGGCCAGGGCGCGCGCGTCATCGTCACCGAGATCGACCCGATCTGCGCCCTGCAGGCGGCGATGGACGGCTACCAGGTCGCGACCCTGGACGACGTCGTCGCGACGGCCGACATCTTCATCACCACCACGGGCAACAAGGACATCATCATGGCCGCCGACATGGCCAAGATGAAGCACCAGGCCATCGTCGGCAACATCGGCCACTTCGACAACGAGATCGACATGGCCGGCCTCGCGAAGATCGAGGGCATCGTCAAGGACGAGGTCAAGCCCCAGGTCCACACCTGGAAGTTCCCCGACGGCAAGGTCCTCATCGTCCTGTCCGAGGGCCGCCTGCTGAACCTGGGCAACGCCACCGGTCACCCGTCCTTCGTGATGTCGAACTCCTTCGCGGACCAGACCCTGGCCCAGATCGAGCTCTTCACCAAGCCGGCCGAGTACCCCACCGACGTCTACGTGCTCCCCAAGCACCTCGACGAGAAGGTGGCCCGCCTGCACCTCGACGCCCTCGGCGTCCGCCTCACCACCCTGCGCCCGGAGCAGGCCTCCTACATCGGCGTGGACGTCGCGGGCCCGTACAAGCCGGACCACTACCGCTACTGATCCCCACGGATCAGCGGCACCCAGCAGCACCAGCGCGGCATCCGCGCGTCAGGCCCCCGGCATCCGTGCCGGGGGCCTGCCCCGTACCCGCCCGCACCCCTCTCCGCCCGAAGTCCAGGAAGACGCCCCATGCCCCGAGGCCGCTACGCGCTCCACGACCCGCACGACCACACCCCCCTCGGCGAGGAGCACTTCCACTGCGCCCCGGGCCCCTCCGGCTGGCGCTACGTCTCCCAGCTCACCGCACCCGACGGTGCGCACCGCGGCTCCGTCGACCTGGCCGTCGACGAACTGGGCCGCCCCATCCGCCTGGAGGTCAACGCCTCCAGCTGGCAGGTCCGCGGCGCCGCCATCGACGGGATCACCTGGGTCCGCACCGACCCGGCCGGAGCCGAAGCCACCGAGGGCAACGTCCCCGGCGCCGCCGGATTCACCGGCACCTCCCCGGCCTTCCTCGTCGCCACGGCCCGGCTGCTGCGCCTGGCCCCCGGCGCCCCCGCCACCCGCGTCCGCCTCGTCGCCCTGACCGACCCCGTCCTGGCGGCCCGTACGACCGACCAGGCCTGGGCCCTCCTGAACCGCGCCGAGCACCCCACGGACAGCGGCCCGCTCCTGGTCGACGAGTACCGGGTCACGGCCCTGGACACCGGCGAGGTCCACACGGTCCACATCGCCGGGGACGTGGTCCTCTCGGCCCCCGGCATCGAGCTCGAACACCTGGAAACCCCGCCGTCGGCCTTCACCGACGCATCGTCCGACTAGGCGGGCGGCGCGAACCCGGTCGCCTTCGGCGGTTCGACGGGTACGGGCGCGGGCGCCGCCACCACGGGAGCCGCGACGGGCACCACCGCCGGCGCCGCCACGGCCGGCATCACCACGGGCGCGCTCTGCCCGTACGGAACCGGAGCCGCCCCGGGAGCGGGCTGCTGCCGGAAGGCCCGCGCGGCGTCGCGCGACTGCCGTTCGTGCACCACGGCCATCAGGAACGCGGCGGCGGGCACCCCGACCGGCGGCGGAGCCCCCGTACGTGCCACCAGATCGTCCGCGAGCCGGGCCGCCATGGTGGCGCTCACCTGCGGATCCAGCCGGTCCATGCGCGTCAGGTACTGCCGGATCGCCAGCCACAGCCCGTCCGGCACCGCGGACAGGTCCAGCCCGCCGAACCGCCCGGCCAGCCACGGAGGCGGCGCGGGCACCGGCATCACCCGTGCCCCCGGCACCCGCTCCCGGATGACCAGCGTCCCCGCGAACACGTCCCCGAGCCGCCGCCCCCGCTCGGAGAACAGCGAGGCGATGCACGCCACGGATCCGAAGGTCAGCAGCAGTTCGAAGACCCCGAAGGCCCCGCGCACCAGCGCGTGCCGGAAGCGGATCGGCCCGCCGTCGTCGCGCACCACCCGTAGCCCGCACGCGAGCTTGCCCAGTGACCGCCCGTGGCTCAGCGTCTCCACGGCGATCGGCACGCCGACCAGGATGAGGACGAACGAGGCCACCGACACGGCCGCCCGGGCCGCCCCGTCCATCGAAGCGGTGGACAGGACCAGTCCGATGGCGAGCAGCAAGTACCCGGCGACGTACACGACCAGGTCGAGCAGGATCGCCAGCGCCCGGCTCGGCAGCCTCGCCGGCCGTAGCCCCAGGACGACCGCGTCCCCCGTCACCAGATCGCTCACCGATGCACACCCTTCACGTGACCTGCCCCGCCCCATCGGCCTCCAGTCTGCCAAGCTGACGAAGCAAGCAGTAGGAGTAACCGGTAGGGACCAGGGGCAGGGGAGCGCCAACCGCATGGATCTCGACGTCTTCGTTGCGGCCCACCAAGCAGAGTGGGCCCGCCTGGAACAGCTCCTGGGCCGGGGCCGGCGCCTCACGGGAGCCGAGGCCGACGAGCTCGTCGCGCTCTACCAGCGCACGGCCACCCACCTCTCCCTGGTCCAGTCCAGCACCCCCGACCCGATGCTCACGGGCCGCCTGACCCAGCTCGTGGCCCGCGCCCGCGCCACGGTGACGGGCACCCGGCGGTCCAGCTGGCGCGACGCGGCCCGCTTCTTCACCTCGGGCTTCCCGGCCGCCGTCTACCTCAGCCGCCGCTGGTGGATACCCACGGCACTGATCTCCACCGCCGTCGGCGTGCTCGTCGGCTGGTGGATAGCCACCCACCCGGAGATCCAGAGCGCCATCGGAGCTCCGGAGGACCTGAAGGCGATGACGAAGCCGGGCGGCGGGTACGAGACGTACTACTCCAGCCACCCCGCGGCCTCCTTCGCGGCCCAGGTCTGGACGAACAACGCCCAGGCGGCCGCGATCTGCCTGGTCCTGGGCGGCTTCCTGGGCCTGCCGGTCCTGTACATCCTGTGGCAGAACATGCTGAACCTCGGCGTCGGCATCGGCCTGATGTCCTCGGCCGACCGCCTCGACGTCTTCCTCGGCCTGATCCTCCCGCACGGCCTTCTCGAACTGACCGCCGTCTTCGTGGCCGCGGGCACGGGCCTGCGCCTGGGCTGGACGGTCATCGACCCGGGCCACCGCACCCGCCGCGTCGCCCTGGCCGAACAGGGCCGCGCCGCCCTCGGCATGGCCATCGGCCTGGCGGCGGTCCTCTTCCTCTCCGGCCTGATCGAAGGCTTCGTCACCCCCTCCGGCCTGCCCACATGGGCCCGCATCAGCATCGGCGTGGCCGCCGAGGCGGCCTTCCTGCTCTACGTCTACGTCCTGGGCGGCCGAGCGGCCCGAGCCGGCGACACGGGCGACGTGGAACAGGCCGACCAGACGGCGACGCTCCCCACCGCCGCCTGATGTGCGTACGACCCTGCTGAGCTGCTAGTCTCCTCGTCGTCCCGCAAACACCGTTGACACGGCGGCTGCGGGGAGGTAGATTCGAACGGTTGCCTCGAACTGGACAAGTTCGGCAGCGATGGTTTAAAGTCTTTCTCGCCCCCCAGGAATTGAATTCCAAGTGGGCACACCCAACTCTTCATTCAGGAAGCCGAAGCCGGGAAATCCGGTGGAAATCTTCTGATAGAGTCGGTCTCGCCGGAAAGGGAAACGCGAAAGCGAAGAACTGGAAAGCGAATCCCGCTGACTGGGAATCGGACGCGAAAGAGTCTGATAGAGTCGGAAACGCAAGAACAGAACGAAAGCCCGGAGGAAAGCCCGAGAGGGTGAGTACAAAGGAAGCGTCCGTTCCTTGAGAACTCAACAGCGTGCCAAAAATCAACGCCAAAAAGTTGATACCCCGTCCATTTCGGTGGATGAGGTTCCTTTGAAAAAGACCTGTGAGGTCGCGGCTTCGGCCCTGACGCTTGCAGGCAATTACACAGCGAGGACGCAGTGGACGGTCGGTCTTATTCCGACATGACTGTCCCGCTCTAAGTGCGTGTGCACCGGATTACCGGTAAACATTCATGGAGAGTTTGATCCTGGCTCAGGACGAACGCTGGCGGCGTGCTTAACACATGCAAGTCGAACGATGAAGCCCTTCGGGGTGGATTAGTGGCGAACGGGTGAGTAACACGTGGGCAATCTGCCCTTCACTCTGGGACAAGCCCTGGAAACGGGGTCTAATACCGGATAACACTCCTGCCCGCATGGGCGGGGGTTAAAAGCTCCGGCGGTGAAGGATGAGCCCGCGGCCTATCAGCTTGTTGGTGGGGTAATGGCCCACCAAGGCGACGACGGGTAGCCGGCCTGAGAGGGCGACCGGCCACACTGGGACTGAGACACGGCCCAGACTCCTACGGGAGGCAGCAGTGGGGAATATTGCACAATGGGCGAAAGCCTGATGCAGCGACGCCGCGTGAGGGATGACGGCCTTCGGGTTGTAAACCTCTTTCAGCAGGGAAGAAGCGAAAGTGACGGTACCTGCAGAAGAAGCGCCGGCTAACTACGTGCCAGCAGCCGCGGTAATACGTAGGGCGCAAGCGTTGTCCGGAATTATTGGGCGTAAAGAGCTCGTAGGCGGCTTGTCACGTCGGATGTGAAAGCCCGAGGCTTAACCTCGGGTCTGCATTCGATACGGGCTAGCTAGAGTGTGGTAGGGGAGATCGGAATTCCTGGTGTAGCGGTGAAATGCGCAGATATCAGGAGGAACACCGGTGGCGAAGGCGGATCTCTGGGCCATTACTGACGCTGAGGAGCGAAAGCGTGGGGAGCGAACAGGATTAGATACCCTGGTAGTCCACGCCGTAAACGTTGGGAACTAGGTGTTGGCGACATTCCACGTCGTCGGTGCCGCAGCTAACGCATTAAGTTCCCCGCCTGGGGAGTACGGCCGCAAGGCTAAAACTCAAAGGAATTGACGGGGGCCCGCACAAGCAGCGGAGCATGTGGCTTAATTCGACGCAACGCGAAGAACCTTACCAAGGCTTGACATATACCGGAAAGCATTAGAGATAGTGCCCCCCTTGTGGTCGGTATACAGGTGGTGCATGGCTGTCGTCAGCTCGTGTCGTGAGATGTTGGGTTAAGTCCCGCAACGAGCGCAACCCTTGTCCTGTGTTGCCAGCATGCCCTTCGGGGTGATGGGGACTCACAGGAGACCGCCGGGGTCAACTCGGAGGAAGGTGGGGACGACGTCAAGTCATCATGCCCCTTATGTCTTGGGCTGCACACGTGCTACAATGGCCGGTACAATGAGCTGCGATACCGTGAGGTGGAGCGAATCTCAAAAAGCCGGTCTCAGTTCGGATTGGGGTCTGCAACTCGACCCCATGAAGTCGGAGTTGCTAGTAATCGCAGATCAGCATTGCTGCGGTGAATACGTTCCCGGGCCTTGTACACACCGCCCGTCACGTCACGAAAGTCGGTAACACCCGAAGCCGGTGGCCCAACCCGTAAGGGAGGGAGCTGTCGAAGGTGGGACTGGCGATTGGGACGAAGTCGTAACAAGGTAGCCGTACCGGAAGGTGCGGCTGGATCACCTCCTTTCTAAGGAGCACAGTACCGATTGCAGACAAACGTTCTGCACGGTCAGCTCAGGGTGGAACGTTGATTAGTTGGCACGGTTTCCTGGATGGATCACAAGTACTGCTTCGGCGTGGAAAGTGACTCACTGACGGGGGATCGTGCTTGGCACGTTGTTGGGTATCTGAGGGTACGGCCGAAAGGTCTTATCTTCGCGATGCCGGCCCCAGTGAACTTCGCCTTAGGGTGAGGGTGATGGGTGACTGGTCGTTGCTTGAGAACTACACAGTGGACGCGAGCATCTGTAGGCCAAGTTTTTAAGGGCGCACGGTGGATGCCTTGGCACCAGGAACCGATGAAGGACGTGAGAGGCCGCGATAGGCCCCGGGGAGCTGCCAACTGAGCTTTGATCCGGGGGTGTCCGAATGGGGAAACCCGGCAGTCGTCATGGGCTGTCACCCACTGCTGAACACATAGGCAGTGTGGAGGGAACGCGGGGAAGTGAAACATCTCAGTACCCGCAGGAAGAGAAAACAACCGTGATTCCGGGAGTAGTGGCGAGCGAAACCGGATGAGGCCAAACCGTATGCGTGTGATACCCGGCAGGGGTTGCGCATGCGGGGTTGTGGGAATTCTTTTGATCGGTCTGCCGGCCGGTCGGCGAGTCAGAAACCGTTGATGTAGTCGAAGGACATGCGAAAGGTCCGGCGTAGAGGGTAAGACCCCCGTAGACGAAACATCAGCGGCTTGCTTAAGAATCTCCCAAGTAGCACGGGGCCCGAGAAATCCCGTGTGAATCTGGCGGGACCACCCGCTAAGCCTAAATATTCCCTGGTGACCGATAGCGGATAGTACCGTGAGGGAATGGTGAAAAGTACCGCGGGAGCGGAGTGAAATAGTACCTGAAACCGTGTGCCTACAAGCCGTGGGAGCGTCGCCGTTATTCTTCGGAATAACGGTCGTGACTGCGTGCCTTTTGAAGAATGAGCCTGCGAGTTAGCGGTGTGTAGCGAGGTTAACCCGTGTGGGGAAGCCGTAGCGAAAGCGAGTCCGAATAGGGCGATTGAGTTGCACGCTCTAGACCCGAAGCGGAGTGATCTAGCCATGGGCAGGTTGAAGCGGAGGTAAGACTTCGTGGAGGACCGAACCCACCAGGGTTGAAAACCTGGGGGATGACCTGTGGTTAGGGGTGAAAGGCCAATCAAACTCCGTGATAGCTGGTTCTCCCCGAAATGCATTTAGGTGCAGCGTCACGTGTTTCTTGCCGGAGGTAGAGCACTGGATAGGCGATGGGCCCTACCGGGTTACTGACCTTAGCCAAACTCCGAATGCCGGTAAGTGAGAGCGTGGCAGTGAGACTGTGGGGGATAAGCTCCATGGTCGAGAGGGAAACAGCCCAGAGCATCGACTAAGGCCCCTAAGCGTACGCTAAGTGGGAAAGGATGTGGAGTCGCAGAGACAACCAGGAGGTTGGCTTAGAAGCAGCCACCCTTGAAAGAGTGCGTAATAGCTCACTGGTCAAGTGATTCCGCGCCGACAATGTAGCGGGGCTCAAGCGTACCGCCGAAGTCGTGTCATTGCAGCAATAGGGCCAACGCCCGCTGTGATGGGTAGGGGAGCGTCGTGTGCCGGGTGAAGCAGCAGCGGAAGCTAGTTGTGGACGGTTCACGAGTGAGAATGCAGGCATGAGTAGCGATACACACGTGAGAAACGTGTGCGCCGATTGACTAAGGGTTCCTGGGTCAAGCTGATCTGCCCAGGGTAAGTCGGGACCTAAGGCGAGGCCGACAGGCGTAGTCGATGGACAACCGGTTGATATTCCGGTACCCGCTTTGAAACGCCCAATATCGAATCAGGCGATGCTAAGCCCGTGAAGCCGTTCCGGACCCTTCGGGGAAAGGAAAGTGGTGGAGCCGGTGACCCAGACTTGTAGTAGGTAAGCGATGGGGTGACGCAGGAAGGTAGTCCAGCCCGGGCGGTGGTAGTCCCGGGGTAAGGGTGTAGGCCGAGGGGTAGGCAAATCCGTCCCTCATATAAGGCTGAGACCTGATGCCGAGCCGATTGTGGTGAAGTGGATGATCCTATGCTGTCGAGAAAAGCCTCTAGCGAGTTTCATGGCGGCCCGTACCCTAAACCGACTCAGGTGGTCAGGTAGAGAATACCGAGGCGTTCGGGTGAACTATGGTTAAGGAACTCGGCAAAATGCCCCCGTAACTTCGGGAGAAGGGGGGCCATCACTGGTGATCGGATTTACTCCGTGAGCTGGGGGTGGCCGCAGAGACCAGCGAGAAGCGACTGTTTACTAAAAACACAGGTCCGTGCGAAGCCGTAAGGCGATGTATACGGACTGACGCCTGCCCGGTGCTGGAACGTTAAGGGGACCGGTTAGTCACATTTCGGTGTGGCGAAGCTGAGAACTTAAGCGCCAGTAAACGGCGGTGGTAACTATAACCATCCTAAGGTAGCGAAATTCCTTGTCGGGTAAGTTCCGACCTGCACGAATGGCGTAACGACTTCTCGACTGTCTCAACCATAGGCCCGGTGAAATTGCACTACGAGTAAAGATGCTCGTTTCGCGCAGCAGGACGGAAAGACCCCGGGACCTTTACTATAGTTTGATATTGGTGTTCGGTTCGGCTTGTGTAGGATAGGTGGGAGACTTTGAAGCGGCCACGCCAGTGGTTGTGGAGTCGTCGTTGAAATACCACTCTGGTCGTGCTGGATGTCTAACCTCGGTCCGTGATCCGGATCAGGGACAGTGTCTGATGGGTAGTTTAACTGGGGCGGTTGCCTCCCAAAAAGTAACGGAGGCGCCCAAAGGTTCCCTCAGCCTGGTTGGCAATCAGGTGTTGAGTGTAAGTGCACAAGGGAGCTTGACTGTGAGACCGACGGGTCGAGCAGGGACGAAAGTCGGGACTAGTGATCCGGCGGTGGCTTGTGGAAGCGCCGTCGCTCAACGGATAAAAGGTACCCCGGGGATAACAGGCTGATCTTCCCCAAGAGTCCATATCGACGGGATGGTTTGGCACCTCGATGTCGGCTCGTCGCATCCTGGGGCTGGAGTCGGTCCCAAGGGTTGGGCTGTTCGCCCATTAAAGCGGTACGCGAGCTGGGTTTAGAACGTCGTGAGACAGTTCGGTCCCTATCCGCTGTGCGCGTAGGAATATTGAGAAGGGCTGTCCCTAGTACGAGAGGACCGGGACGGACGAACCTCTGGTGTGCCAGTTGTCCTGCCAAGGGCATGGCTGGTTGGCTACGTTCGGGAGGGATAACCGCTGAAAGCATCTAAGCGGGAAGCCTGCTTCAAGATGAGTATTCCCACCTCCTTGAGAGGGTAAGGCTCCCAGTAGACGACTGGGTTGATAGGCCAGATGTGGAAGCCCGGTAACGGGTGGAGCTGACTGGTACTAATAGGCCGAGGGCTTGTCCTCAGTTGCTCGCGTCCACTGTGTTAGTTCTGAAGTAACGAACTGTGTCATATCCGGTTTGGTTAACTTCATAGTGTTTCGGTGGTCATAGCGTTAGGGAAACGCCCGGTTTACATTCCGAACCCGGAAGCTAAGCCTTTCAGCGCCGATGGTACTGCAGGGGGGACCCTGTGGGAGAGTAGGACGCCGCCGAACAATCATTGTAGAAAGCCCCGTACCGGGTAACCGGTACGGGGCTTTTCTGCGTTTACGGACCCTTTTCGGGGCCGGGTCCATTTGGGTGATGGGGCCTACCAGTCGGCGGGGTAGCTCTTGAGGCTGCTCGTGTCGAGTGTCCAGCGGCCGGCGACGACGGTGTCCCCGAAGGCGTACGGGACCGTCTTGCGGTAGCGGATGCCGTCGGGACCCCCCGAGGGATCACTGTGCACTGTGGCGGCCTTCTTGTCCTTGCGGGGGTCCACCACGACGTAGAGCGGGACGCCCATCTTCGGGTAGTCGTGGAGCTTGTCGCGGATGTCGGTGAGGGAATTCGTACGTGAGACGACCTCCACCACCATCAGGACATCGCGCGAGTTGACCACCCTCGCCGTGTCATCGGTGTCTTCCTCGGCGATGACCATGAGGTCGGGCACTTTGGTCAGGCCTGTCACCGGATCGCCCATGTTCGTGTCGCTGAGAGCCATGACCTCGGGCGTCTGTGCCTCGATCTGACGGCGTAGCCGCACCACGTTCAGCCCGTGGGGAGCCGTGGGGCTCATCATCGTGAGGGAGATCTGACCGTCGGTGGTCTGCACCTTCCACTGGTCTTCCTGGTGCTCGGCCAGCTCCGAGAGTTGCTCCGCGAAGTCGTGCATGCGGCGCAGCTGCTCCGGGGTGAGGTCGGCCATGGTGTCCTCCTGGTGGGTGCCGCGCCCAGCGTATCCAGATCAGGACGGAACGTCTCCGTGGCGGGACGGCTGGGTCAGAGGCGGCCGGCGGCCTTCAGAGCCAGGTAGGCGTCGGCCAAGGCGGGGGCCAGGGTGTCCGGGGTGGCGTCGACCACGTGGACGCCGTGGCGGGTGAGCTGTTCCGCCGTGCGGCGGCGGGCCGACTGGGACTGGGTGCCCGCCGCGGCCTCGTAGACGGCTTCCACCGTGCCGCGGGACTGCGTCATTTCCGCCACGTGGGGGTCCGAGACCGAGGCCAGCAGGACCGTGTGGCGCTGGGTGAGGCGGGGGAGCAGCGGGAGCAGGCCTTCCTCGACGGGGGCCGCGTCCAGGCTGGTCAGGAGGACCACCAGGGAGCGCCGGGGGGCGCTGCGCAGGATGGTGGAGACCAGGGTGCGGGAGTCCGTCTCGACCAGTTCCGGTTCGAGGGTGGCCATCGCGTTCACGAAGGCGGGGAGGGTGTCGGCCGCCGAGCGGGCCTGGACCTGGGCGCGGGGGCGGCGGTCGTGGGCCAGGAGGTCCACGCGGTCGCCCGCGCGGGTGGCCAGGGCGGTGAGGAGCAGGGCCGCGTCCATCGCCGAGTCGAGGCGCGGGGCGTCGCCGACGCGGCCGGCCGCGGTGCGGCCGGTGTCGAGGCAGATCAGGATGTGGCGGTCGCGTTCCGGGCGCCAGGTGCGGACGGCGACCTTGTTCTGGCGGGCGGTGGCCCGCCAGTCGATGGAACGGGTGTCGTCGCCGGGTACGTAGTCGCGCAGGCTGTCGAACTCCGTGCCCTCACCGCGCGTCAGAACGCTGGTGCGGCCGTCGAGTTCGCGCAGGCGGGCCAGGCGGGAGGGGAGGTGCTTGCGGCTCGCGAAGGGCGGCAGGACGCGGACCGTCCACGGGACGGTGTGGTGGCCCTGGCGGGCCAGCAGGCCGAGCGGGCCGTACGAGCGGATCGTGACGCGGGCCGCCTGGCGATCGCCTCGGCGGGTGGGTCGCAGTCGGGTGGTGAGGCGGCGGCGTTCGCCGGGGGGAACGGCCAACGTATGGCGGGAACCGGCGACTTCGGTCCCGGGGACCCAGCTGCTCGGGGGCCAGGCGTCGCGGATCCGGGCGCGGAGCGTACGGGGGGAGGGGTTCGTGATCGTGAGGTGGACGTCTGCGGATTCGCCGAGGCGCACGGACGTGTCGCCGGAGCGGGCGAGTTGGAGCGAGCGGACCGGGGCCGCGAGGGCGTAGTCGACCGCGCAGGCCAGGGCGATGGGGGCGTTGACCGCCAGCATCCCCGTCCAGCTCGGTCCGAGGAAGCCGACGGGGATGCTGCCGAGGGCCGCGAGCAGTGCGGCGCGTCCGGTGAAGGCCATCAGCGCGGGACGGGGACGTGGGTGAGGATCGCGGTGATGACCGCGTCGGCCGTGACGCCCTCCATCTCGGCCTCGGGGCGCAGTTGGACGCGGTGGCGCAGGGTCGGCAGGGCGAGGGCCTTCACGTCGTCGGGGGTGACGTAGTCGCGGCCCACGAGCCAGGCCCAGGCGCGGGCCGTGGCCAGCAGCGCGGTGGCGCCGCGCGGGGAGACGCCGAGGGTGAGGGAGGGGGATTCGCGGGTGGCGCGGCAGATGTCGACGACGTACGCGGCGATCTCCGGGGAGACGCTGGTGGCCTCGACGGCCTTGCGGGCGGCGTCCAGTTCGGCGGGGCCGGCGACCGGGCGGATGCCGGCGGAGTGCAGGTCGCGGGGGTTGAAGCCGGCCGCGTGGCGGGTCAGTACGCCGATCTCGTCCTCGCGGGAGGGGAGGGGCACGGTGAGCTTCAGGAGGAAGCGGTCGAGCTGGGCCTCGGGCAGGGGGTACGTGCCCTCGTACTCGACCGGGTTCATGGTGGCGGCGACGAGGAACGGCTCCGGGAGCTTGCGGGGGGTGCCGTCGACGGTGACCTGGCGCTCCTCCATCGCTTCGAGGAGGGAGGACTGGGTCTTGGGGGGCGTGCGGTTGATCTCGTCGGCGAGGAGCAGGTTGGTGAAGACCGGGCCGTTCTGGAACGAGAACTCCGCGGTGCGGGCGTCGTAGACGAGGGAGCCGGTGACGTCGCTCGGCATCAGGTCGGGGGTGAACTGGACCCGCTTGGTGTCGAGTTCGAGGGAGGCGGCCAGCGCCCGCACGAGGAGGGTCTTCGCGACGCCGGGGACGCCTTCGAGCAGGACGTGGCCGCGGCAGAGGAGGGCTACGACGAGACCGGTGACGGCGGAGTCCTGGCCGACCACGGCCTTTCCGATCTCGGTGCGGAGCGCCTCCAGGGCGGAGCGGGCGCTGTCCGTGGTGGCCGTCATGAGGTGCGGACCTCCCTTTCGAGGGCGTCGAGGTGGTCGGCGAGCGCGATGAGCGCCGCGTCGGTGGTGGGGGCGGTGCCGAAGAGCAGGCCGTCCGGGTCCTGCGGGGGCCCGGCCGTGAGGCGGGCCGCGACCGCGGGGACCAGGGAGGCGGGGTCGTGGGCCTGGGTGGCCGGTACGCCGACCAGCGCGGCCAGGCGTTCGCGGGCGGCGGCGCGCAGCACGGTGGCGGCGCGGTCGCGGGCGCCGGCCTTGCGGTACAGGCGGGCGCGGCCCTCGGTGGCCTCGGAGGCGCGGACGAGGACGGGCAGGCGTTCGGTGACGAGCGGGCCGAGGCGGCGGGCGCGCCAGAGGGCGGCGACGGCGGCCGCGAGGAAGAGCTGGAGCAGGGCCCAGCTCCAGCCGGCGGGGATCAGGTCGAGGAAGCTCTGCTCCTCGCCGGTGCCGGCGGCGCTGTCGGGGTCGCTGTCGGCCGGGGACGGCATGTACCAGACGAGGTTCGGGCGGGTGCCGAGGAGCTGGAGCGCGAGGGAGGCGTTGCCCTCCTTGGCGAGGGTCTTGTTGAGGAGCACGGCCTCCGAGCCGAGGAGGACGGTGTCGCCTCCGCGGATGCCGGTGGGGAGCACGAGGAGCGTGGGGTGGCCCGAGCGGGGGTAGCAGCCGGTGGCTCCGGGGGTGGCGGTGGTGTACCGGTAGCCGCCGCCTGTCGCGGCGCGGCCCGCGGCCGTGGCGGCGGGGAGGGGGCAGGTGCTGCCCGGGTCGAGGTGGGTGTCCGGGGCCGGGGAGCCGTCGTCGTGGGTGTGCGTGCCGGGGGCCAGGGCCGGGAGGCTGAGCGCGCTCGGGGCGAGCAGGACGGTCCGTCCGCCGGAGAGGTCGATCGCGGAACGGATGTCGCGGAGCTGGGGTTCGCCCAGCCGGTCCGGGTCGGTGACCAGCAGGGTGGTGTCGGGGCCGGCGGCGTCCGAGGCGGCCTCGGCGGAGGTGACGACCCGGGTGGTGACCCCGCGGGCCTTGAGCAGCTCGGCGACGGCCTGGCTGCCGTAGGGGTCGGGGGAGCGGGGGTCGAGGTAGCCGTGCCGGGTGCCGGAGTTCAGGGCGGCGAGGGCGAGCCCGCCGACGAGGAGCACCGTCAGCGCGAGGAGGAAGCCGCGGGAGCGGGCCCACAGGTCTCGGGGCGTTGTGCCTGCGGCGGCTGTACGGGGCGGGGTGGCGGGCCCGCCGGAGCGGGTGGACGCGGCTGCGGCGGACGCCCCGGCGGGGGGTGCGTCGGGCCCCGTGGCGGCAGCTTCGGCGGACGGCCCGTCGGAGACCGCGGCGTGGGTCCCGCCGAGCCGTGGGGCCGAGGCGGCCCCGGTGGGGTGGGGCCTGCCGCCGGCCGTCGCGTGGACGGGGGGCGCGAAGGGCCCGCCTGCGCCCTGGTGGGCCGGGCCGGGGGATGCGCCCGCGGTGAGCGGCGCGGGTGCGCCCGGGGCGTTCGGGTCCGCGGCGTTCGGGTCCGGGGTGGGGCCGGTCATGGGGTGGAGCCCGTCAGGAGGGGCTTCGTCTGGGACAGGGCCTGGTCCAGGGTGGTCAGGGTCGCGTACATCCCGGCGTCGGCCGGGTGGCCGCCGTAGGTGACGTCGTCGAAGGTGCGGGCCGCCGCGCGCAGGGCCGCGGCGTGGGACGGGAGGGTGGCGGCGGCTTCGGCCGCCGCCTCGTCCGCGGTGCGGCCGGGACGGGGGTCGAGGAGGGTGCGCTCCTCCAGGGAGCGGAAGACGGCGCGCATGCGCTCCTGGACCGCTTCGCTCCAGCGGCCCTCGCCGGCCAGGGACTCGGCGGCGGCGCGGTGGTCGGCCGCGCTGCGGACGCCCGCGTCGAAGAGGGTGCCCGCAGCGCGGGCGGCGGTGCGGCCGGGGGCGCCCAGGCGCCACCACAGGGCCGCGAGGACGAGGAGCGCGAACACCACGATGGCCACCAGGCCCAGGATCCCGCCCGGGGTCGCCCCGGAGGCGCGGTCGAAGAGGTCGCCCACCCACTCCCAGAAGCGGTCCAGCGCCCTCTGCAGCAGCCCCGGGTCGTTCTGGTGGTACACGGGCTTGGACAGCTCGTGGCGGGCCGCCTCGCGGGCGGCTTCGCGGCCGATGCCTGGTTGTGGTGTGGGTTGTGGTGCGAGCAGGCCCCCCGTGCTCCTCATTCCCGGGTCAGCCTCCGGTCGGCGGCGTGGTGGTGCCGTAGTTCTCGATGCCCGCCGCCCGGGCGAGTTCCAGGTCGAGGGCCTCGCGGCGGATGCGCTGGTCGACGTAGAGGAGCACCGTGACGCCGGACTGGATCGGCATGGTGATCGTCAGCGCGATGACCACGCCGACGGCCGACATGATCAGGTAGCCCCAGCTCGTGCCCCCGGTGCCCTCGGCCAGGCCTTCGAGGCCGCCGCCGAACAGCAGGCCGCCCGCGACGGTGAGGGGCAGGACGATGAGGCTCGACACGATGCCCGTGATGATGCTCGTCAGCAGGGTGATGCCGAAGATCCGCCACCAGGAGCCCTTGACCAGCTTCGAGGAGCGGGAGAGGGACTTGCGGACCGTGGCCTTCTCCAGCATGAGCGCGGGCGAGGCCAGGGAGAAGCGGATCCAGAGCCAGAGGATCAGGCCCAGGGCGACGAAGCCGCCGAAGAGGGCGAGGACGCCCTCGCCGGCCAGGGCGCCGGGCAGGATCAGCACGGCGACGACGAGGACCGCGCCGAGGCCCAGGAGAAGGGTCAGGCCGAAGAGCCGCAGGACCTGCGGGCGGGCTTCGCGCCAGGAGGCGGCGACCGTGGAGCTGTGGCCGAGCACCGCACGGCTGAAGATCATGGTCAGCATGGCGGTGACCACGATGGATCCGACGAGCTGGATGAACCCGTCGACCGCGGTCAGCCCCACCACGGCGCCGACGGATTCGAGCTGCTCGCCCATCGGGTCGGTGCTCGACTGGTCCATGACGAGCTCGCCGAACGCGTATTTCTGGGTGAGCACGCTGACCAGCTGGACCACGATGGCCACGACCAGGGTGATGGGCAGCACCGCGCGCCAGTGCTTGCGCATGGTGCTGACGGCCCCGTCGAGGATCTCGCCGATGCCGAGCGGGCGCAGCGGGATCACGCCGGGCTTCACCGCCTGGGTGTGGCCGCCCCAGCCGCCGGCCGGGGGCGGGTAGCCGCCGTACGAACCCCAGCCGGCGCCCGGCTGCGGGGCCGCGGGCGGCTGCTGCGGGGTTTGCGGGGTCTGGCCCGGGGTCGGGCTCGACCACTGGCCGGGGGGCGGCTGCTCGGCGGACCACTTGGAATCGCCTGAGCCGCCCGCGGGCGGCTGTGTGCCGTGGGAGCCCTCACCGTCGGACGGGGAGGATCCGGGCGTAGCCCAGCCCGGAGAGTCGTTCATCGTCGCTCCTTCACGTGCACGCGGGGTGCGGGCGCTTGGTCCGGCTGCCATCGTGCCATGTGACAACCTCGAACGGACCAGCCGTCCCCAACGGACCAGCCGCCTCCTGAGACGGGAACGTTCGCGCCTTCGTATGACGGCCGGATCCGGGGCACACTGGGCGCCCTGATCTCCACGCAGGTCCGAGGGGCGATTTCCAGCCCCTTTGGCTGTGGGACAGCTCACCGCCGGGTAACGATTAGCTAATGGGATGATGTCAACCATGAAGGGACGCGTCCTTGTCGTCGACGACGACACCGCGCTGGCCGAGATGCTCGGCATTGTGCTGCGTGGAGAAGGTTTTGAGCCGTCGTTCGTAGCGGACGGCGACAAGGCACTGGCTGCCTTCCGGGAGGCGAAGCCGGATCTCGTGCTGCTCGACCTCATGCTGCCCGGTAGGGACGGCATAGAGGTGTGCAGGCTGATCCGCGCCGAGTCGGGCGTACCGATCGTCATGCTCACCGCCAAGAGCGACACCGTGGACGTGGTCGTGGGCCTGGAGTCCGGGGCCGACGACTACATCGTCAAGCCGTTCAAGCCGAAGGAGCTGGTGGCCCGCATCCGGGCCCGCCTGCGCCGTTCGGAAGAGCCCGCGCCCGAGCAGCTGACCATCGGTGACCTGGTCATCGACGTGGCCGGGCACTCGGTCAAGCGGGAAGGCGCCTCGATCGCCCTGACCCCGCTGGAGTTCGACCTGCTGGTCGCGCTCGCCCGCAAGCCCTGGCAGGTCTTCACCCGCGAGGTGCTGCTGGAGCAGGTCTGGGGCTACCGCCACGCGGCCGACACCCGCCTGGTCAACGTGCACGTCCAGCGGCTGCGCTCCAAGGTCGAGAAGGACCCGGAGCGCCCCGAGATCGTCGTGACGGTGCGCGGGGTCGGCTACAAGGCCGGACCGAGCTGACATGACACCCGGCAAGCCCCGTGGCCGCTCCCGCTGGGGAGCGCTGCGGGGCGGCGGGCTGCTCCCCGAGGGAGCACCCGGCGGTCCCGTACTGCGGCTGTTCGTACGCCTCGTACGCCGGCCGCTGCTTCCGGCTGTCCGGCTGTGGCGGCGCAACATCCAGCTCCGGGTGGTCGCCGCGACCCTGCTGATCTCCCTCGCCGTGGTCCTCGCCCTCGGGTTCGTGGTCATCGCGCAGGTCAGCAAGGGCCTCCTCGACGCCAAGGAGGAGGCCGCGCAGAGCCAGGCCGCGGGCGGCTTCGCGGTCGCGCAGGAGAAGGCCAATACGCCCTATACGGCGGACGGGCCCGACGCCTCCGACAACAAGGTCGGCCGGGACGCCAGTACCTGGATGAACTCCCTGGTCAAACAGCTCGCCAGTGGCGGGCAGAGCGCCTTCGAGGTGGCGGCGCTGGGTGCCGGCACCGGAACCGGCGAGGAACAGCCGTCCGCCCGCGGAGCCCTCGGCGGCGTCCGCGGAGCCCGCGCCTCCGGCAACGTGGATCCCACGGCCAGCGTCCCGCTGGAGCTGCGCCGCAACGTCAACCACGCGACCGGCGCCTTCAAGACCTTCTCGCAGATCCGCTACACCGACGCCGGGGACAAACTGCCCGAGCCCGCGCTCGTCATCGGCAAGCGGCTCATCGACATCAACGGCGAACCGTACGACCTGTACTACCTCTTCCCGCTCACGCAGGAGGAGGAGTCCCTCAACCTGGTCAAGGCCACCATCGCCACCGCGGGGCTCTTCGTCGTGGTGCTCCTCGGCGGGATCGCCTGGCTCGTGGTGCGCCAGGTCGTCACCCCCGTCCGGATGGCCGCGGGGATCGCCGAGCGGCTCTCGGCGGGGCGGCTCCAGGAGCGGATGAAGGTCACCGGCGAGGACGACATCGCCCGTCTGGGCGAGGCCTTCAACAAGATGGCCCAGAACCTCCAGAACAAGATCCAGCAGCTGGAGGACCTCTCCCGGCTGCAGCGCCGCTTCGTCTCGGACGTCTCCCACGAGCTGCGCACCCCGCTCACGACCGTACGCATGGCGGCGGACGTCATCCACGACGCCCGCGCCGACTTCGACCCGATCACCGCGCGCTCCGCCGAGCTCCTCGCCGGACAGCTCGACCGCTTCGAGTCCCTGCTCGCCGACCTGCTGGAGATCAGCCGGTTCGACGCGGGAGCCGCCGCGCTGGAGGCCGAGCCGATCGACCTGCGGGACGTCGTGCACCGGGTCATCGACGCGGCCGAGCCGCTCGCCCAGCACAAGAACACCCGGATCCGCGTCCTCGGGGACACCCAGCCGGTGATAGCCGAGGCCGACGCCCGGCGCGTGGAGCGGGTCCTGCGCAACCTGGTCGTCAACGCCGTCGAGCACGGCGAGGGCCGCGACGTGGTGGTCCGGCTCGCCTCGGCGGGCGGGGCCGTCGCCGTGGCCGTACGGGACTACGGAGTCGGGCTCAAGCCCGGCGAGGCCACCCGCGTCTTCAACCGCTTCTGGCGGGCCGACCCGGCCCGGGCGCGCACGACCGGCGGTACCGGCCTCGGCCTGTCCATCGCCGTCGAGGACGCCCGCCTGCACGGAGGATGGCTCCAGGCGTGGGGCGAGCCCGGCGGCGGCTCGCAGTTCCGCCTGACGCTGCCGCGCACCGCCGACGAGCCGCTGCGCGGATCGCCGATCCCGCTGGAGCCCGAGGACTCCCGGGCCAACCGGGCCAGGGCCGCCGCGGAGGGTTCCGCGGCCGCCGGGCAGCGGGCGCAGCAGGCGCAGCAGGCCGGGCGCGGCGACCGGTCGCCGATGCCGCCGAGGTCCCCCGTCGCGGGTGCGGTGCCGGTACCGGCCGACCCGACGGCGCTGCCGGGCAACGGGGCGCGGGTCGTGACCCGGCCGGGGCCGGCGGAGCAGGGACACGGCGCCGGGGGCGGGGCGGCGGACGCGCGGTCCGGCGGGACGGCGGGAGCAACCGACCGAGAGGGTGGTAGCGGTGGAGCGGGCGGAGCGGGTCGAGCGGGTGGAGCGGGCGGGGCAGCCGGAGCGGGCGGATCGCATGGGCGCTGAGCCGGGCCGGCCGCGCCGGCGCACGCCGCGCACCCGCGGGGCTCTCGGGGCTCGCGGGGCTCTCAGGGCGTTCGCCTTCGGGGCGGCCGGGCTGCTGCTGGCCGGCTGCGCCTCCATGCCCGACCACGGCGAGGTCCGTCCCGTGGAGGCCTCCCAGGGCGTCGACTCCCAGGTCCGGGTCTTCGGCGTACCGCCGGCCGACCGGGCCAGCCCGCAGGAGATCGTCGACGGTTTCCTGGAGGCCATGACCAGCGACGATCCGCAGCTCCAGACCGCACGCAAGTACCTCACCGAGGAAGCGGCGAAGAACTGGAAGCCCGGTGCGGCGGTCACCGTGCTCTCCGCCGGCCTCGACCGGTTCTCCGTACAGGGCGAGAAGGACCCGGCCGCCCCCCGGTTCAAGGTCGCGGGCAAGATGCTGGCCACGGTGGACGAGCGCAGCGCGTACCAGCCGGAGACCGGCGGCCGGCGCTACGAGCAGTTCCTCCAGCTCGTGCAGAAGGACGACCAGTGGCGGATCGCGACCCCGCCCAGCAGCCTGGTCCTGAGCGAATCCGACTTCCAGCGCATCTACATGCCGGTCAACAAGTACTACTTCGCGGGCGCCACGCTCGTCGCCGACCCCGTCTACGTGCGTCAGCGCAGCGACCCCGACTCCCGGATGGACCCCACCACCCAGACCGTCACCTCGCTGCTGGCCGGCCCTTCCAAGTGGCTGGGACCGGTGGTCACTTCGAGCTTCCCGACCGGTACGGAACTGCGGGAAGGCACCAAGTCCCTTTCGATCGACGGTCAGAACACGCTGCGCGTGCCCCTGAACAAGAACGCGGACGACGTGGACGAGGCGCAGTGCCAGCGGATGGCGACCCAACTCCTCTACACGGTCAAGGACCTGACGGGTTCCAGGGTCGACCGGGTCGACGTCGTGCGCTCCGACGGCACCACGCGCTGCCAGGTGTCCGAGGCGGCCGCGGCCGTGCTCGCCAACCGGCCGCCCTCGCCCGGCCACCAGTACTACGTGGACGCCGAGAACCGGCTGCAGCGGCTGAACCTGGACCCCAACCGTGAGGACCAGCAGGATCCGCCGACACCGGCCCCCGGGCCGCTGTCCACGAACCCGGCCTTCAAGGTGGGCTCCGCCGCCGTGTCCTACGACGAGAAGCGGGCCGCGGTCGTCTCCGCGGACGGGCACGGGCTGTACGTGGTCAACCTGACCACCGCCGGAGCGATGCCGCCGTCGCTGCTGACCGGCAAGGGGGCCAAGCCCAACGGGCTCGCCACCCCGACCTGGGACGCGGCGGGCGATCTGTGGGTCGCGGACCCCGATCCGCAGGACGCGGCGCTGTACCGGCTGCCCGGCGGCACCGGCACCCCCGAACGGGTCGAGGTGTCCGGGCTGGCCGGCGGGCGGATCACGGGGCTGAAGGCCTCCCCCGACGGGGTGCGGATCGCGCTGCTGGTGCAGCGGGAGAGCCGCAAATACCTGTACATCGGGCGGATCGAGCGGCCCGACGCGAAGGGCGACGTCTCCGCGGTCTCGGTGCGCGAGCTGCGCCCGGCCGCCCCGCAGCTGGCGGACGTGGTGGCGATGAGCTGGGCGCCGCGGGGCCGGCTGCTGGTGGTGGGCCGGGAGAGCGGCATGGTCGTCCAGGCCCGCTACATGCTGGCCGACGGGTCGATGGTCGGGGCCGGGCTGCCCGGGGCGAACGGGCTGGTGGCGGTGGCCGCGAGCGAGGACGAGAAGAAGCCGGTGGTCGCCGAGTCGCTGGAGGACGGCATCGTGTGGCTGCCGCCGGGGGCGCAGTGGCGCACGGTGGTGGCCGGCGGGCAGGCTCCGGTCTACCCGGGCTGAGGGCTGGGGACTGAAGGCTGGGGGCTGGGTGAGGGTGGGCCGGCCGTCGCCGCGGCGGGGTGTGACCTGCCCTCTCCGTGGTTGTCCACAGGGCTGGTGGAGTGCTGTCCCGGCCCGGCAGGGTGGACGTCATGCGGGAGTGGTGGCGGGGATGGGCCGGTGAGCTCGCCGGACTGGTGCTGCCGGTGACGTGCGCCGGCTGCGGGGCCGGCCGCGCGGTGCTGTGCGCAGACTGCCGGTCGGAGCTCAGTGGGGCCGGGGCGGGCCCGGTACGGCCGTCTCCGTGCCCCGGCGGGCTGCCCGCGGTGTATGCGGCCACCGCGTACCGGGAGGCCGTACGGGCCGTCGTACTGGCCCACAAGGAGCGCGGGGCGCTGCCGCTGGCCGGAGCCCTCGGGGCCGCCCTGGCTGCCGCCGTCCGCGCGGGCGGGGCGCAGGGAGGGGCGGTGGCCCTGGTCCCCGTGCCCTCCGCGCGGCACCGGGTGCGGGCGCGCGGGCACGACCCGGCGCTCAGGATCGCGCTGGCCGCCTCGGCGCGGCTGCGGCGGGAGGGCGTGCCCGCGCGCGTGACGCCCGTACTGCGGCTGCGGCGGGCGGTGGCCGACCAGGCGGGCCTGGGGGCGGCGCAGCGCCGGGAGAACCTCGCGGGGGCCCTGGAGGCGCGTCACGGTGCCGGGCGGGTGACGGCGGGGGCGGCCCGGATCGTGCTCGTGGACGACCTCGTCACCACCGGGTCCACGCTGGTGGAGGCGGCGCGGGCGCTGCGCGCGGCCGGGATCGGGGTGCCGGGCGGGGCGGCCGCGGCGGCTCTGGTGGCCGCCGTGGTGGCCGCGCCGGCGGACTCCTTCGTGCGTTCCGGCACTGGCGCAACTCGGACAGACCAAAAAACTTGTGAATAGATTTGGAACTGGCGGGGAAGGCGCATCGTTGCAGGTAGTAAGAGGGAACGGCCACCTGAACGGAGGTACGTTCCGGTAGCGGGTGCCGACAACCGGCATAGAGGGATATGTTCGGTTGTAAGGAATTGGCGAACCTTGGGCCCCATGCATCGGAGCGCACGTTTCGAGCGTCTGTACGTTTCGAAAACTTCGTGCCAGCAGAGGTTGTCCCTCGACTCCGAAGTCGGTGGGGTGTAGATCTTGCCGATGGGGGAGGAGGAGGTGGAAGTCGCCAAGTCCGAGGCTCCGGTGTTCACCGGGGTCTGGTGCGAAAGGGAGACGCTTCGCCCCTGAGGCGGAGCTATCCGGGAACGGAGTTCTGCGTGGACATCGTCGTCAAGGGCCGTAAGACCGAGGTGCCCGACCGGTTCCGCAAGCACGTGGCCGAGAAGCTGAATCCGGAGCGGATCCAGAAGCTCGACGCCAAGGTGATCAGCTTGGACGTCGAGGTGTCCAAGGAGCACAACCCGCGCCAGGCCGACCGTTCCGACCGCGTGGAGATCACCCTGCGTTCGCGGGGCCCGGTCATTCGTGCCGAGGCTTCCGCCGCTGACGCGTACGCGGCGCTCGACCTCGCTCAGGACAAGCTGGAGGCCCGGCTGCGCAAGCAGCACGACAAGCGCTACACCCGGCGCGGCGCCGGACGGCTCTCGGCGGCCGAGGTCGCCGACGTGGTTCCGAACGCCGCGACCCTGAATGGCAACGGCGAGCCGGTCAACGGGGAGAAGGCGGACGCGGACGCGATTCCGACCACCCGGATCGGATCGCTGGAAGTGCAGGGCGACGGCCCGCTCATCGTTCGCGAGAAGACCCACTCGGCCGCACCCATGTCGCTCGACCAGGCCCTGTACGAGATGGAACTGGTCGGTCACGACTTCTATCTGTTCGTCGATTCCGACACCAAGATGCCGAGCGTCGTCTACCGGCGCCACGGTTACGACTACGGCGTGATCCACCTCAACGCCTCCGACGCCGCCTCCAGCTCGGGTGAGCTCGACGGTGCGGGTGCGGGTGGCGCGCTCGGGGGCTGAGCCGCTGATTCCGGTCTGATTCCGGACTGATTCCGGGCTGGATCCGGATGTTCGTGCGGTGCCGGTGTGGTGCCCCCGCGTTCGCCCAGGCGGGCGCGGGGGCACTCTTATGAGGCGATGGCTGCGAAACGGTGGCCTGTATGGGTCGGCCTGTAATCGCCGGACCCCGTTCTGCCACGTAGGCATGGAATCATGTCGGGCAGTCAGCCGGCGGCCGCTCTCGTCGGATTGACCCAGCAGCTCAGCACACGTGGTGCAGGGGGAGGAACGATGGCGGACAGCTTCGGGCCGGTGCGTGATGACAACGGTGCGGGCTGCCGTGAGGAGGACCAGGTGGCAGAGCCGATCCGGGTGCTCGTGGTCGACGACCACGCGCTGTTCCGGCGCGGGCTGGAGATCGTCCTCGCGCAGGAAGAGGACATCCAGGTCGTCGGCGAGGCGGGGGACGGGGCGGAGGCCGTGGACAAGGCGGCCGATCTGCTGCCGGACATCGTGCTGATGGATGTGCGGATGCCGCGGCGCGGCGGGATCGAGGCCTGTACCTCGATCAAGGAGGTGGCGCCCTCCGCGAAGATCATCATGCTGACGATCAGCGACGAGGAGGCGGACCTCTACGACGCGATCAAGGCGGGGGCGACCGGGTACCTGCTGAAGGAGATCTCGACGGACGAGGTCGCGACGGCGATTCGTGCGGTTGCGGACGGGCAGTCGCAGATCAGTCCTTCGATGGCGTCGAAGCTGCTGACGGAGTTCAAGTCGATGATCCAGCGGACGGACGAGCGGCGGTTGGTGCCGGCGCCGCGGCTGACGGATCGGGAGCTTGAGGTTTTGAAGCTGGTGGCCACCGGGATGAACAACCGCGATATCGCGAAGGAGTTGTTCATCTCCGAGAACACCGTGAAGAACCATGTGCGGAACATTCTGGAGAAGCTGCAGTTGCACTCCAGGATGGAGGCGGTGGTGTACGCGATGCGGGAGAAGATCCTCGAGATCCGGTAGCTGAGGGTTTCCGGATCCCGTTCCGGATCCCGTTCCGGTTCCGGTCCCGTCAAGGGTGCGGGTGGGATGGCCCTGCGGGGCGGAATCCCCTACCCGCCCTTCGACCGTTCCCAGGGCTCTGCCCTGACCCGGTCCTCAAGCGCCGGACGGGCTGGAGAGGGGTGCCGGGCTGCGCCCGGACCCCCTGGGGCTCCGCCCCAGACCCCGGTCCTCAAACGCCGGACGGCTGGGTTGGCTGCGCCCGGACCCTGTTGGGCTCCGCCCCAGACCCCGGTCCTCAAACGCCGGACGGCTGGGTTGGTTGGCTGTGGGGCCCGGGGGCGAGCGGTGGGTGGTCAGAGGGTGGAGAGTTCTGCGGTTACCGCTTCTGCTTCCGCGGGAGAGCTCGCGCGGTCGATTCGGATGGTGTCGCAGCCGACCCAGGAGGCGGCCTCGCGGAGGGCTTCGGCCATGGGGCGGGCTGCCTTCGGGGTGGTCAGGGAGAGTTGGCGGGCCACCAGGGTGGTGCCCTCGCGGGCCGGGTCCACTCGGCCCTGGAGGTGGCCTCCGGCCAGCAGGGGCATCGCGAAGTAGCCGTGGATCCGCCGGGACTTGGGGACGTACGCCTCCAGGCGGTGGGTGAAGCCGAAGATCCGCTCCGTGCGCGGGCGCTCCCAGACCAGGGAGTCGAACGGGGAGAGGAGGGTCGTGCGGTGGCGGCCCCGGGGCACGGACGCCAGCGCTGAGGGGTCTGCCCAGGCCGGCTTTCCCCAGCCTTCCACTTCCACCGGGATCAGGCCCGCGTCCTCGACCACCGCGTCGAAGTCGACGGCCTTGAGCCGGTGGTAGTCCGCGATGTCGGAGCGGGTGCCGACGCCCAGGGACTGCCCCGCGAGGGCCACCAGGCGGCGCTTGCACTCGCGGTCGTCCAGGTCGTCGTGGAGCAGGGCGGCGGGGACCGCGCGCTCGGGGAGGTCGTAGACCCGCTTCCAGCCGCGCCGCTCGGAGCAGACCACCTCGCCGACGTCGAGGAGCCACTCCACCGCGATTTTCGTCTCGGACCATTCGAACCACTCGCCGCCGTTCTTGGCGCCGCCCAGCTCGGTCGAGGTCAGAGGGCCTTCGGCGGCGAGGCGGTCCAGGACCGTCTTCGTCGAGCGGTGCTTGTCCTCCAGGACGTGCCAGCGGTGGCCGCGGGCCTTGTTGGCCCGGCGGCGGAAGGCGAAGTGCGGCCACTCCTCCATCGGCAGGATGCAGGCCGCGTGCGACCAGTACTCGAAGGCGTGCTGGTCCGACCAGTACGAGGCTTCGACCGTGGAGCGGCCGACCGCGCCGAGGCGGGCGTACGGGATGAGCTCGTGGGAGCGGGCCAGTACGGAGATCGTGTCGAGCTGGACGGCGCCCAGGTGACGCAGGATTCCGCGTACCCCGCCGCGGCGGTCGGGGGCTCCCATGAAGCCCTGCGCGCGCAGGGCGATCCGGCGGGCCTCGTCGGCGGACAGCGAGATCAAGGTCATGTCCGCAGCCTAGGCGGCGCCACTGACAGCGGGCAGGTACGGGACGGCGGACGGCAGGCCGATGTCCGCGGGGAGCAGCGCGCCCACCCACGAGTCGCGGACGCCGTCGGCACGGTGCAGGGAGGCCCGCAGGAGTCCCTCGATCTGGAATCCGGTCTTCTCGGCGACGGCGCGGGAGCCGGCGTTGCCGACCTCGGCGCGCCATTCCAGGCGTACGGCGCCCAGGTCGGTGAAGGCCCAGCGGGCTACGGCGGTGACGGCCTCGGCCATGAAGCCCTGCCCGCGGTGTTCCTTGACCGCCCAGAAGCCGATCTCGTACGAGTTCGCCCCGAACGCCTCGTGCACGTGGACGCCGACGGCCGCGACCAGCGGGCCGCCGGGGCCGAGGCGGACGGCGAAGGAGTAACCGGTGTCGTCGCGCCAGCCGCCGGGAACCAGCTCGCCGACGAAGCCGCGGGCGTGCTCGCGCTCGTACGGGGAGGGGACCATGGTCCAGCGTTGGATGTCGGGGTCCTGGCAGGCGGCGAAGACCTCGTCCTCGTCGGCCGGGCCGAAGGGGCGCAGCTGCAGTCGGGCGGTGTTCAGGACGGTGGGTTCCATGGAGTGATTCTGGTTCTCCGCCGCGCCCGGGGCGAACACTTTTCCCTTGCCCCGGCACCTTCGGTGCCCCCCGCACGTTCTCTTTTCCGGGCAGTCCTGCCCCGCGGATGGTACGGACCTCCCGACACGACCGTGTCCTCGCTTACGATGGCCGTTGCGGTGGGGCCCACCCTCCGTGCCCGCGCACGAAATAGTGCCAGGCCCGACCGGCAAGGAGACAAACCTCGGTGTCCGTCTTCAACAAGCTCATGCGTGCAGGCGAAGGCAAGATCCTCAAAAAACTGCACCGCATCGCGGACCAGGTCAACTCCATCGAAGAGGACTTCGTCAACCTCTCCGACGCCGACTTGCGTGCGCTCACGGACGAGTACAAGCAGCGCTTCCAGGACGGCGAGAGCCTGGACGACCTGCTGCCCGAGGCCTTCGCGACGGTCCGCGAGGCCGCCAAGCGCGTCCTCGGCCAGCGTCACTACGACGTACAGATGATGGGTGGCGCCGCGCTGCACCTCGGCTACGTGGCCGAGATGAAGACCGGTGAGGGCAAGACCCTCGTCGGCACGCTGCCCGCGTACCTGAACGCGCTGTCCGGCAAGGGCGTCCACCTGATCACGGTGAACGACTACCTCGCCGAGCGCGACTCCGAGATGATGGGCCGGGTGCACAAGTTCCTCGGCCTGGAGGTCGGGTGCATCCTGGCGAACATGTCTCCGGCGCAGCGCCGTGAGCAGTACGCCGCCGACATCACGTACGGCACGAACAACGAGTTCGGTTTCGACTACCTCCGCGACAACATGGCGTGGTCGCAGGACGAGCTCGTCCAGCGCGGCCACAACTTCGCCGTGGTCGACGAGGTCGACTCGATCCTGGTCGACGAGGCCCGTACCCCGCTGATCATCTCGGGTCCGGCCGACCAGGCCACCAAGTGGTACGCGGACTTCGCGAAGCTGGTCACGCGCCTGACCAAGGGCGAGCCCGGTCAGCCCCTCAAGGGCATCGAGGAGACCGGCGACTACGAGGTCGACGAGAAGAAGCGCACCGTCGGCATCCACGAGTCCGGTGTCGCGAAGGTCGAGGACTGGCTCGGCATCGAGAACCTCTACGAGTCGGTGAACACCCCGCTCGTCGGCTACCTGAACAACGCCATCAAGGCGAAGGAACTGTTCAAGAACGACAAGGACTACGTCGTCATCGACGGCGAAGTCATGATCGTCGACGAGCACACCGGCCGCATCCTCGCCGGCCGCCGCTACAACGAGGGCATGCACCAGGCGATCGAGGCGAAGGAAGGGGTGGACATCAAGGACGAGAACCAGACCCTCGCGACGATCACCCTCCAGAACTTCTTCCGCCTGTACTCGAAGCTGTCGGGCATGACCGGTACGGCCATGACCGAGGCCGCCGAGTTCCACCAGATCTACAAGCTCGGTGTCGTCCCGATCCCGACCAACCGCGACATGGTCCGCAAGGACCAGGCCGACCTGATCTACCGCACCGAGGTCGCGAAGTTCGCCGCCGTCGTCGACGACATCGCGGAGAAGCACGAGAAGGGCCAGCCGATCCTCGTCGGTACGACGTCGGTCGAGAAGTCCGAGTACCTCTCGCAGCAGCTCTCCAAGCGCGGCATCCCGCACGAGGTGCTGAACGCGAAGCAGCACGACCGCGAGGCCACGATCGTCGCCCAGGCGGGCCGTCGCGGCGCCGTCACGGTCGCCACGAACATGGCCGGCCGCGGTACCGACATCAAGCTCGGCGGCAACCCGGACGACCTCGCCGAGGCCGAGCTGCGCCAGCGCGGTCTGGACCCGGAGGAGCACATCGAGGAGTGGGCGCACGCCCTTCCCGAGGCGCTCACGCGGGCCGAGGCGGCCGTGAAGGCGGAGTTCGAGGAGGTCAAGGAGCTCGGCGGGCTGTACGTGCTGGGCACCGAGCGCCACGAGTCGCGCCGTATCGACAACCAGCTGCGCGGCCGCTCCGGCCGACAGGGCGACCCGGGCGAGTCCCGCTTCTACCTGTCGCTCGGCGACGACCTGATGCGGCTGTTCAAGGCGCAGATGGTCGAGCGCGTCATGTCGATGGCCAACGTGCCGGACGACGTGCCGATCGAGAACAAGATGGTCACGCGGGCCATCGCTTCGGCCCAGTCGCAGGTCGAGACCCAGAACTTCGAGACGCGCAAGAACGTCCTGAAGTACGACGAGGTGCTGAACAACCAGCGCACCGTCATCTACAAGGAGCGCCGCCGGGTGCTGGAGGGCGAAGACCTCCAGGACCAGATCCGTCACATGATGGACGACACGATCGACGCGTACATCACGGCCGAGACGGTCGAGGGGTTCGCGGAGGAGTGGGACCTGGACCGGCTGTGGAACGCCTTCCGGCAGCTCTACCCGATCAAGGTCACGGTGGAGGAGCTGGAGGACGCCGCGGGCGACCGCGCCGGCATCACCGCCGAGTTCATCGCGGAGTCCGTCAAGGACGACATCCACGAGCAGTACGAGGCCCGCGAGGCCACGCTCGGCTCCGACATCATGCGCGAGCTGGAGCGCCGCGTGGTGCTGTCGGTGCTGGACCGCAAGTGGCGCGAGCACCTGTACGAGATGGACTACCTGCAGGAGGGCATCGGCCTGCGGGCGATGGCCCAGAAGGACCCGCTGGTCGAGTACCAGCGCGAGGGCTTCGACATGTTCAACGCCATGCAGGAGGGCATCAAGGAGGAGTCCGTCGGCTACCTGTTCAACCTGGAGGTCCAGGTCGAGCAGCAGGTCGAGGAGGTCCTGGTGTCGGACTCCGGTCCGTCGCTGACCAAGCCGGAGATCCGGGCGAAGGGTCTGGACGCCCCGCAGCGGCCGGACCGGCTGCACTTCTCCGCGCCCACCGTGGACGGTGAGGGCGGCGTCGTCGAGGGCGACTTCGAATCGGAGTCCGGTGACGACTCCGACGGGATGACGCGCGCGGAGCGCCGCAAGGCCGCGAAGGCCACGGGCGGCCGTCGCCGCAAGAAGTAACCCGCGCCGCTCGCGGGACCACCGCCGGGGCCGGACACCACGCTGTGCGTGGGGTCCGGCCCCGGCGGCGTTCGCGGGTACGGGTACCGGTACGGGCCGGGCGCCGGGGTCACGGGCGCGGGCCGTGGAGTTCCACGGCGGCGCAGCGCCAGCGCAGGTCGGGGCCCTGCTCCAGGCGGAAGGCCAGCGCGGTGAGGCGGTCGCCCGTGGCGATGCGGGCGAAGGCCTCGATGACCCCCGGACCGGGGGTGAAGCGGCCGCATCCGTGCAGGACGGGGCTGGGCCGGCGGGCCTCGTACGGGCGCTCCTGCGGCGGGTCGGCGGGGGCGAGGGTGATCAGCTGGTCGTAGGCCGGGCCGATGGTGTGGCCGATCAGGGAGTGCACGGGACGGCGTCCGCTGAGGACGGCGAGCAGCCGTTCGGCGAACCAGTCGTGGGGGCCGCGGTGGATCCCGGCGGAGGGCCGGCGCCGGTCGTGGCGGCGGCCGGGCCGCGCGGAGCCGGGGCCGGTGCTCGCGGGCCTCGCGGAGCCGCGGCCGGGGCCTGTGCCGGCTCCGGCGCTGCCGGGCGTGCGGGGGGTCGCGCTCCCGGTGGTTACTGGGCGCCGGGCGGCCCCGGTGGGTGCGGGGCTCGTGGGCCTCGTGGGGGTGGGGGTGGGGGTGGGGGTGGTGGTGCTTTCGGCGGTGCGGGGGGTGCTGATGGGCATTGCGGTCGTCCCCGGGGGTCGGGCCCGGCGTGGTACCGGGCGGTAACTTGGTAGGGGACTTCTACGGGGCTGCGAACATGCTCCGCAACGACGCCGCGGGAGCCGTCCCGCGCCCGGCCGCCTTCACCTATCCGGGTCGGTCCCCGGCCGCCCCCGGGCCCCGCCCCGGGTCCCGCAAGGAGCGAGGTGGACGCCGCGCGGCCCCGCCGCGGCACCCCGAAGGGGGACGCGGGCCGTCACGGACGGAGTCCGTGACCTCCGGCGGGCGTGCCCCCGGCGCGACCCAGCCCGCCGGAGCCGCGCAGGCCCCCGGGGAGAAGGCGTGCGAGGGGGCGTCGCGAAGGACCGCGGGCGGCCCGGTCGTATCCTGGGGGCGTTTCCGACTACCGAAAGCAGCCGGCCATGCGCGTGTACGTCCCCCTGACCCTCCCCGGGCTCGCCGAGGCGCACCAGGCGGGTGAGCTGGGCCCGGCTCCGCTGCGGGCGTACGCCGTCACGCCCGGGCTGCGCGAGTGGTACGTCTCGGACGACATCGAGGAGCTGGAGTACGCCGCCCTGACCAGGGCCGCCGCCGCCTCGCTGCGGATGATCGCCGAGGACGGGGCCGCGCCCCGCAAGCGGGTCGTGGTCGCCCTCGACGTGGACGACAAGGCCGCCACCGCCACCCCCGGCGCCGACGAGGCCACGCTGGGCCAGGTGGCCCTCGCCGGGGCCGTACGGCTCGCGGTGGCCGCCGCGGTGCACGTGGACGCGGAAGAGGCCCTGGAGGACGTGAGCGCCGCCGTGGCGGCCGTCCCGGCCGCGGACGGGGGCGACGAGGACGCGCGGTCCACCGTCGACGGTGCCGAGGACCACGAGCTGCTGTGGTTCGGGATCCAGGAGATTCCGGGGCTGCTGAAGTGAGCGCGGCATCCCGGAACCCGGAATCCCGGAACCCGGCGGCATCCCAGAACCCGGCGCCCGAGGGCACCCCGCTCGTGGTCCCGACGCCCGAGGGCCCCGCGCTCGCGGTGCCGGCGCCGCCCGTGGCCGCCGCGCCCGAGGGCCCGGCGGCACCGGTCCGCGCCCCCGCGGCCCCGCACATCGTCTGGGACTGGAACGGCACGCTGCTCCACGACATCGACGCCGTGATAGCCGCCACCAACGCCTCCTTCGCCGAGCTCGGCCTCGCGCCGATCACCCTGGAGCGGTACCGCGAGCTGTACGTCGTACCGGTGCCGAAGTTCTACGAGCGCCTCATGGGACGGCTCCCCACGGACGCCGAGTGGCTGGTCATGGACGAGGCCTTCCACCGCCACTACTGGGTGGCCGCCGAGGACGCCGGGCTCGCCGAGGGGGCACGTGAGCTGCTGCGGGGCTGGCAGGCGGAGGGGCTGACGCAGTCGCTGCTGTCCCTCGCGCCCCACGACCAGCTCGTGCCACTCGTCCGGGCGCACGGGATCGACGGGCACTTCCTGCGCGTCGACGGGCGTACCGGGCCCTCCCACACCACCAAGGCGGGGCACCTCGTACGTCACTTGGCGGCCCTGGACGGGACGGGAGTGAGCGCCGGTCGTACGGTACTCATCGGAGACGCCGTGGACGACGCGCTGGCCGCCGCGCACGTGGGCGCGCGGGCCGTCCTCTATACGGGCGGTTCGCACAGCCGCGGCAGTCTGGAATCAGCCGGTGTCCCCGTCGTGGACAGCCTGGCGGAGGCCGTACGCACTGCTCGCGAGCTGGCCGGATAGCGACCGGGCCATGAGCGGAGAGCGACCGCGCACCGGCCTGGCACGCACGGCCGGGCGAGACCCTGTCCAGAGTGTCAAAGTTACCCCCCCTCTTTTGTACACATACAGCTCATGACGAGCCGGGGGTGGAGCGAGATAGCCTGGTACCCGTGATCAGCGCGATAGTTCTCGGAGGCACCGAAGCCTCCGCCCGGCGCCCGGCGCACCACCGTGCCCGGGCCCTCGCTGATCCCCGCCCCCGGGACATCCTGCCGATCATGGCCGATTTCCTCCCGGTGGGCTCTCTCGACGGCATAGCGTCGATCCCGAACGGACACCGACATCCCGCCTCGCGGTGCTATGCCATTCCTTCCTTCACCTACGTCACGCAATGGCGCGCGACAGGAGCCAGAGGACATGCAGACCAAGCTGGACGAAGCAAAGGCCGAGCTGCTCGCGCGGGCGGCACGGGTAGCTGAGAACAGCCCGGCCGGGGGGCTACTTCCGACTGGGTCCGAGCAGGGGGAGCGTCCCGACCGGGACACGACTCTCGCCTACCTCCAGCGCTACTACCTGCACACCGCCCCGGAGGACCTGCTCGACCGGGACCCGGTCGACGTGTTCGGGGGCGCGCTCTCGCACTACCGGCTCGCGGCGAACCGTCCGCAGGGCACGGCGAACGTGCGGGTGCACACGCCCACGGTGGAGGAGAACGGCTGGACCTCCAGCCACTCCGTCGTCGAGGTGGTCACCGACGACATGCCGTTCCTCGTGGACTCCGTGACGAACGAGCTGTCCCGCCACGGGCGCGGCATCCACGTCGTGATCCACCCGCAGGTCGTCGTCCGCCGCGACATCGCCGGCAAGCTGATCGAGATCCTCGGCCCCGACTGCGACGCGCACGGTCCCCGCACCGCGCGCCCCCACGACTCCCTCGTCGAGTCCTGGATCCACGTCGAGATCGACCGCGAGACCGACAAGGCCGACCTCAAGCAGATCACCGCCGATCTGCAGCGCGTCCTGTCCGACGTACGCGAGTCCGTCGAGGACTGGGAGAAGATGCGCGACGCGGCGCTGCGCATCGCGCAGGAGCTCCCCGAGGAGCCCACCGCCCCGGACCTGCGCGAGTACGAGCTGGAAGAGGCCCGTGAGCTGCTGCGCTGGCTCGCCGACGACCACTTCACCTTCCTCGGCTACCGCGAGTACAACCTCGTCGACGGCGACGCCCTGGCCGCCGTGCCCGGCACCGGCCTCGGCATCCTGCGCTCCGACCCGCTGCACCACGGCCAGGACGAGGCGCACCCCGTCTCGCCGTCCTTCAACCGGCTGCCGGCCGACGCCCGCGCCAAGGCCCGCGAGCACCGCCTGCTGGTGCTGACCAAGGCCAACAGCCGCTCCACCGTGCACCGGCCCTCCTACCTCGACTACGTCGGCGTGAAGAAGTTCGACGCCGACGGCAACGTCGTCGGCGAGCGCCGCTTCCTCGGCCTGTTCTCCTCCGCCGCCTACACCGAGTCGGTGCGCCGGGTCCCGGTCATCCGCCGCAAGGTCGCCGAGGTCCTCGAAGGCGCCGGCTTCGCCCCGTCCAGCCACGACGGCCGCGACCTGCTCCAGATCCTGGAGACCTACCCGCGCGACGAGCTGTTCCAGACCCCGGTCGACCAGCTCCAGGCCATCGCCACCTCCGTCCTGTACCTCCAGGAGCGCCGCCGGCTGCGGCTGTACCTGCGCCAGGACGAGTACGGGCGCTACTACTCCGCGCTGGTCTACCTGCCGCGCGACCGCTACACCACCGGCGTGCGGCTGCGGCTGATCGCGATCCTGCAGGAGGAGCTCGACGGCATCAGCGTCGACTTCACCGCCTGGAACACCGAGTCGATCCTCTCCCGCATCCACTTCGTCGTCCGCGTCCCGCAGGGCACCGAGCTGCCCGTGCTGACCGACGCCGACGTCGAGCGGATCGAGGGCCGCCTGGTCGAGGCCGCCCGTTCTTGGGCCGACGGCTTCGGCGAGGCGCTCGTCGCGGAGCTGGGCGAGGAGCGCGCCGCCGAGCTGCTGCGCAAGTACGCGAACTCCTTCCCCGAGGGCTACAAGGCCGACCACTCGCCGCGCTCGGCCGTGGCCGACCTGTGCCACCTGGAGCGGCTGTCCGCGAGCGACCGCGAGTTCGCGCTGTCGCTGTACGAGCCGGTCGGCGCGGGCCCCGGCGAACGCCGGTTCAAGATCTACCGCACGGGCGAGCAGGTCTCGCTCTCCGCGGTCCTGCCGGTCCTGCAGCGCCTGGGCGTCGAGGTCACCGACGAGCGGCCGTACGAGCTGCGCTGCACCGACCGCACCAACGCGTGGATCTACGACTTCGGTCTGCGGATGCCGCTTCCGAGCGGCAACGGGGACCCCGCCGGGAGCTCCAACTACCTCGGCGACGACGCCCGCGAGCGGTTCCAGGACGCCTTCTCCGCGGTCTGGCAGGGCGACGCCGAGAACGACAACTTCAACACCCTGGTGCTCGGCGCCGGACTGACCTGGCGACAGGCCGTGGTCCTGCGCGCGTACGCCAAGTACCTGCGCCAGGCCGGTGCCACCTTCAGCCAGGACTACATGGAGGACACCCTCCGCAACAACGTCCACACCACCCGGCTGCTGGTCTCCCTCTTCGAGGCCCGGATGTCGCCCGGCCGCCAGTCCGCGGGCACCGAGCTCGTCGACGCGATGCTGGAGGAGCTGGACGGGGCCCTGGACCAGGTCGCCTCGCTGGACGAGGACCGGATCCTGCGCTCCTTCCTCACCCTCATCAAGGCGACGCTGCGCACGAACTTCTTCCAGCTCAACTCCGCGGGCGAGCAGCACTCGTACGTGTCGATGAAGTTCGACCCGCAGGCCATCCCCGACCTGCCGGCGCCGCGCCCGGCCTTCGAGATCTGGGTGTACTCCCCGCGCGTCGAGGGCGTCCACCTGCGCTTCGGCAAGGTCGCCCGAGGCGGCCTGCGCTGGTCCGACCGCCGCGAGGACTTCCGTACGGAGATCCTCGGCCTGGTCAAGGCGCAGATGGTCAAGAACACCGTCATCGTGCCCGTCGGCGCCAAGGGCGGCTTCGTCGCCAAGAACCTCCCCGACCCGTCGGTGGACCGCGACGCCTGGCTCGCCGAGGGCATCGCCTCGTACAAGATCTTCATCTCGGCGCTGCTCGACATCACCGACAACCTCGTCGGTGGCGAGGTCCTGCACCCCAAGGGCGTGGTCCGCCACGACGAGGACGACACCTACCTCGTCGTCGCCGCCGACAAGGGCACCGCGACCTTCTCCGACATCGCCAACGGGGTGGCCGAGTCCTACGGGTTCTGGCTGGGCGACGCCTTCGCCTCCGGCGGCTCGGCCGGCTACGACCACAAGGGCATGGGCATCACCGCCCGCGGCGCCTGGGAGTCCGTCAAGCGGCACTTCCGCGAGCTCGGGCACGACACCCAGACGCAGGACTTCACGGTCGTCGGCGTCGGCGACATGTCCGGCGACGTCTTCGGCAACGGCATGCTGCTCTCCGAGCACATCCGCCTGGTCGCGGCCTTCGACCACCGGCACATCTTCATCGACCCGAACCCGGATGCGGCGACGTCCTACGCCGAGCGCCGGCGCCTCTTCGACCTGCCGCGCTCCTCGTGGGCGGACTACGACAGCTCCCTGCTGTCGGCCGGTGGCGGGATCCACCCGCGCAGCGCGAAGGCCATCCCGGTCAACGCGCAGGTCCGCGAAGCCCTCGGCATCGAGGCCGGCGTCACCAAGATGACCCCGGCCGACCTGATGAAGGCGATCCTCCAGTCCCCGGTGGACCTGCTGTGGAACGGCGGCATCGGTACGTACGTCAAGGCGACGGCCGAGACGCACGCCGACGTCGGCGACAAGGCCAACGACGCCATCCGCGTCAACGGCTCCGACGTGCGCGCCAAGGTCATCGGCGAGGGCGGCAACCTGGGCCTGACCCAGCTCGGCCGCATCGAGTTCGCGCGCAGCGGCGCCGGCGGCGAGGGCGGCAAGGTCAACACCGACGCCATCGACAACAGCGCGGGCGTGGACACCTCCGACCACGAGGTGAACATCAAGATCCTGCTGAACTCGGTGGTCGCCGACGGGGACCTGACCGTCAAGCAGCGCAACAAGTTCCTCGCCGAGATGACCGACGAGGTCGGCCGGCTGGTGCTGCGCAACAACTACGCCCAGAACGTGGCGCTGGCCAACGGCGCCGCCCAGGCCCCCAGCCTGCTCCACGCCCAGCAGCGCTTCATGCGCCGCCTGGGCCGTGACGGCCTGCTGGACCGCGCCCTGGAGTTCCTGCCCAACGACCGGCAGCTGCGCGAACTGCTGAACAACGCCAAGGGCCTGACCCAGCCGGAGCTGGCCGTCCTGTTCGCCTACACCAAGATCACGGTGGCGGACGAGCTCATCCACACCGAGCTGCCGGACGACCCGTACCTCGACCGCCTGCTGCACGCCTACTTCCCGGGCGCGCTGCTCGCGAAGTTCCCCGAGCAGGTCGACGGGCACGCGCTGCGCCGCGAGATCATCACCACGGTGCTGGTCAACGACACCGTCAACAGCGGTGGCTCGACCTTCCTGCACCGCCTGCGCGAGGAGACCGGAGCCTCCCTGGAGGAGATCGTCCGGGCGCAGCTCGCGGCCCGCGAGATCTTCGGCCTGGCCGAGGTGTGGGACAGGGTCGAGGCCCTCGACAACGAGGTCGCCGCCGACGTCCAGACCCGGATCCGGCTGCACTCGCGGCGCCTGGTCGAGCGCGGTACGCGCTGGCTGCTGAACAACCGGCCGCAGCCGCTCCAGATCACCGAGACCATCGAGCTCTTCGCCGAGCGGGTGGAGCGGGTCTGGTCGGACGTGCCGAAGCTGGTGCGCGGCGCGGACCTGGAGTGGTACGAGGCCGTCATGGCCGAGCTGATCGGCGAGGGCGTGCCGGAGGAGCTGGCGGCCAAGGTGGCCGGGTTCTCGTCCGCCTTCCCGACGCTGGACATCGTCGCGATCGCCGACCGTACGGGCGTCGAGCCGCTGGCCGTCGCCGAGGTGTACTACGACCTCGCCGACCGGCTCGACATCACCCAGCTGATGGACCGGATCATCGAACTGCCGCGGGCCGACCGCTGGCAGTCGATGGCCCGCGCGTCCATCCGCGAGGACCTGTTCTCCGCGCATGCGGCGCTGACCGCGGACGTGCTGGCGGTCGGGAACGGGACCTCGACTCCCGAGGAGCGCTTCAAGGCGTGGGAGGAGAAGAACGCGGCGATCATCGGGCGGGCGCGGACGACTCTGGACGAGATCCAGGGGTCGGACGACTTCGATCTGGCGAATCTGTCCGTCGCCATGCGGACGATGCGCTCGCTGCTTCGGTCGCACGCGTAGCCCTGCGGGCGGCGGTACTCGAACGGGCCGGGCCCGGGACCCTCTGGGGGGTTCCGGGCCCGGCCCGTTCGTGGTGTGGTCGGTCGTGTGCGGGTGCGGCGCCGTTGGAGTGGTCCTGGAGGGGCTGGATTCGGCCGGCCCGGTGGGGCTGGAGTGGGTCAGCGCTTGTTGGTGAACTCTTCGTATGCGTCGCAGACCTCTTCTGAGGGGCCGTCCATGCGGAGGACGCCTGATTCGAGCCAGATCGCGCGGTCGCAGGTTTCGCGGACCGTGCCGATGCCGTGGCTGACGAGGAAGACGGTGCCTGCCCGTTCGCGGAGTTCCTCGATGCGGGCCTTGCTGCGGCGCTGGAAGGCGGCGTCGCCGGTGGCCAGGGCTTCGTCGATCATCAGGACGTCGTGGTCCTTGGCGGCGGCGATGGAGAAGCGCAGCCGGGCGCCCATGCCCGAGGAGTAGGTGCGCATGGGCATGGAGATGAAGTCGCCCTTCTCGTTGATGCCGGAGAAGTCGACGATCTCCTCGTAGCGCTCGCGGATCTGCCGCTTGGACATCCCCATGGCGAGGCCGCCGAGGACCACGTTGCGTTCGCCGGTCAGGTCGTTCATCAGGGCCGCGTTCACGCCGAGCAGGGACGGCTGGCCGTGCGAGAAGATCCGGCCGCGCGCGACCGGCTGGAGGCCCGCGATGGCGGACAGCAGGGTGGACTTGCCGGAGCCGTTGGTGCCGATCAGGCCGATGGCCTCGCCCTTGTAGGCGGTGAAGCTGACGCCCTTGACGGCGTGCACCTCGCGGATGCCGGTGGCGGGCTTGCGGGAGAAGATCCGGCTGAGGGCCGCGGTCGCGCCGCCCTTGCGGCCGCCCGATCCCTGCACCTTGTAGATCACGTGGACGTCGTCGGCGATGACGGTCGGGGTCCGGGTCTCGGTTGCGGTGTCAGCCACGGCCGTACTCCTCCTCTGCCTTCCAGAAGAAAACGAACCCGCCGACGCCGGCGAACAGGGCCCAGCCCAGGGCGACCGGCCAGACGTGGGGCGGGAGCTGGTGCGCCGTGTACGAGTCGATGAGCGCGAAGCGCATCAGGTCGATGTAGACGGCGGCGGGGTTGAGCTTGAGGGCCATCGAGACCCACTGCGGCAGGTTGTCCGTCTTGAGCATCTGGTCGATCGACCACATGACGCCCGAGGCGTACATCCAGGTCCGCAGGACGAACGGCATCAGCTGGCTGACGTCGGGGCTCTTCGCTCCGACCCGCGCCATGACCATGGCGCAGCCGGCGCAGAAGACGGCCATGAGGAGCAGGGCGGGGAGGGCGAGCAGCCAGCTCGGGGCGGGGGTCTGGCCGAAGACGAGCAGCAGGATGACCAGCGCGCCCATGGTGATCAGCAGTTGCTGGAAGAGCTGGACGACGGTGGACAGCGGCAGCGAGGCGCGCGGGAAGTGCAGGGCGCGGACCAGGCCGAGGTTGGACTGGACGGCGCGGGTGGAGGCGTTGATGCAGCTTCCGATGAAGTCCCAGACGAAGACGCCCGTGATCAGGAACACGATGTAGTCCGGCACGCTGTGCTGGGCGTGCATCACGATGCCGAAGATGAAGTAGTAGACGGCCGCGTTGAGCAGCGGCGTCATCAGGTGCCAGACCTGGCCGAGGCTGGCCTGGCTGTACTGGGCGTGCATCCGGGCGGTGGCGTACGCGGTCACGAAGTGGCGCCGGCCCCAGAGCTGAGCGATGTAGCGGGGGAGGGTGGGGCGGGCTCCGCTGAGGGTCAGATCGTGGGCCGCCGCCAGCTCGGCGATCGGGTCCGGGGTCTTGCCTGCGGCCCTGACCTGGGGATTCGCCGGGGCGGGGGCCGGGGGTGGTGCGGTGGTCGCAGTCACGTGGGTCGCTTTCGACGGGGGCGGGGCGTCGGCGCTTTCGATGGGACGGGTCCGTATCGTCGCTACGGCGAGGTTAGGTCGTTCAACGTCGGAACGCAACCGTATCGTCGTCGCGGGATATGCTCTGCTCATGACTTCTGAGCCTGCCGCCGCCGCCCCTGCCCCCACCGCCCGAAGAGCTCCCGCGGGGGCCGCCGTTCTCCGCGAGGACGTGACCGAGGCGATCCGGGCGGCCGTCGTGGAGGAGCTGGCCACCGTCGGCTTCGCGCGGATGTCGATCGAGGGCATCGCGCGGCGCGCGGGCGTGGGGAAGACGGCCGTGTACCGCCGGTGGAAGTCGAAGCTGCACCTGGTGCTGGACCTGGTGGGAGCCTTCGCGACGGAGGGCCTGCCGGTGCCGTCGACGGGGTCGCTCTACGGGGACGTACGGGCGCTGCTGGAGGTGATGACGCACGTGCTGCGGCATCCGGTGGCCTCGGCGGTGATTCCCGACCTGCTGGTCGAGGCCGCGCGGAATCCGGAGATCGCGGATGCGGTGCGGGGGGCTTTGCTGGAGGGGCAGCGGCGGATGGCGGAGGGGATCATCTCGGAGGCGGTGTCCCGGGGGGAGCTGCCGGTGGGGGTGGATGCGGGGAGGGCGCTCGATCTGGTGATCGGGCCGTTGTACTGGCGGCAGGTGGTCGTGCGGGACGCTGTCCCGGGGGGATATCTGGACGACCTCGCGCGGTCGGTGGTCGCCGGGCTGACGGCCACGCCCTAGGGGCTGCCGCTGCGCGGGGCGGAGTCCCCTACCCGCCCTTCGACCGTTCCCCGGGGCTGCGCCCCGGACCCCCTGGGGCTCCGCCCCAGGCCCCGGTCCTCAAACGCCGGACGGCTGGAAAGACCTACGGCCAGCGGGACGTCGTCAGGTGGGCCAGGGTGGGTTCCGGGGTGGCGGAGGGGGCTGCTGGGGTGGGGCGGCGGTCTTCCAGGGGGGTGATGGGGGCGGTCGGCTGGCTCAGGAAGACGCGGCGGACCACGCGCTCCGCCGCCTGGCCGTCGTCGTGCGTGCAGAACCGGGTCCGGAAGGACGCGCGGAGCTGAGCGGAGCGGGAGCCCTGCCAGTGGCCCGTCGAGAAGATGTCCACCAGCTCGTCCTCGGTGCGGGCGATCGCCCCCGGGGGGAAGGCCCGCAGGTCGAAGTACGTGCCGCGGGAGGCCTCGTACGCCTCCCAGTCGTCCGCGTGGATGACGATCGGGCGGTCCAGGGACGCGTAGTCGAACATCAGGGACGAGTAGTCCGTCACCAACGCGTCCGAGGCCAGGCAGAGTTCCTCGACGGAGGGGTGGGAGGAGACGTCGAGCAGGCGGGGGTGCGGCTCGGGGGAAGGTGAGCCCGCGTAGGTGAGGTGGGTGCGGGTCAGGATCGTGTAGCGCGGGCCCAGGTCGCGCAGGATCCGGTCGAAGTCCGGGTGGGCGGGGCGGCTGCGGCGGTAGTCGCGGTGGGTCGGCGCGTACAGGATCGCCGTGGAGCCCGGCGGGATGCCGAGGCGTTCGCGCAGTTCCAGGACGTCGGCCTGGGTGGCCCGGTGGAACACGTCGTTGCGGGGGTAGCCGTATTCGAGCGTCGTGTACGAGGAGGGGACCGCCTTCTCCCAGACGAGCGTGGAGTGGCGGTTCGAGGAGAGCAGGTAGTCCCACTGGTCCGCGCCGCGCAGCAGGCCCGCGAAGTCCGGTGTGGGGGTGGCCGCCGGGCGGTCCTGGAGGTCGAGGCCGACCCGCTTGAGCGGGGTGCCGTGCTGCGTCTGGACGAGGATCTGTCCGGGACGCTTGACCAGGCCGCGGTCGAAGTTGACGTTCGTGACGAGGTAGGTGGCGCGGGCCAGGGCCGCCCAGTACGCCGCCGAGCCCGGGCGCAGGGGGGTCGTGTCGCGGGGCAGGGTCGAGGCGTGCGCCGGGTCGCAGATCCAGGCCGTCCTCATGCGCGGGGCGAGTTCGCGCAGCTTGGCCTCGATCGCCGCGGGGTTGCAGGCGTAACCGCCGTGCCAGTACGCGGAGAAGACCGCCAGCTCCGGCCGGAGCGGGAGCAGGCGCTGCGCGCGGTAGTGCAGGCGCAGGGCTGTTTCGCGCAGGCCCCGGCCGAGGGTGACCCCGGTGCGGCCCGCCGCGAGCGAGCCCGAGCGGAGCAGGGACAGGACGCGGTACGCGCGTCGCGTGCCCAGCCGCATCAGGAGGTGGCGGGTGCGGTCCGTGCGGCTCAGGGACAGCGGCCGGGGGCCCGGCACCCGGTAGCGGCGCAGCAGGGCCGAGGCCCGGGCGAAGAACTCGGCCCGGGCGGCGCGCGGGAGCCGGCGCGGGTCCGCGTACAGGGCGCAGAAGTGCTCGGCCATCCGCCGGTGCACGGCGGGCCGCCAGCGCTCCAGCTCGGGGCGGGTGGCGAGGTAGCCGAAGACCCGGTCGTACTGGTCGAAGACGTCCAGGTGGCGGCGGGTGGACGTGGTCAGGATCGAGCCCGTGCGGCGCTGGCGGTAGTGCACGCAGACCCGGTCCAGGACCGCCACGGACTCCGCCGCCAGGAGCGCCGGATAGGTCCAGGGGGTGTCCTCGTAGAAGCCGGGCGGGAAGGAGAGGCCCTCGCGCTCCACGTATTCGCGGCGGTAGGTCTTGTTCCACACGACCATCAGCATGCCGAGGAGGGCGGGGCGGTCGGCGAGGCGGAAACTGGCCGGGCCCTCCTCGGAGAGGCGGTGGGACTGGCTGTTGCGGACCAGCTCGCCGGTCCAGTAGGTCCGCGCGTAGTCGTAGACGAGGACGTCCGGGGAGCCGGTGGCCTTCAGCCGGTCGGTGATGGCCTGCAGGGCGTCCGGGGCCAGGGTGTCGTCGCCGTCGAGGAAGACCAGGTAGTCGCCGGTGGCCCGGGACAGGCCCGCGTTGCGGGCCGGCCCCAGGCCGAGGTTGTGCGCCAGGTGCACGGCGGTGACCCGGGGGTCGCGGGCCGCGTAGTCGTCGATGATCGAACCGCAGGCGTCCGGGGAGGCGTCGTCGACCACGATCAGTTCGAGATCCGGGTACGACTGGGTCAGGACCGAGTCCAGACTCTCCTGGAGGTACGCCTGGACCTTGTACGCGGGCACGATGACGCTGAACCGGGGCACGGCACATCCAGGGGTCGGCGCGGGCATATGGCCCAGGAACCCCCGGCGTGGTGATCGGGTTACGCAGGGTGCGGCATTCGGGTTACGGAGCGTCAACCGGGCACGTCAATGCCGTGATCCACACCGCCCTACTTGATCGCTCCCGCCATCACCCCCGAGACGAACTGCCGCTGGAAGGCGAAGAAGACCACGAGCGGCACCACCATCGACAGGAAGGCGCCGGGCGCCAGTACGTCGATGTTGTTCCCGAACTGCCGCACCTGCTGCTGGAGGGCGACCGTGACGGGCGGGTGCGCCGAGTCGGCGAAGACCAGGGCGACCAGCATGTCGTTCCACACCCACAGGAACTGGAAGATGCCGAGCGAGGCGATCGCCGGACCGCCCAGCGGCAGCACCACCCGTGTGAACAGCCGCAGTTCGCCCGCCCCGTCGAGGCGGGCCGCCTCCAGCAGCTCGCGCGGGATCTCCGCGAAGAAGTTGCGCAGCAGGAACACGGCGAACGGCAGCCCGAAGGCGGTGTGGAAGAGGACCACGCCCGCCGTGGTCTCGAACAGGCCGATGGAGCCGAAGAGTTCGGAGACCGGGATCAGAGCCACCTGGACCGGTACGACGAGCAGCGCGACCACGATCAGGAACAGCCAGTCGCGACCCGGGAACTCCAGCCAGGCGAAGGCGTATCCGGCGAACGACCCCAGCACCAGGACGAGCAGGGTCGCCGGGACGGCGATGGCCGCCGTGTCGATCAGCGAGCCCGTGACGGTCTCGTTGGCCAGCAGCCGCTCGTAGTTGCCGGCCGTGAGGCGGGAGGGCGCCGTCAGCGCCTGCCACCAGCCGCCGTCGTTCAGCGCGGTGGGGGAGAGGAAGGAGGAGACCAGCAGCCCGAGCGTGGGCAGCAGCCAGAACAGGCCCGCGAGGACCAGGAAGACGCGCAGCGCCCCGCCGGCCGCCCGGGCGGCGAGGGACCGCGCGGTGGGCAGTGTGCTCATCGGCGGGCCTCCCGGCGCATCCGGCGGATGTTGTAGGCCATGACGGGAGCCACCAGCACCAGCAGCAGCACCGCGATGGCGCTGCCCAGGCCCGGGTCGGCGTCCGTGCCGAAGGAGGTCCGGTACAGCTGGAGCGCCAGGACGTTGGCGTCGTCCTGCACCGCGCCCGGCGCGATCACGAAGACCAGGTCGAAGACCTTCATGACGTTGATGACGAGGGTGACCAGCACGACGGCCAGGACGGGCGCCAGCAGCGGCACCGTGATCCGGCGCAGCACCTGCCACTCGCTCGCCCCGTCCACCCGCGCCGCCTCCAGCAGCTCGCGCGGTACGGCCGCCAGCCCGGCCCCGATCAGCACCATCGCGAACCCGGCCCACATCCACACGTAGGCCCCGATCACCGCCGGGGTCACCAGCGTCGGGCCGAGCCACTCGACGCCCCCGTACGCCTCCCGGAAGTTCGAGGCGGGCAGCCGCAGCAGTGCGCCGTCGGCCGCGGCGGACAGGGTGAAGGTGCCGTCGGCCCGGGTCCTCGCCGAGTCGACCACCCGACCGTCCTTGACCGCCTCGACGCGCAGCCCCGACAGGGCGGACTCGGTGGCGTCGACCGTGTTCGTCGTACCGCCGCCGCCCCGGGTGAAGTCCTGCCAGGCGGTGCCGGTGACCTTCCCGGGGCCGGGGGCTGCCGCCTTCGCCGTGGCGGTGCCCTTGGGCAGGGCCTCGGGGGCGATCCCGACCAGCGGGAGGAGGGCCGCCGCGCCCGCCCGTACCGGATCGCGGGTCACGTACGCACCCCCCTCGGCCGGGACCAGGGGGGAGTCCCGGCCGGGACGGGCCTTGGGGAAGGCGGAGGACTCGGCGAAGGTGTCGTGGACGCCGACCCAGACGGCGTTGGCCACGCCCCGGTCGGGGTCGGCGTCGTAGACGAGCCGGAAGATGATGCCCGCGGCGAGCATCGAGATGGCCATCGGCATGAAGACGATCAGCTTGAAGGCCGTTCCCCAGCGCACCCGTTCGGTCAGCACGGCGAAGAGCAGACCGAGCGCGGTGGCGGTGACCGGCGCCAGCACCACCCAGACCGCCGTGTTCCCCAGCGCGGTGCGGATCGTGTCGTCGCGCAGGATCTCGCCGTAGTTCCCGGCGCCCACGAACTCCTCGCCGGAGCGGTCGAAGAAGCTGCGGTAGAGCGAGTAGCCGATGGGGTGCACGACGAGCGCGCCGAGCAGGACGAGGGAGGGGAGGAGGAACGCCGCGGCGGTCAGCCGGCGGCGCCGGGTCTCCTTGCCCTTCGGGGAGCGGGGGCGGGAGCGGGGGCGGGGGCCGGTCGCGGGGCGCGTGGCCGGGGTGGTGGCGGGGGAGGCCCCGGGGGATCCGGTGGGGGAGGCCACCGGGATCAGTTCCCGTAGGCCTTGGCCGCGTCCGCCTCCAGCCTCGCCTGCGTCCCCGCGACGTCGGCCGGGTTCGCCAGGAAGTCCTGGAGCGCCTTCCACTCGCCCGCGCCCGGGGTTCCGCCGAAGGCCGCCGGGGCCTGGTCCGACATGTCGAAGCGGAAGTTGTCGCCCGCCGCGATCAGGGCCTCGGCGATGCCGCGCTGGATGTCGTTCGGGTACGCGTCCGGTTCGAGCGCCTTGTTCGGGGAGAGGAAGCCGCCCTCACGGGCATGGATCCGCGCCGAGTCCACCGAGGCCAGGAACGTCAGCAGCGCCTGCGCGCCCTTCGAGTCCTTCAGCGCGACCGCCACGTCCCCGCCCGAGACCACCGGCGCCTTGGCACCGACCGCCGGGAACGGGAAGACCAGCGCGTCCGTGCCCACCTTCGCGTCGGTCTGGGCGATGTTGACCGCCACGAAGTCGCCCTCGAAGACCATCGCGGCGGCCGGCCGGTCGCCGCCGGTGAAGGTCTGCGTCACCGACTTCGGGAACTCGGTCGCCAGCGCCCCGCTCTGGCCGCCCGCCAGGAAGTCCTTGCGGCCGAACAGTTCGGCGAGCGAGGTCAGCGCCTGCTTGACGCTGTCGTCCGTCCACTTGATCTGGTGCTTCGCCAACTGGTCGTACTTCTCCGGGCCCGCCTGCGAGAGGTAGACGTTCTCGAACCAGTCGGTCAGGGTCCAGCCGTCGGCCCCGGCCACCGAAACCGCCGGGGTACCGGACGCGGACAGGGTGTCGGCCGCCGTGAGGAGTTCCTTCCAGGTCGCCGGGGGCCGTACGCCCGCCGCCTCGAAGGCCTTCGCGTTGTACCAGATCAGAGACTTGTTGGCGGCCTTGTAGTAGACCCCGTACTGGGTGCCCTCGACCGCGCCGAGCGTCTTCCAGCCGGGCGAGTAGTTCTGGTCGAGCTGGGCCTGCGCGGCCGCTCCCACCGGCTGCGCCCACTTGTTCTTGACCGCCGCGACCAGCGCCCCGACCTGCGGGAGCAGCGCCACGTCCGGCGGGGCGCCGCCCGCGATCTTCGAGCCGAGGAAGGTGACGATCGGGTCCTGCGCCGGGACGAAGGTCACCGTGGCGCCCGTCCGCCGCTCGAACTCCTTCAGGACCTTGACGAAGTTCGCCTGCTCCGCGCCCGTCCAGACGGCGGCGACCTCCAGCTTCTCCCCGTCGAGACGGGGCAGCGCGACGACCGGCCCGCCCTCGGTGGTGGGGCCGTCCGTGCCCTTCGCGGGCTCCTTGCCGTCGCTGCCGCAGGCGCTGAGCGCGAGCGCGCCGACCACGACCAGAGCGGCCCAAGTGCGCCGTCGGGCGTGAGATGTCCGGGGTGTTTGCGGTGTCTGCGGTGTCTGCGATGTATGGGATGTCGTGCGGCTCGTTCCGTGCTTGCGCATGGCGGTGCCCCCGATGCCTCGCTGGCGATGGTGTGTCCCGTGCCACAAGGTCTACGCCGCCCCGCGCACCCCCGCAATACCGCCTCGCGGTGTACGGGGGTGCGTGCAAGACCCCTGGGGGGCTTGGCCGGCGGGCCGGTTCAGGGGGCCGGCGGGAACAGCACCGGCACCGCCGAGACCAGGTGCGAGGCCCGGTCCAGGGCGCTGGCCAGCAGCGCCAGGTCGGTCGGGCCGTTGCCCAGCTCGCGGACCGGGCGGCGGGCCGGCGGATCGCCCATCCGCTCCCACTCCACCGGCACCACCGTCGGCCGCAGCGTCGCCGTCCGGGGGATCCGGCCGGTGACCCGGCCGCCCTGGAAGGGGACCGTGCGCCCGTCGGCGTACCGGAGCACGCCCCGGCCGGGGCCCGGCTGGTCGGGGGCGTCGAGCTCCACGCGCAGGGTCGTCAGCCGGGCCAGCTCGGTGTCGGCCGTTCGGTCCGGGCGGGCACTGGTGGCGATCAGGTGCACCCCGAGGCGGGCTCCCTCGCGGGCCACCGCCTCCAGCGCGCGGACCACCGAACCGGCGGCGGGCCGGCCGGTGCTGCCCAGGCCCGGCGCGACCAGTGCGTCGAAGTCGTCCACGAGCACGACCAGGCGCGGCAGCGGGCTGGGCCCGGCCGCAGGATCGGTACGGGTGGCCGAGGAACGCAGCCGCAGGGTGCCGGAACGCTGGGGTTCTAGGTCGCCGCGCAGCTCGCCGGGGGTGGGCTGGCGGGGCGAGACCATCCGGTCGGAGACCTCGCGCACGGCGTGCCACTCGGAGAACGGCACCCCGTCCAGCAGCTCGGCCCGCCGCTTCAGCTCCGCACCCAGCGCCTGCGCGAACTCCCGCATGCGCAGCGGGTCCGAGGCGATCAGGTGCGCGGAGACGTGCGGCAGCTCCGTACAGGGCAGCAGGCCGTCGCCGCGCTCGCCGCCGGCCCCGTCGAGCAGGACCAGGCCGAGCCGGTCGGGCCGGGCGGCGGCCGACAGGGAGGCCGCCAAGGTACGCAGCAGTTCCGTACGGCCGCTGCCGGCGGGCCCCTCGATCAGTACGTGCGGCCCGTCGGTGACCAGTTCGGCGCCCACCGGCCCGCGCCGGCCGGTGCCGAGGACTATCTCCGCGAGCCCGCCGACGCGCTGCCCCTGATCCGTGGCGGCGGCCCAACGGGCCATCAGGGAGGCCGGGGTGGCCCGGGCCAGCCCCAACTCGTCCAGCAGCCGGGAGGTCTGGGGCAGATTGGCGGCGGCCGGACGGTAACCGCCCTCCACGACCGGGGAGTCGGCCTTCAGGGGGGCCAGGGCACGGGCGAACCGCTCCGCCCAGGCCGCCGATACGGCGTCCGCCGTGGCCGTCGCCCCGGTGGCGGCCGGTCTGCCGCCCGAGACCGCGAAGGTCCGTACGGTCGTGGCCACATCACCGCTCAGCAGGGCCGCGGTCCCGCAGTCGCGGAAGGCGGGGGCGGCCGCGCAGGCGGCCTCGTAGGTCTCGGTGACGGGCGAGGCGGGCGTCGCGGCCGGCGCCTCGGCCAGGGCCAGCACGTGGATCCCGGCGGCCGGCCCGTGCGAGGCCAGCCGGCTGGTGATGTCCCGCAGCGCCCCGGGACCGGGGTCCCCGTCGAGGACCAGGAGGGTGAAGGGGCCGCGGTAGCCGTACGAGGCCTCGCGCACCGCGTCCGGGCCCGCGGTGGCCCAATGGGTGCCGAGGGGGCCGTCGTCGAGCCGCCGGGTCAGCTCCCCGGCGCGGGCGGCCGCCTGATCGCGGTCGTACGCGAGCAGCAGCCGGCAGTCCTGCCCGTGCGCGGGGCGTACGTGGGGCAGCCAGCCGAGCCAGCCCCAGTCGCGGCGGCGTTCGGCGAGCGGTCGGGCCCGGTCGGTGGAGATCAGCACGATCTCCAGACGCTGGCCCGGGGCGTGCAGGGCCGCGAGCCGGGCGATGACGGAGCGGGCCACACCGGTCAGCCGGGCCCGGGGGCCGGCGATCCCGAGCGCGCCGGTCTCGCGGAGCGCGACCTCGCTGCCCGCGCCGAGCGTGACGTCGAGCCCGGCGGGACCGGCCCACAGCCGCGGGGCCGGCCCCAGGGCGGTGAGCAGCAGGGTCGCGGGATCGTCGGAGCCCGGCCGTACGGCGACGACGGCCGCGGTCTCGGTGACCACCTCCACCTCGGCGGCCTCCGCCCCGCGCACCCACTTGCGCGCCCAGGCCCCGATCCCGCGACGCGCCCCACGCCGGGGCTCCGGCCCGCCCTCGGCCGCGCGGACCGGCTCGGACTCCTCCCAGCCGCCCGCCCCGTGATGCTCGACCCCGGTCTGCCGGGCCGCCCCTGCCCCGGCGTGCCCGGACGGCCCGGCGGCCGCGCCCGCGTGCCTTGCTCCGGCGTACGGGCCGGTGGCTCCGGCCGGGTGCGGCTGCCCGGGGGCGCCGGCGCCGTGCGCGGCTCCGCCGTACTGTCCGGGGGCTGCGGCGTCTGGTGCTGCCCCGGCGTGCCGACCGGGGGCACCGGCGTCGTGTGCGGCTCCGCCGCCTGATGCTGCGCCGGCGTGCCCGTCGCGGTGCGCTGCTCCGGCGTGCCGGCCGGGGGCTCCGCCGTCCTGTGCTGCTCCGGCGTGCCCGCCGGGGTAGCCGTCGCGGTGCGCTGCCCCGGTGTGGCGGCCCGGGAGGTCGGCGCCGTGTGCGGTTCCGCCGTCTTGTGCTGCTCCGGCGTGCCGGCCGGGGGCTGCGGCTTGCGTGTACTGGCCCGGGGCTGCGCCCGGGTGCGCCGGTGCGGCGTACTGTCCGGCGGCTCCGCCCTCGTGTGGTGCTCCGCCGTACTGTCCGGCGGCGGGTCGGTCGGGGAGCGAGTGGTGTCCGGCACCCGCGGTGCCGGACCCGGACGCGGGCCTGGCGATCCGGCCTGCGCGCAGGGAGCCGGCGTCGCCGTCCCGGTCGGTCTCCCCGTAGGGCCAGGGGTCCGCGGAAGCGGGGCCGGACGGGCCGCTGCGGCCGCCTCCGGTGTGATGCTCGGTGCTCCGGGCGGCGGGGACCGTTCCGGCGCTGCCGTCCCAGTGCGCCGCGGGCGCGCCGGGGGCGCCGTACCCGGGCCTGACGGGGTCGGGGGCGGAGCCCCCGTTTCGGGAAGGGGCGGGGTGGGGGATCTGCCCCTGTGCCCCCCGGCTCCCGGCGTCGGGGTACGCCCCGGCGCCCCGGGCTCCGCCGGAGGTACCGCCCTCGGGGTACGACCCGCCCGAGGTGCCCGACGCAGCCGCGGGCCAAGCGCCGCCGGAGGCGCCGCCTCCGGTGTGCGACCCCGCCGGGCTGCTGGGCGTAACCCCGGTCCAGGCTCCGCCGGTGGCGCCGCCGTCGGGGTGTGACCCCGCCGGGCTGCCGGGCGTAGCGCCGGTCCAGGCTCCGCCGGTGGCGCCGCCGTCGGGGTGTGACCCCGCCGGGCTGCCGGGCGTAGCGCCGGTCCAGGCTCCGCCGGTGGCGCCGCCGTCGGGGTGTGACCCCGCCGGGCTGCCGGGCGTAGCGCCGGCCCCCGCACCGTCAGGGTCGCCGCCCTCGGGATCGGATCCCGCGAGGGGGACGGAGAGGTGGCCCTCCAGGTCAGGGGTGAGGGGGAGGGGAGCGGGGCCCGGGCCCACGGCCAGGCGGAGGGTGGATTCGCCGACCCGCAGCAGCGCCCCCGGCGCGAGCGCCACCCGCTCGGCGCCGACCACCGCGCCGTCGAGCGTCGTACCGTTCGTCGACCCGAGGTCGGCCACCGCCACCCGCCCGTCGGGCAGCACCGTCACGGTGCAGTGCAGGCGCGATACGTCCGGATCGTCCAGCGGGACGTCCGCGTCGGCCGAGCGCCCGATCCGGATCGCCCCCGGGTGCAGCAGGTGGACCCCGCCGGCGTCCGGCCCGGCCACGACGTGCAGCTGCGGCCCGTCGCCGAGGGCGGTCGCGGCCGCGGTCCCGTCCGTGCGGACGTCGGGGCCGGGCACGTTCAGGGACAGCACCGCCCCGTCCACGAGCGGCGGCTCGCCGAGCGCGCACCGCGCCGGGTCCAGCCGCTCCGTACCGGCGTACAGCACGACCGTGCCCCCGGTGTCGGGTCCGCCGACGGTCGCCGCGAGTCCGGAGGCCACCGCGGACAGCGCGGTGCCGGCGGGCGCGGTGACGAGCACGTCACAGCTCGCCGGCGCGCCTCCTGGGCCGGTCCCCCCGCCGGAGGCGGTCGCGGTGGCGGTCTGGTGGCCGCTGCGCGACCCCGACCCAAGGACGGTCAGCCGGATCTGCATCGCCGTCAGCGGTCCCTTCTGCGCGGTGCGCGGTGTGTGCGCCCGGCAGGGACCCGCGGGAGGGATCACCCGTGCCGTTCGCACGTGGTGCCCGTCCGTCCGCCCCCACCCGGCACGGACGCGTCGTCCGGTCAGGTCTGCCCGGAAGGCGGGGCTCCCGTCCCGGCCGTTCCGTACGGGTGCATCCTCGCACCTGTCGTCCTCAACACGCCCGCCACCCACCGGCAAGTGATCTTGATCGGTCGCGGACCGGCACCGGACCTGCAGGCGGACCGATCGGATACGGACACGAAGGACGGGAAAATCGCCCCCGGCATACGCCACAAACATCACCCTTCGTGCATATGTGCGGCAACCAACCTCCCTCGGCCCGCGTCTTCCCTCGGGACAAGCCCTAGAGTGGGCCGGAAAACCATTTCGCAGATCAAGCGCGGACCAAGCGTCGACCGAGCGTCGGCCAAGCGCGGACCGTGCACGGATCACTCGCCGGAATCGACGACAGCAGGGAGCGCGCGACGTGCGGCCAGTCGGCAGCAAGTACCTGCTCGAGGAGCCGCTCGGGCGCGGCGCCACGGGCACCGTCTGGCGCGCCCGCCAGCGTGAGGCGGCAGGTGCGGAGGCGGCGGTGGCCGGGCACGCCGGCGAGACCGTGGCCATCAAGGTCCTCAAGGAGGAGCTGGCCCAGGACCCGGACATCGTCATGCGCTTCCTGCGCGAGCGCTCCGTCCTGCTGCGCCTGACCCACCCCAACATCGTCCGCACCCGCGACCTCGTCGTCGAGGGCGATCTCCTCGCCCTCGTCATGGACCTCATCGACGGTCCGGACCTGCACCGGTACCTGCGCGAGAACGGCCCCTTCAGCCCGGTCGCCGCGAGCCTGCTCACCGCCCAGATCGCGGACGCGCTCGCCGCCAGCCACGCCGACGGCGTGGTGCACCGGGACCTGAAGCCCGCCAACGTCCTGGTCGACGAGCGCGACGGCCAGATGAAGCCGATGCTCACCGACTTCGGCATCGCGCGCCTGGCCGACTCCCCGGGCCTGACGCGCACGCACGAGTTCGTCGGCACCCCGGCCTACGTCGCCCCCGAGTCCGCCGAGGGCCGCCCGCAGACCTCCGCCGTCGACATCTACGGCGCCGGCATCCTGCTCTACGAGCTCCTCACCGGCCGGCCGCCCTTCGCCGGCGGTACCGCGCTGGAGGTCCTGCACCGCCACCTCAGCGAGGAGCCGCAGCGCCCGCCGAACGTGCCCGAGCCGCTCTGGACGGTCATCGAGCGCTGCATGCGCAAGGAGCCCTACGAGCGCCCGAGCGCGGAGACCCTGGCGCGCGGCCTGCGCGTGGTCGCCTCCGGCATCGGCGTGCACTCCACGGCCGCCGAGGTCGAGGCCGCCCTCGGCGTCGGCGCGCTGCTCGCCCCCGACCCCTCGCCCGCGCCGGTGCCCGAGACCCCGGGCGCCGCGGACGCCACGCAGATGCTGCCCGGCGGCTCCGCGGGGGCCTCCCCGATGGGCGCCTACGACCCCAACGCCATGACCAGCGTGATGCCGCCGGTCGGCGCGGCCGACGCCACGTCGGTGCTCCCGAGCACGGGGGCGCCCGGCGCCGACCCGACCTCCGTGATGCCGCCCGTGCAGCGGCCGGACTCCCCGCACCCGTGGCAGTCGCAGATGCGGGCCGCCCGCGACCGCAACGAGCAGACGCAGATGCAGTACCTGGACCCGAGCGAGGACCCCCTGCGCCGCCGGCCGCAGCGCCAGGGCCCGCCGCCGCAGCAGCAGCACCAGCAGCCCCAGCGGCCCCAGCAGCAGCCGCAGCGACCGCAGCAGCCTCCGCAGCAGCAGCAGCCGTACCGACAGGCCCCGCCGCCGCAGCAGTACCAGCAGCCCCAGCAGTACCAGCAGCAGCAGTACGCGCCGCAGCCCCCGCCGCAGCACTACCAGCCGCAGCAGCAGCACCCCCAGCAGTACCAGCAGCCGCAGCAGCAGCCTCAGTACCGCCAGCCTCAGCCGCCGCCCCAGCAGCAGCCCCCTCAGGGTCCGCCGCCGGGCCGCCAGCCGGAGCGCAGGGAGCCCCGCGAGCCGCGCCGCAGTGCGAATCCGGTGAAGATTCCGGGACTGGGCTGCCTCAAGGGCTGCCTGGTGATGATCCTGGTGCTCTTCGTGGCGGGCTGGCTGGTCTGGGAGTTGACCCCGCTCCAGGAGTGGGTCGGTACCGGCCGCGGCTGGTGGGACCAGGTGTGGACCTGGGGCTCGGACGCCGTGGACTGGGTGAGCACGATCGGCGAGGCCACGGGAGGCGGCACGAGCCGCTGATCCGGCCTTCGAATTGGCCCGAATCAGCTCGCGTAGCGGCGACTTCATGGATTTGTCGACTTCTGGGACGTGATTTCGCCCGCAGAAGTGAAGGTCGCCGCGATCCGTGGACTACAACCCCCATCCGGCCGCGTAGCTTTGGCACGTACTCCAGCCGCTGAGGGAGCAGTCGTGGCACGGAAGATCGGCAGCCGGTACACCGCGCACCAGATCCTGGGACGCGGCAGCGCGGGCACGGTGTGGCTGGGCGAGGGGCCTGACGGCCCCGTCGCCGTCAAACTGCTGCGCGAGGACCTCGCGTCCGACCAGGAACTCGTCGGACGGTTCGTCCAGGAGCGCAGCGCGCTCCTGGGCCTGGAGCACCCGCACGTCGTCTGCGTCCGCGACCTCGTCGTCGACGGCAACGACCTCGCCCTCGTCATGGACCTCGTTCGCGGTACGGACCTGCGCACGCGCCTCGACCGCGAGCGGCGGCTCGCCCCCGAGGCGGCCGTCGCCATCGTCGCGGACGTCGCCGACGCGCTGGCCGCCGCGCACGCGGCCGGGGTCGTACACCGGGACGTGAAGCCGGAGAACGTCCTGCTCGACATGCAGGGCCCGCTCGGCCCGGGCGGCGCGCATCCGGCGCTGCTCACCGACTTCGGCGTGGCCAAGCTCATCGACTCCCCGCGCCGGTCCACCGGCGGCCGGGCCTCGGCCCCCACCACCCGGATCATCGGCACGCCCGACTACCTGGCGCCGGAGATCGTGGAGGGGCTGCCGCCGCGCGCGGCGGTGGACATCTACGCCCTGGCCACCGTGCTGTACGAACTCCTCGCCGGTTTCACGCCCTTCGGCGGCGGGCATCCCGGGGCGGTGCTGCGGCGCCACGTGACGGAGACCGTCGTCCCGCTGCCCGGCATCCCCGACGAGCTGTGGCAGCTGATGGTCCAGTGCCTGGCGAAGGCCCCCGCCTCGCGGCTGCGGGCCTCGGAGCTCTCCCTGCGGCTGCGGGACCTGCTGCCGCTGCTGGCGGGGATGCCGCCGCTGGACGTGGACGAGCCGGACGAGCCGGAGCAGGCGGAGTTCCCGGAACCGGAGGCCGCCGCCGCCGCGGATCCGGTGCGGCGGCGGGGTGTGGTGCCGCTGGTCCCCGGCTCCTCCACCGACTCCAACCGGGACACCCACACCTCGATGCGGGTGCCGGGGCCGGACGAGCTGGCGGGCGGGGCCCTGGGCACCGCCCGGGTCCCGCGTCCCGCCGGGGGGCACCGGCCCGGGTCCGCGCGGCACCGGGCGGAGACCGTCCGCAAGCGGAGGCTCGCGCTGTCCGCTGCCGCGGTTGCGCTGGCCGCCGCGGTGGGTGTCGGCAGCTGGCTGGCCGTCTCCTCCGACTCGGCGCCGCCCCAGGACAACAAGCAGTCGGGCTCTACGTCCCCGTAGCCGGGGGCGCGGCTGGGTGGGCCCTGCGGGGCGAAGTCCCCGACCCGCCCTTCCGCCGTTCCCCGGGGCTCCGCCCCGGACCCCGCGCCTCGAACGCCGGCGGGGCTGGAATCGCCCTGCGGGCAATCCGGCCCCGACCAGGCTGAATCCAGCCCCTCCGGCGCTTGATGAGCGGCGCCCCAGAGGTAGGGCTACGCCTCCGTCAGTTCCGGGTGCCAGCGCCGCGCCACCGCCGGGTGGGCGCGGACCCAGCCCTTCAGTTCGTTGCGGCCGTACTCCGCGTGCAGCGGGTTCGACGCGTCGTGCGCTATCCCCGGCGCCGCGTCCAGGTAGTCGCCCGGGACCGTCTCGATGACGGCGTCCAGGCGCGGGTTGTAGAAGAACGGCACCGAGAACCGCTCCACCGCCCCCGCCGGGCTCACCACGCGGTGGTCCGTCGCCGTCAGGTACCCCTCCGTCGCGATCTCCAGCAGCTCGCCCAGGTTGACCACGAAGGCCCCCGGCAGCGGGGGGACGTCCAGGAAGGCCCCGTCCCGGACCACCTGGAGCCCGCCCACCGAGTCCTGGAGGAGCAGGGTGAGGAAGCCGTAGTCCTTGTGGGCCCCGACCCCCTGGTCGGTGCCCGTCGGCGCGGATCCCGGGTAGCGGATCAGCTTCGTGTGCAGGTGGGGCCGGTCCGCGAAGGCCGCGTCGAAGAAGTCCGCCGGGGCGCCGATCGAGGCGAGCAGCTCCTGGAGCAGGCGGTGGGCCACCGCCGCCAGCCGGGACTGCCACGCCAGCACCGCGTCCCGCAGTTCCGGCAGCGCCGCGGGCCACTGGTTCGGGCCCTCCAGCCACAGGTACGCCGGGTCGTCCGGTCCGACCTCCCGCGCCTCCCGCTCCGCGCCCACGTCGAGCTGGTCGCGCCAGTCGGAGGCGCCGCCGGTCAGCTCGTGCCCGATGCGGGTGTAGCCGCGGAAGTGCGGGGAGTTGAGATTGCTCACCGCCAGCCGGTCAGCTTCCGGGAGGGCGAAGAACGCCCTGGTCAGGTCCAGGATCCGAGTGGTCTCGGCGGCGGTGACCCCGTGCCCGGTGAGGTGCAGGAAGCCGCTGTCCCGGGCGGCCGCGTGCAGTTCCTTGCGGAAGGAATCGCGCAGCGCCGGATCGTCCGCCTGGGACAGGTCCAGGACCGGAAGGGAGGTGGCCGCGGAGGAAGGAGAGACAGAGGAAGGCGAAGGAGAAGAAGCAGGAGAAGAAGCAGGAGAAGCAGGAGAAGGGTGCGCGGACGGCATGACGGCTCCGTTTCGGGATGTCACGGGGTCCTGTCCCCAGGGGTGGCGGGGGCCGCGGCTGGGGAGGGCCGCCGGCAGGGTTGGCGCCGGGACCGCGAGGCCGCGTACAGGACCAAGTCGGATCGGGGTGGATCAGGCTTGGGGCAGGTCCGGCGGCAGACAGCTCGTCGTCGTGACACGCATGTGGTCCACATGGCGGCGCTTGACGAGGAAGACGGTCATATCGTGAGCGTACGCCCGTGCGACCCTCCATTAGTACGGGGGATTCGGCCTGGCCGGAGAGCGTCCCCCGGGGACCGGCTACGCTGGACCCGTGGCAGTCGTCGATGTTTCCGAAGAGCTGAAGTCCCTCTCCTCGACCATGGGGTCGATCGAGGCCGTCCTGGACCTCGACAAGCTGAGGGCAGATATCGCCGTGCTCGAGGAGCAGGCCGCCGCGCCGTCCCTGTGGGACGACCCGGAGGCCGCCCAGAAGATCACGAGCAAGCTTTCGCACCTCCAGGCGGAGGTCCGTAAGACCGAGAGCCTGCGCGGGCGCATCGACGACCTGGCGGTGCTGTTCGACCTCGCCCAGGAGATGGACGACGCGGACACCCTCGCCGAGGCGGAGACCGAGCTGGTCTCCGTGCGCAAGGCGCTGGACGAGATGGAGGTCCGCACCCTGCTCTCCGGCGAGTACGCCGAGCGCGAGGCGCTGGTCAACATCCGGGCCGAGGCCGGCGGCGTGGACGCCTCCGACTTCGCCGAGCGCCTCCAGCGCATGTACCTGCGCTGGGCCGAGCGCCACGGCTACCCGACCGAGATCTACGAGACCTCGTACGCGGAAGAGGCCGGCATCAAGTCGACCACCTTCGTGGTCAAGGCCCCGTACGCCTACGGCACCCTTTCGGTCGAGCAGGGCACGCACCGCCTCGTCCGGATCTCGCCCTTCGACAACCAGGGCCGCCGCCAGACCTCCTTCGCGGGTGTCGAGGTGCTGCCGGTCGTCGAGTCCAGCGACCACGTCGAGATCGACGAGGGCGAGCTGCGCGTGGACGTGTACCGCGCCTCGGGCCCCGGCGGCCAGGGCGTCAACACGACCGACTCCGCGGTGCGCATCACGCACCTGCCGACCGGCATCGTGGTGTCCTGCCAGAACGAGCGCTCGCAGATCCAGAACAAGGCCAGCGCGATGAACGTCCTCCAGGCCAAGCTGCTCGAGCGGCGCCGCCAGGAGGAGAAGGACAGGATGGACGCCCTCAAGGACGGCGGAAGCTCCTGGGGCAACCAGATGCGCTCCTACGTCCTGCACCCGTACCAGATGGTCAAGGACCTCCGGACGGAGTTCGAGGTCGGCAACCCGCAGGCGGTGCTCGACGGCGAGATCGACGGCTTCCTGGAGGCCGGGATCCGCTGGCGCAAGCAGCAGGAGCAGACCGCGTAGGTTCGCGGATACGCAGGGAAAACGCTGGTCAGAGCAGTCAGAGCAGCAGGAAGGGCCCGGACGCCGTCAAGGTGTCCGGGCCCTTCCGTGTATGTGCTTCCGTACGTCTGATCGGGACGTGGCGGCTGAGGAACTACGCCGTCTGCTGAGCCACCAGTGCCAGCGCGGCCACCAGGATCACCAGCAGCGCGATGAGCGCCACCGGGTTGAGACCGCCGGAGAAGGGGTCCTCCTGCTGGAGGCGCCCCCGGTTCGCCCGGCACACCGGGCAGCGGCCCTGGCTGACGGGTGCGGCGCAGTTCGCGCACACGAGCCGGTCATATGTCATGCGCTCCTCCTTTCGTCCCCTCGGTTACAACGGTCGCGGGAAACGGTCCGTTCCCCCTCCCACTGTGCCAGCTTCGATGACATTCGGCGCGGCCCCTCCGTGCAATCGCGGTCGGGCACCTCTCGGACCAGGGGATATATCGGGCAACTCCGGACGCCGGGTCCACACCTCGCGCCTGTTCGCGTATGGTCACGCACACCTACTCCCGGCGACCGTGGTGCACCCGTGATCCGATTCGACAACGTCTCCAAGTCCTACCCGAAGCAGAGCCGCCCCGCACTCAGAGATGTTTCTCTGGACATCGCGAAGGGCGAGTTCGTCTTCCTGGTCGGCTCCTCCGGCTCCGGCAAGTCCACCTTCATGCGGCTCATCCTGCGCGAGGAGCGGGCGAGCCACGGCCAGGTGCACGTCCTGGGCAAGGACCTCGCCAAGCTCTCCAACTGGAAGGTTCCGCAGATGCGGCGCCAGCTGGGGACCGTCTTCCAGGACTTCCGCCTGCTGCCCAACAAGTCGGTGGCCGACAACGTGGCCTTCGCCCAGGAGGTCATCGGCAGACCTCGCGGCGAGATCAGGAAGGCCGTTCCCCAGGTACTGGAACTCGTCGGCCTCGGCGGCAAAGAGGACCGGATGCCCGGCGAGCTCTCGGGCGGTGAGCAGCAGCGCGTGGCCATCGCCCGTGCCTTCGTCAACCGGCCGGCGCTGCTGATCGCGGACGAGCCCACCGGCAACCTGGACCCCCAGACCTCCGTCGGCATCATGAAGCTGCTGGACCGGATCAACCGGACCGGCACCACCGTGATCATGGCGACCCATGACCAGCAGATCGTCGACCAGATGCGCAAGCGCGTCATCGAACTCGAGCAGGGCCGTCTCGTCCGCGACCAGTCGCGCGGCGTCTACGGCTACCAGCACTGAAAGGCTCCTGAGACGCGATGCGCGCCCAGTTCGTCATGTCGGAGATCGGGGTCGGTCTCCGCCGCAATCTGACCATGACCTTCGCGGTCATCATTTCCGTGTCCCTGTCGCTGGCCCTGTTCGGCGGTTCCCTGCTCATGCGCGACCAGGTGAGCAAGATGAAGGGGTACTGGTACGACAAGGCCAACGTTTCCATCTACCTCTGCAACAAGAACGACGCGGAGACCGTGGGTGGCTCCGCCTGCTCCAAGGGAGCGGTGACCCCGGAGCAGAAGCAGGCCCTGGAAGCCGAACTCAAGGGCATGGACCTCGTCAAGGGCGTCACCTACGAATCCGCCGACGAGGCCTTCAAGCACTACCAGGAGCAGTTCGGCAAGACCCCCCTGGCGGCCTCCATCACCCCGGACCAGATGCAGGAATCCTTCCGGGTGAAGCTGAAGCAGCCCGAGAAGTACAAGGTCATCACGACCTCCTTCTCCGGCCGTGACGGCGTCCAGGCCGTCGAGGACCAGCGCAGTGTGACGGACAACCTCTTCAAGCTCCTCGGCTACCTCAACCTGGCCGCCCTCGGCATCATGCTGATCATGCTGATCGTGGCCCTGCTGCTGATCGTCAACACGGTGCGCGTCTCGGCCTTCAGCCGTCGGCGCGAAACCGGGATCATGCGCCTGGTGGGCGCCTCCAGCTTCTACATCCAGGTGCCGTTCATCATGGAGGCGGCCTTCGCCGGCCTGATCGGCGCGCTGCTCGCCTGCGGGATGCTCGGCGCCGGCCAGTACTTCGTGATCGACCACGGCGCCGCACTGCGCGAGAAGATGGAGCTCATCAACTTCATCGGCTGGGACTCGGTCCTGACCAAGCTGCCGCTGGTGCTCGTGATCGGCGTGCTGATGCCCTCGCTGGCCGCCTTCATCGCGTTGCGCAAGTACCTGAAGGTGTGACGAGCGCCCCGCGAGCGGTACGGCCAACCACCCGTACCGCCGCGGGCCTTGTCCTAGACTCGGCGCCATGCCGGGACTGCCCGCCCTCTGTCTCCGGCCCCGCGACGTGCGTCGCGGGGCCGTTTTGACGTTGTTCTTCCTCGCCGCCGTGGGGGCCGGTGCCTGCACCGGGAGCTGGGAGTACCCCGGCGCCGGGCGGGCCGCGCGTCCCGCCGCGCTGGTGGCGGGTACGGAGCCCTCCGCGGCCGGGGCCCTGCCCGGGACGCGGGCACCGGCGCAGGCGCACCGCGAGACGGGCACCGCCGACCGGGACGCGGTGGCCCGCGCGGCCGCCGAGGCCGTCGCCGAGGGCAAGTCCGCGAAGTCGGCGGCCCAGGAGGTGGTCAGCCGCAGCGGGGACCGCTGGGCCGCGGTGTACGACCAGGGCGAGTACGAGGCCTTCGCCGACGACCTGGACGGCCACTGGACGGGCGTCGGCCTGTGGGCCGGGCGGCTGCGCGACGGCCGCATCGAGATCGACCGGGTGCAGCCCGGCAGCCCCGCGGCGCGGGCCGGGATGCGCGCCGGGGACCGGCTGCTCAGCATCGACGGGCAGAGCGTGACCGGGCTCAAGGTGGCCGAGGTGGTGGCCCTGCTGCGCGGCGAGGCCGGCACCCCCGTGGTCCTGAAGCTGACCCGTGGCGGGGCCGACCTCACGCAGACCGTGCGGCGCGAGCGGCTGCGCAGCGAGCCGGTGACGGTGCGCGAACTGCCCGGCGGGATCACGGTCATCAAGGTCGCCTCCTTCACCCGGGGTTCCGGCGACCGGGTCCGCTCCGCGGTGCGCGCCGCGCCGCCCGGCGGCGGGGTCATGCTCGACCTGCGCGGCAACACCGGCGGCCTGGTCACCGAGGCCGTGACGGCCGCCTCCGCCTTCCTGGACGGCGGGCTGGTGGCCACGTACGACGTGCGCGGCGCCCAGCGCGCCCTCTACGCGACCCCGGGCGGCGATACGGCCCGGCCCCTGGTGGCGTTGATCGACGGCGGCACGATGAGCGCGGCCGAACTGGTCACCGGGGCCCTGCAGGACCGGGGCCGTGCGGTGGCGGTCGGTACCCGCACCTTCGGCAAGGGCTCGGTGCAGATGCCGACGGAGCTGCCGGACGGTTCGGTGGCGGAGCTGACGGTGGGTACGTACCGCACTCCGGCGGGCCGCAGCCTGGACGGTGCGGGCATCACCCCGGACCTGGCGGCGGCGGACCGGGTCGAGGAACGGGCCCGCACGGTATTGGGTGGCATCGGGGTGGGTCCATAGTGCGAAAATGACCGCACTATGGCTAAGGAAACAGGGCGCAAGCTGATCGCCCAGAACAAGAAGGCGCGGCACGACTACACGATCATCGACACCTACGAGTGCGGTCTCGTGCTCACGGGTACCGAGGTCAAGTCCCTGCGTCAGGGACGTGCCTCGCTGGTGGACGGCTTCGTGTCGGTGGAGAGCGGCGAGGCCTGGCTCTACAACGTGCACGTGCCCGAGTACAGCCAGGGCACCTGGACCAACCACAGCGCGCGGCGCAAGCGCAAGCTGCTCCTGCACCGCGAGGAGATCGACAAGCTCGACTCGAAGACGGGGGAGACGGGCAACACGATCGTGCCGCTCGCCCTGTACTTCAAGGACGGCCGGGCGAAGATCGAGATCGCGCTGGCGAAGGGCAAGAAGGAGTACGACAAGCGGCAGTCGCTGCGCGAGAAGCAGGACACGCGCGAGACGAACCGGGTGATCTCGGCCGTGAAGCGCAAGGAGCGCGGCCAGCTTTAATGTCCTGGCAGAGTGTGGTCCACGTCGCGTACCATGGCGTCAGCACCACACGCTTGCGAGTGGCGCCGGTCGAGCGGGACGCATGGAGAGCGCCTGCTGGATCTCATAACTGAACAGCGTGAAACATGGGGATGATCGGTTTCGACAGCGGATGTCGATGTAGGGGAAGCGAGCCGAGAAAGCGGCAATGATCTCGTTAACCATATGTCGCAAACAATAATCGCCAACTCCAAGAGCGATAACTCCCGCTTCACCCTCGCTGCCTAATAACAGTGAGCTGAAGCCTCTGTGAGGAGCGTCAGCCCGGAAGTGGTCCCGGTCCGGATCCTGGCGTCAATTAGGGATCTAAACCTCTAACTCCGGTCACGGGGGATAGAGGGAAATCAAACAGTGACTGAGCCCGTCGGAGACTTGTCCGTGTGATCTCCGGGGCTGAGAAAAGCGCAGCGGAATGCGCTCGGAGAAGCCCTACTTCTGCACCGTTGGACGCGGGTTCGATTCCCGCCATCTCCACAACCCCCATGTTGGGCAAAGGCCCCGCGGCCATCAGGCTGCGGGGCCTTTGTCGTGTCAGGCGCCCCGGGAGGCGCGCACGGTCCCCGTGCCGACGAGGAGGGCCAGCAGGGCCGCCGCCGCCGGGAGGACGTACGGGGCCGTCGTGCCCCAGTGGTCGATCGCGGCGCCGGCCGTCGCGGAGCCCGCCGAGATGCCCGCGAAGATGGCGGTGACGGCGAGGGTCATGCCCTCGTTGAGCCGACCCGGCGGGGTCACGGCGTGGATCCGGGACATCGCGGTGACCATGACCGGGGCCGTGGCCGTGCCGGCCGCGAGCAGGGCCGCGGCGAGGGCGAGCACCGAGCCGGTGGCGGCCGCCGCCCAGGGCAGGGCCATTGCCCCGGCCAGGACGGCCAGGCAGACCGGCAGTCCGCGCGGGCGCAGGGTGCCGTAGAGCAGGCCGGCCAGGCAGGAGCCCGCCGCCTGGAGGGCGATGACCGGGCCCGAGAGGGCGCCGAGGCCGTGCCCGCCGAGGTGGGCGACGGAGGTGATCTCCAGCGAGCCGAACATCGTGCCGAGGACGAAGAAGAGCGGCAGCAGCCGTCCCAGGCTCCGCAGCGGCGACTTGCCGCGGACCGGCGCCGCCGCCGGGGGCTCCGTGGCGCGGTGGGCCGTGAAGACCAGCATCCCGGTCAGGAGCAGCGCGGCGCCGACGAGCGTGCCCGCTTCCGGGAAGACGGTGGTGCAGAGGAACGCGGCGACCACCGGCCCGAGCATGAACGCCAGCTCGTCCGCGGCCTGTTCGAAGGACATCGCGGTGTGGTGCGCCGCGGGGTCGCCCTTCAGCAGGTGCGTCCAGCGGGCGCGGGACATGCCGCCGATGTTGGGGGTGGTCGCGGTGGCGGCGTAGGAGGCGAAGAGGGTCCAGGCGGGCGCCTCGCTGCGGACGCACGCGACGAGCGAGAGGGAGCCGAGTACGGCGATCAGGGTGGCCGGTACGGCGACGCGGGCCTGCCCGTGCCGGTCGACCAGCCGGGCGGTCCAGGGGGCCACGACCGCGGTGGCCGCCAGACCGGCCGCGACGACCCCGCCGGCGAGGGCGTACGAGCCGCGCTGGCCCGCGATCATCATGACGGCGCTGATCCCGAACATGCCCATGGGGAGCCGGGCGATGAGGTTCCCGGTGGTGAAGCCGCGGGTGCCGGGGAGGGCGAACAGCCGCCGGTACGGGCCGGGGGTGCGGGCCGGGCGGCGACCCGGCCGCCCGGGGGTGGGGGCGGGGCCGGGGGCGAGGACCAGGGTGGTGCCGGTGACGGTCATCAGCGGGGTGGTGGGCATGGATCAAGGCTCGGGCCCAGGGGCCGTACGGGTCCAACACCTGTTCGGGGGTGATTCACCGCCCTGTGTTGTTAGTCTCCGCAGGTGACTCCCCGAGACGTCGAACCCCGCCTGCTGCGCTCCTTCCTCGCCGTGGCCGAGGAACTGCACTTCACCCGTGCCGCCGCCCGGCTCTACGTCGCCCAGCAGGCCCTGAGCCGGGACGTGCGCCGCCTCGAACAGGCTCTGGGCGCGCCTTTGTTCGCCCGCACCACCCGCGCCGTCGAGCTCACCTCCGACGGGGAGCGGCTGCTGCCCCTGGCCCGGGGCGTCCTGCGCGCCCACGAGGAGCTGGCCGCCGCCTTCGCCGGGGACACCACCGCCCGGCCGCTGCTCGTCGACCTCAACACCGACGGCCCCGGCACCGCGCGCGCCGTCCTGGACCGGGCCCGCGAGCTCGCCCCCGACTGCGAGCTGATGGCCCGCTTCGAGTCCGGGCTCACCCACGCCGCCGCCGAGATCGCCGCCGGCCGCCTCGACGTCTCCTTCGGGTACGCCGACGGCCTCGACCCGGCGCTGCGGGCCCGCCTCGCGCAGACGCCCGTACGGTACGAGCCGCTCGCGGTGGTGCTGGCCGAGGGGCACGCGCTGGCCGGGCTGGACTCCGTACCCCTGGACGCGCTGCGCGGGGAGACGGTGTACGCGGGGGCCGGGAACCCGCGGACCCTGGAGTGGACCGGGCTGGCGCGCGAGCTGTTCGCCGGGCGGGGCATCGAGCCCGCGCCGCCCGCGCCGGTGGCGATGGGCAAGGACGAGTTCCGCCGGGTCATGGTCAAGACGGGCAATCCGGTGCTCGCCACGGTGGACTTCGTCGACATGCCCGGCTGCGTCAAGCGGCCGCTGACCGCGCCGGTACCGCTGTCACCGCTCGCCATGGTGTGGCGCAAGGGAATGAGCCACCCCGGGCTCGACGCCCTGCGCGCCGCTGCCGCGGAGCTCGGCGCCGGGCGCGGCTGGCTGGAGGTCCCCGCGGACAGCTGGCTGCCCGCGCTCACACCGGGCCCGGGCGCTGGGTGAGTGCAAGGTTTCCCGCCGGTCATCCGGCGGGGACCGGGGCTGAAACGAGCCCTTCCTACGGTCGTCACCACGGACGAGACGCGACGAGCCCGGCAAGCCGGACAAGGCCGACGAGCGCGACGAGCGCGACGTGATCGCAGCAGCTGTGGAGGCGTGTGATGACCAGTACGACCGCACCGCGCAAGGGTGGCCGCTGGATCGAGCGGTGGGACCCCGAGGACGAGACCTTCTGGCGCGAGACGGGGGAGAAGACGGCCCGCCGGAACCTGATCTACTCCGTGCTCTCCGAGCACATCGGGTTCTCGATCTGGTCCCTGTGGTCCGTGATGGTGCTCTTCATGGGCCCGCAGTACGGGATCGACCCCGCCGGAAAGTTCTTCCTCATCGCCACCGCCACCTGCGTGGGCGCCCTGGTCCGCGTCCCGTACACCTTCGCGGTGGCCCGCTTCGGCGGCCGCAACTGGACGGTCTTCAGCGCCCTGATGCTGCTCGCGCCGACGGTCGCCGCCTGGCTGGTGATGGAGCCCGGGACCTCGTACAACACGTTCCTGCTGGTGGCCGCGCTGACCGGGGTCGGCGGCGGCAACTTCGCCTCGTCGATGACGAACATCAACGCCTTCTTCCCGCTCCGCAAGAAGGGCTGGGCGCTCGGCCTCAACGCGGGCGGCGGCAACATCGGGGTCCCCGTCGTCCAGCTCGTCGCCCTGCTGGTCATCGGCACGGCCGGGGCCGGCCACCCGCGGCTGCTCCTCGGCGCCTACATCCCGCTCATCGTGATCGCGGCGGCGCTCGCCGCGCTGCGGATGGACAACCTGGCCCCCGTGCGCAACGACACCGGAGCCGTCCGCGACGCGGCCCGCGACGGGCACACCTGGATCATGGCGTTCCTGTACATCGGCACCTTCGGTTCCTTCATCGGCTACAGCTTCGCCTTCGGACTGGTGCTCCAGACGCAATTCGGCCGCACGCCGCTCCAGGCGGCCTCGCTCACCTTCATCGGACCGCTGCTCGGCTCGCTGATCCGGCCGGTCGGCGGGGCCCTCGCGGACCGCTTCGGCGGCGCGTGGATCACCCTGGGCACCTTCGTGGCGATGGCGGCGGCGACCGGAGTGGTGATCACGGCCTCCGTACGGGAATCCCTGCCGGTCTTCCTCGTCGGCTTCGTGGGGCTCTTCGTCCTCAGCGGGCTCGGCAACGGCTCCACCTACAAGATGATCCCCGGCATCTTCCAGGCGAAGGCGCTGGCCCGCGGGATGAGCGGCGAGGACGCGGCCGCGTACGGGCGGCGGCTGTCCGGCGCCTCCATGGGACTCATCGGCGCGGTCGGCGCGCTCGGCGGGCTCGGCATCAACCTGGTCTTCCGGGAGGCCTTCCTGAGCTCCGGCTCGGGCACGGCGGCCTTCATGACCTTCCTCGGCTTCTACGCGGTGTGCTGCGCCGTCACCTGGGCGGTATACCTTCGCCGGCCCGCCCAGGTGATGATCCCCACGGCCGGGGCGGAGGCGAAGCCGCAGCTCACCTCGGTGTAACGGCGGCCACACGTCGGTTAACGGCACCGAAATACGCGTGAACCGAGCCTGATACGCCCCCAGGGCAGGCTCGGTCCACGCGAACCTCACGAGTGCGTGTGAACGCGACACCGGACCCCGACACCGGACCCCACTGCGCGAGGCAGGTCACCATGCACGACATCCACACCGGTCCGCCGGCCGGCCCGCTCGCCGGATTCACCGTCGGGGTCACCGCCGCCCGGCGGGCCGACGAGCTCATCGCCCTGCTGCGCCGCCGCGGGGCCACCGTGCTGCACGCCCCCGCCCTGCGGATCGTGCCGCTCGCCGACGACGCCGAGCTGCTGTCCGCCACCAAGGAACTCATCGGCTGCGCGCCCGACGTGGTGGTGGCGACCACCGCCATCGGCTTCCGCGGCTGGATCGAGGCCGCCGACGGGTGGGGGCTCGGCGAGGAACTCCTCGGGCGGCTGCGGGAGACCGAACTGCTGGCGCGCGGACCGAAGGTGAAGGGCGCGATCCGGGCCGCCGGGCTCGTGGAGACCTGGTCCCCGCGCTCGGAATCGCTCGCCGAGGTACTGGACCGGCTGCTCTCGGCCGGGGTGGCCGGCCGGCGCATCGCCCTCCAGCTGCACGGGGAACCGCTGCCCGGGTTCATCGAGGCCCTGCGGGCGGGCGGGGCCGAGGTGGTCGGCGTACCCGTCTACCGGTGGATGCCGCCGGAGGACCTCGGGCCGCTGGACCGGCTGATCGACGCGGTGGCCGTGGGCGCGGTGGACGCGGTGAGCTTCACCTCCGCCCCGGCGGCGGCCTCCCTGCTGACGCGGGCCGCGGAGCGGGGCGTACGGGAACCCGTGATCGAGGCGCTGACCGGCGGGTCGGTCCTGTCCGCGTGCGTGGGGCCGGTGACGGCCCTGCCGCTCCAGGCGGAAGGCGTGCCCACGGTGCAGCCCGAGCGCTTCCGGCTCGGACCCCTCGTGCAGCTCCTGTGCCAGGAACTCCCGGGCCGGGCCCGCGTGCTCCCGGTGGCCGGACACCGGCTGGAGCTGCGCGGCCACGCGGTCCTCGTCGACAGCGAGCTGCGCCCCGTCCCGCCGGCCGGCATGGCCCTGCTCAGGGCCCTGTCCCGGCGCCCGGGCTGGGTCGTGGCCCGCTCCGAGCTCCTGCGCGCCCTGCCCGGCGCGGGCCGCGACGAGCACGCGGTGGAAACGGCGATGGCCCGCCTGCGCGTGGCCCTGGGCGCCCCGAACCTCATCCAGACCGTCGTCAAGCGCGGCTACCGGCTGTCGCTGGACATGTCCGCCGACACGAAGTACGCGGACGCCTGAGGGACCGGGCCGTCCCTTGCGGCAGGACCGGGCCGGAAGCCGCAGGGGCTCCCCTCTGGCCGGGGCCCGGGCCGTCCGTTAGCGTGCCCGGATGATCATTGACGGTGTGGAGATGAGGGCCCTGCGGCTGGAAGACGCCGCCGGGAGGGCCGAGACGCTGGTGCGCAACCGCGCTCACATGGCTCCCTACGAGCCCTGGCGGGACGAGGAGTTCTACACCGAGGCCGGGCAGCGGGCCCGGATCCAAGGGATCCTCGCGGAGCAGGAGGGCGGCCGGGCGCGGTCCTTCGTGCTGGTCGCCGCCGACGGCGAGCAGGTCGGGGTGATCAACCTCCAGAACATCGTGCGCGGGCCGATGCTCAGCGCCTCCGTCGGCTACTGGATCGACCAGGCCTGGGCCGGCAGGGGGCTGGCCACCGCCGCGCTGCACGAGGTCTGCCGGATCGCCCGCGACGAGGAGCGGCTGCACCGGGTCGAGGCGGGTACGAGGGTCGACAACCTGGCCTCCCAGCGGGTGCTGGAGAAGGCCGGCTTCGAGCCGTACGGGCTCGCGCCCCGCTTCCTGCACGTCGGCGGGGACTGGCAGGACCACCGCCTCTTCCAACTGCTCCTGAACGACGAGCCGCCCGCCCTCTAGCCGACGGCCCCGCAGACGGGCACTCTGGGGGCACGCCCCGAGTGGGAGGCGGTGACGGGCATGTGGTTCGACTCCGGGCGGGTCTGCCTGGACCTGGTGGCTACTTTTGCGCCTCTCGCGAAGACCGAGGGCATCCGGGACGGGGCCGGGCTGCGGCTGTGGCTCACCGGAGCCGGGCTGGTGCCCGGCCGGACGCCGCTGAGCCGCGTCGGGGACGACTGGGTGCGGGCCTTCCGGGAGCTGCGCGCCGACGTCGAGAGCCTCGTACGGGCCGAGCTGGCCGGAGCCGCGCCGCCCGGGGCCGCGCTGGCCCGGGTCAACGCGGCGGCCGCCGGTCCACCCCCGGGCCTGTGTGCCGTACAGGACCAAGAAGGGCACCTCGTGCGCGAGTTGTGCGGCGGCGTCGAATGCGCCGGGCTGCTCGCCGCCGTGGCCCGGGACGCCGTCGAACTGCTCACCGACCCCGGCGAACGGGAGTTGCTGCGCGCCTGCGAGGGCGACGGCTGCGCCCGGGTCTACCTCGACACCTCGCGCGGACACCGCCGCCGCTGGTGCTCCAGCGAGCTGTGCGGGAACCGCGAGCGCGTGGCCCGCCACCGGCGCCGCGTCCTGGAATCGCGCCCCGGCTGACCCCGCCCGCGGCGCCCGCCGGGCGTGATCTTCGTCCTGATCCGCGAGCCGTCCTGGAAGGGGCGTGCGCGGACGGGCCCCTTCGCGTACGGTTGACGGCTGCCCATGCACGTCAGAAAGGGGCCTTGGTGGCCGCGCAGAATGCCGCTGTCGACAGCACGGCGGATTCCGTCCGCGATCGGGAGATCGCGGTCGAGCAGACGCATCTCGATCACGTGTACCGACGCCTTGAGGAGAAGATCCACGAGGCGGAGTTCCTGATGAACGACGCCGCCAAGCGTGGCCAGGTCGGCACGCCCGGCGCCCTCGCGGAACGGGACGCGCAGGTGTTCCGTGCCGGAATCCACCTCAACCGTCTCAACAACGAGTTCGAGGACTTCCTGTTCGGCCGCATCGACCTGGTCCTCGGCAAGGACGGGGAGCGGGGCCCCGACGGCGCCTTCACCTCCGTCGAGCCCGCCGACGACGCGATCCGTACCGACCTCACGGCCGACATCGCCGAGACGCTCCACATCGGCCGCATCGGGGTCCTCGACTCCGACTACGCGCCGCTCGTCATCGACTGGCGCGCCCCCGCGGCCGCGCCGTTCTACCGCTCCACCCCCAAGGATCCCGGCCGCGTCGTGCGCCGCCGCGTCATCCGCTCCAAGGGCCGCAAGGTGCTCGGAGTCGAGGACGACCTGATGCGCCCCGAGGTGACCGCCTTCCTCGACGGGGACGAGCTGCCCGTCATCGGCGACGGCGCCCTGATGGCCGCCCTGGGGCGGGCCCGTACCCACTCGATGCGCGACATCGTCTCCTCCATCCAGGCCGAGCAGGACCTCGTCATCCGGGCGCCCGCCGCCTCGGTCGCCGAGGTCGCGGGCGGACCGGGCACCGGCAAGACCGCCGTCGCCCTGCACCGCGCCGCCTACCTGCTCTACCAGGACCGCCGGCGCTACTCCGGCGGCATCCTGATCGTCTCCCCGACCCCGCTGCTGGTGGCCTACACCGAGGGTGTCCTGCCCTCCCTCGGCGAGGAGGGCCAGGTCGCCATCCGGGCGCTCGGCTCGCTCGTCGACGGGGCCGAGGCGACCACGTACGACGACCCGTCCACGGCACGCATCAAGGGCTCGTCCCGGATGCTGAAGGTGTTGCGCAAGGCCGTACGGGGCGCCCTGGAGTTCGGCGGTCCCGGCGGGACCCCCGCCCCCGACCGGCTGCGCGTGGTGGCCTTCGGGCGCCGCCAGGAGCTGGAGGCCCCCGACCTCGACCGGATCCGGCAGAACGTCCTGTCCGGCACCGCCCCCGTCAACCTGCTGCGCCCGCGCGCCCGCAAGCTCCTGCTGGACGCGCTGTACTCCAAGTCCGGCGGCGCCGGCCGGCACAGCGACCCGGAGCTCGCGGCCGAGCTGCGCTCCGCCTTCGACGAGGACATCTCGACGGAGGACGCGTTCATCGACTTCCTGAACGCCTGGTGGCCCGAGCTGACCCCGCGCGCCGTGCTGGCCTCCATGGCCGACGAGCGGCGCCTGTCGCGCTGGTCGCGCCGGGACCTGAACCCGCGCGAGACCCGCCAGGTGGCGCGCTCCCTGCGCCGGGTGGGCCCGGACGGCAAGGGCGCCCTGTCGGTGCACGACGTGGCGCTGCTGGACGAGCTCCAGCAGCTGCTGGGCGCGCCCGCACGGCCGAAGCGGAAGCGGGAGCTGAACCCGCTGGACCAGCTGAGCGGGCTGGAGGAGCTGATGCCCACCCGCGAGGAGACCCAGTGGGAGCGGGCGGAGCGGCTCGCGGCGGAGCGCACCGAGTACGCGCACGTCATCGTCGACGAGGCGCAGGACCTGACGCCGATGCAGTGGCGGATGGTCGGCCGCCGCGGCCGGGGCGGCACGTGGACGGTGGTCGGTGACCCGGCGCAGTCCTCGTGGACCGATCCGCAGGAGGCGGCCGCAGCGCGCGACGAGGCGCTGGGCACGCGGCCGCGGCGCAAGTTCACCCTGACGGTGAACTACCGCAACCCGGCCGAGGTCGCCGAGGTCGCCTCGCGCGTGCTGAAGCTGGCCGCGCCGGGCACGGAGCCGCCGACGGCGGTGCGCTCCACGGGCCTGCTGCCGCGCTTCACGGCGGTCGTTGAGGATCTGCGCTCCACCGTCGTGGAGGAGACCCGGCGGCTGCTGGAGCAGGTGGACGGCACCGTCGGCGTGGTCGTGGCCATGGACCGGCGCGCGGAGGCCGCGGGGTGGCTCGCGCACCTGGGGGAGCGGGCGGTCGCGCTGGGCAGCCTGGAGGCGAAGGGCCTGGAGTACGACGCCACGGTGGTCGTCTCCCCGGCGGAGATCGCGGACGAGTCCCCGGCCGGCCTGCGGGTGCTCTACGTGGCCCTGACCCGTGCGACGCAGCAGCTGACGGTGATCTCCACCGACCGGGACGCCCCGGACGCCGAGGGGGTCGCGGCGCTGCTCCAGCCGTAGGCGCCTCGGCACGGCACCTCGGTGGGCACCTCGTAGGGCCGGTTGGTCGGCGGCCAAGAGCGTGGTCCCGCAACCGGTCGCCGGTGGGGGGATCGCTTCGGGCGAACCTTTGTTAGCCTGGGTTACGGCACCGACTCGATCCAAGCCCCCGGGCCCAACCTTAGTCGCCTAGAGCGACCACTTGCCGCGAGGCGAGCATGGCGGGTCGGTGTCGTAAACGTAGGAAGCATCAGGTCCGCGTCCTCCACCCAGTGGAGGGCGCGGACCTTTTTGTATGGGCCACCCATTCCACAGGCGAGAGTTATCTCGTATGGTGGAAGTGTTCTTCCGAAATTTGTAGCTGGTTACCTTGTACCGGCTGGTAGGTGGGACGATCGGACAACAGGTCCTGCCATACCTGCCATGTTCTCGGCGGTGCAGCGCGGGACCCTGCGTGTAAAAGAACCAGGGACAGAAGAGGAACACGGCCATGGCAACGGCGCCCAGCGTCTCGTACTCGATGACGGTCCGCCTGGAAGTGCCCGCGAGCGGTACCGCGGTCTCCCAGCTCACCACCGCCGTGGAGTCCTCCGGTGGCTCGGTCACCGGCCTCGACGTGACCGCATCCGGCCACGAGAAGCTCCGTATCGACGTCACCATCGCCGCGACGTCCACGGCGCACGCCGACGAGATCGTCGAGAAGCTCCGCGGGATCGAGGGGGTCAGCCTCGGCAAGGTCTCCGACCGCACCTTCCTGATGCACCTCGGCGGCAAGATCGAGATGCAGTCGAAGCACCCCATCCGCAACCGCGACGACCTCTCGATGATCTACACCCCGGGCGTGGCCCGCGTGTGCATGGCGATCGCCGAGAACCCCGAGGACGCCCGCCGTCTGACCATCAAGCGCAACTCCGTCGCAGTCGTGACGGACGGCAGCGCCGTGCTGGGCCTCGGCAACATCGGCCCGATGGCCGCGCTGCCCGTCATGGAGGGCAAGGCGGCCCTCTTCAAGCGCTTCGCCGGCATCGACGCATGGCCGATCTGCCTGGACACCCAGGACTCCGACGAGATCGTCGCCATCGTCAAGGCGATCGCCCCGGGCTTCGCGGGCATCAACCTGGAGGACATCTCCGCGCCGCGCTGCTTCGAGATCGAAGCCCGGCTGCGCGAGGCCCTCGACATCCCCGTCTTCCACGACGACCAGCACGGCACCGCCATCGTGGTCCTCGCCGCCCTCACCAACGCACTGCGCGTGGTGGGCAAGGCCGTTGGCGACGTCAAGGTGGTCATGTCGGGCGCCGGAGCCGCCGGTACCGCCATCCTCAAGCTGCTCCTCGCCGCGGGCGTCAAGAACGCCGTCAGCGCCGACATCCACGGCGTGGTGCACGTGGACCGCCCCGACCTCGTCGACGCGGCCCCGGACTCCCCGCTGCGCTGGATCGCCGACAACACCAACCCCGAGGGCTACACGGGCACCCTGAAGGAGGCCGTGGCGGGCGCCGACGTGTTCATCGGCGTCTCGGCCCCCAACGTCCTGTCCGGCGAGGACGTGGCCGCCATGGCGGAAGGCGCGATCGTGTTCGCGCTCGCGAACCCGGACCCCGAGGTGGACCCGGCGATCGCCCGCCAGACCGCCGCCGTCGTGGCCACCGGCCGTTCCGACTTCCCGAACCAGATCAACAACGTGCTGGTCTTCCCGGGTGTCTTCCGCGGCCTGCTGGACGCCCAGTCGCGCACGGTCAACACCGAGATGATGCTGGCCGCCGCGAGCGCCCTGGCCGACGTGGTCGGCGAGGACGAGCTGAACGCGAACTACATCATCCCGTCGGTCTTCAACGACAAGGTCGCGGGCGCGGTCGCCGGAGCCGTCCGCAAGGCCGCCTCCGCGGCTGTGACGGCGCCCACCTCCGCCTGATCCCCGGCGCGTCGCGGGATGCGGGCCCCCCGGGCCGCCCATAGGGTTGCGGGGATGCCCGCGTGGTCCGCGGTCCGCGTCTCCGGACACCCATCCGGACGCCTTCTGGTGCGGACGGAGCGTCACCGCGGCGTGACTGTGGCGCTTTTCGTGTGACCCCGGTGGGTGCCGGATTGGCTTTCCCGCCGGTGGTGGGGGCAGGATGCGTAACCGGGCGAGAGGGTCTGACGTCAGACCCGGGTCCGGGGACTGTCCTAGGGCCCTGGCAGCATCGGCTTCGATCTCACGCCTCTAAGGCACGTTGAACACGGGAGTACAACATGAACCGCAGTGAGCTGGTGGCCGCTCTGTCCGAGCGCGCCGAGGTGACCCGCAAGGACGCCGACGCCGTTCTGGCCGCGCTCGCCGAGACCGTCGGCGAGATTGTCGCCAAGGGCGACGAGAAGGTCACCATCCCCGGCTTCCTGACCTTCGAGCGCACCCACCGTGCCGCTCGCACCGCGCGCAACCCGCAGACCGGCGACCCCATCCAGATCCCGGCCGGCTACAGCGTGAAGGTCTCCGCGGGCTCCAAGCTCAAGGAAGCCGCCAAGGGCAAGTAGTACGCCCTTGTGCCGGGGGCCGTACAGGCTTTCGGGACGGCAGTAGTACGTATTACGCGAGAGGCGGCCACCCGGCACCGGGTGGCCGCCTCTCGGCGCTCCCGGGGTACCGGATGGCCTCCGGGGGCCAGAACGCCCCCACAGGCCCTGTACGGGGCCTGTGGGGGCGTTCTGGGACGGTCTGTGTGGATCTCGCCGGTCAGACGAGGTCGCCGCCCGGAAGTTCGACCTTGGCGCCCAGTTCCACGAGCTTCTCCATGAAGTTCTCGTAGCCCCGGTTGATCAGGTCGATGCCGTGCACCCGCGAGGTGCCCTCGGCGGCGAGCGCCGCGATCAGGTACGAGAACCCGCCGCGCAGGTCGGGGATGACCAGATCGGCGCCCTGGAGCTTGGTGGGCCCCGAGACGACGGCCGAGTGCAGGAAGTTGCGCTGGCCGAAGCGGCAGGCGCTGCCGCCCAGGCACTCGCGGTAGAGCTGGATGTGCGCGCCCATCTGGTTGAGCGCGGAGGTGAATCCCAGACGGGACTCGTAGACCGTCTCGTGGACGATCGACAGGCCGGTGGCCTGGGTCAGCGCCACGACCAGCGGCTGCTGCCAGTCGGTCTGGAAGCCGGGGTGGACGTCCGTCTCCAGCGCGATGGCGTTGAGCGGGCCGCCCGGGTGCCAGAAGCGGATGCCGTCGTCGTCGATCTCGAACGCCCCGCCGACCCGGCGGAAGGTGTTCAGGAACGTCATCATCGAACGCTGCTGCGCGCCGCGCACGTAGATGTTTCCGCCGGTGGCGAGCGCCGCGGACGCCCAGGAGGCGGCTTCCAGCCGGTCCGGGAGCGCCTTGTGGTTGTAGCCGCCCAGGCGGTCGACACCGGTGATCCGGATGGTCCGGTCGGTGTCCATGGAGATGATCGCGCCCATCTTCTGCAGGACGCAGATGAGGTCTTCGATCTCCGGTTCGACGGCGGCGTTGCTGAGCTCGGTGACGCCCTCGGCCAGGACGGCCGTCAGCAGCACCTGCTCGGTCGAGCCGACCGACGGGTAGGGCAGGCGGATCTTGCAGCCGCGCAGGCGCTGGGGGGCCTCCAGGTACTGACCGCCCTCGCGCTTCTCGATGGTCGCGCCGAACTGGCGGAGCACCTCGAAGTGGAAGTCGATCGGCCGGCCGCCGATGTCGCAGCCGCCCAGGCCCGGGATGAAGGCGTGGCCGAGGCGGTGCAGCAGCGGGCCGCAGAACAGGATCGGGATCCGCGAGGACCCCGCGTGCGCGTCGATGTCGGCGACGTTCGCGCTCTCGACGTGCGAGGGGTCGAGCACCAGCTCGCCCGGTTCGTCACCGGGGCGGACGGTCACCCCGTGCAGCTGGAGCAGCCCGCGCACGACCCGGACGTCCCGGATGTCGGGAACGTTGCGCAGCCGGCTCGGCTCGCTGCCGAGCAGGGCCGCGACCATCGCCTTGGGTACGAGGTTCTTCGCGCCGCGGACACGGATCTCGCCCTCGAGCGGAGTTCCGCCGTGGACAAGCAGTACATCGTCACTGATGCCGGTCATGAATCTCGCGTTCCGGAGAGGGGTGGGCAGGGGGCCAGTGAAAAGGGTAAGGGGCATGACCCCCCTGTTCGTAAGGCTGACGGGGCCGTAGGACTGTCATGAATTCGGCACAACACCCTGGGTGCCCGCCAGATAGCGGAGCGTCTCCTTCCGGCCGGGGGTCCGGCCGGCTGCCCGCGCGCGCCCCGTACTGCCGCGGTGCGCCCTGAGCTGCGTACGGTCCGGTCGTGCCGCCCACTCCCCCTCGCGGGCGAATGTGCGAGATCATGTCGCCATGACCGAGGTGTCCTCCCTCACAGGGCGGCTGCTCGTGGCCACCCCCGCCCTCGCGGACCCGAATTTCGACCGCGCGGTGGTGCTGCTGCTCGACCACGACGAGCAGGGCTCGCTCGGCGTCGTCCTCAACCGGCCCACCCCGGTGGGCGTCGGTGACGTCCTGCTGCCCTGGGCTCCGCTGGCCAAGGACCCCGGAGTGGTCTTCCAGGGCGGCCCGGTGGCGCTGGACTCCGCGCTGGGGCTGGCGGTCATCCCGGGCGAGGAGGGACCGCTCGGCTGGCGCCGGGTGCACGGGGCGATCGGCCTGGTGGACCTGGAGGCCCCGCCGGAACTCCTCGCGGCGGCCCTCGGCGGCCTGCGCATCTTCGCCGGGTACTCGGGCTGGGGCCCGGGGCAGCTGGAGGAGGAACTGGGCGTGGGCGCCTGGTACGTCGTCGACTCGGAGCCGGGCGACGTCTCCTTCCCGGACCCCGAGCGGCTCTGGCGCGCCGTGCTGCGGCGCCAGCGCAGCGAGCTGGCCATGGTGGCCACGTACGCGGACGACCCGTCGCTGAACTGAGGCCGGGGGCGGGGCGGCCGGTGCGGCCGCCGCGGATCCCTCGCGCGCGAGGGACTCGGTACCCTGGCAGTCATGAGCACTCTTGAGCCCGATCGCGGGACTGGTACGGGGACCCTCGTAGAGCCGACGCCGCAGGTGTCCCACGGCGACGGCGACCACGAGCGCTTCGCCCACTACGTCCAGAAGGACAAGATCATGGAGAGCGCGCTCGGGGGCACCCCCGTCGTCGCGCTCTGCGGCAAGGTCTGGGTTCCGGGCCGCGACCCGAAGAAGTACCCGGTCTGCCCCATGTGCAAGGAGATCTACGAGTCCATGGGCCCCGGCGGGGACAAGGACAAGGGCGGCAAGGACGGGAAGTAGTCCTCCGGCCCGCCTGAAGCAGGACGAAGGCCCCCGGTGCGCGGATGTGCGCCCCGGGGGCCTTTTCCGTACCCCCGGGGCGGGTTAGGGTCGGCCGCGACGAGCACGGTGCGGAACGGGCGTTGCGCACTGTGCAACAGGCTGGCTGCTGTGAAGGGCTGACGCATGGACCTGATCCCCGTACCCCAGGTCGCGGTTCCGGACGGGGGCGGCCGCCGCCTCGTGCTGGGGCCCGAGCCGGTCCTGACGGCCGGGCCGGGCTCCGAGGGAGTCGCCCGGTGGCTGCGCCGGGAGCTGGGTTCCGCCACCGGCTGGAGCCTGCCGGCCGCGGCGGCCGGTGCGCGCGGCGACGTACGGCTGCGGATCGATCCGGAAGGCGCCGGCGAACTCGGGCCGGAGTCCTACGGGATCACCGTCGACGCCGACGGAGTGGAGCTGACCGGCGCGAGCCCGGCCGGGCTGTTCTGGGCCGCCCAGACGCTGCGTCAGCTCCTGGGCCCCGACGCCTACCGGAAGGCCCCGCTGCCCGGCCGGACCTGGAGCCTGCCGTACGTGGGCATCGCGGACGGCCCCCGCTTCGCGTGGCGCGGCCTGATGCTCGACGTCGCCCGGCACTTCCTGCCCAAGGACGCGGTGCTGCGGTACATCGACCTGCTCGCCGCCCACAAGCTCAACGTGCTCCACCTGCACCTGACGGACGATCAGGGCTGGCGGGTCGAGATCAAGCGCTACCCGAGGCTCACCGAGGTCGGCGCGTGGCGGGCCCGCAGCCGGTGGGGCCACCGGGCCTCGCCGCTGTGGAACGAGACCCCGCACGGCGGCTTCTACACCCAGGACGACCTGCGCGAGATCGTCGCGTACGCGGCGGAGCGGCACGTGCGGGTGGTGCCGGAGATCGACGTGCCGGGGCACTCGCAGGCCGCGATCGCCGCGTACCCGGAGCTCGGGAACACCGACGTCGTGGACACGGCCGCACTCGGGGTGTGGGACGACTGGGGCATCAACGAGAACGTGCTCGCGCCCACCGAGGCCGTCCTGCGGTTCTACGAGGGGGTCTTCGAGGAACTGCTGGAGCTGTTCCCGGCCGAGGTCTCGCCCTTCGTGCACATCGGCGGCGACGAGTGCCCCAAGGCGCAGTGGAAGGCCTCCGCGGTCGCGCAGGAGCGGATCCGCGAGCTGGGGGTCGACGGCGAGGACGGTCTGCAGTCCTGGTTCATCCGGCACTTCGACGGCTGGCTCGCCGAGCGCGGCCGCCGGCTCATCGGCTGGGACGAGATCCTGGAGGGCGGCCTGGCTCCGGGAGCGGCCGTGTCCTCCTGGCGCGGCTACGCGGGCGGCATCGCCGCCGCCGAGGCCGGCCACGACGTGGTGATGTGCCCCGAGCAGCAGGTGTACCTGGACCACCGTCAGGCGGGCGGCGGGGACGAGCCGATGCCCATCGGGTACGTACGGACATTGGAGGATGTGTACCGGTTCGAACCGGTACCGCCGAAGTTGTCCGAAGAGGCCGCCGCCCACGTGCTGGGCGCGCAGGCCAACGTGTGGACCGAGGTGATGGAGGACCAGAGCCGCGTCGACTACCAGGCGTTCCCGCGCCTCACCGCCTTCGCCGAGGTGGTGTGGTCCCGGCTGCCGCGGCCCGAGGAGCGGGACTACGCGGACTTCGAGGCGCGGATGACGGCGCACTACCGGCGCCTGGACGCCCTCGGGGTCGGCTACCGGCCGCCGGGCGGCCCGTTGCCGTGGCAGCGCAGGCCCGGAGTGCTCGGCCGCCCGATCGAGGGAGCGCCCCCGAACGTGTGACGAGCCCTTCCGGGGATGAGCCGCGGTGGCGGCACAGCGGCGGCGCCGGCGGGGAACGCGGCGCCGCCCGCGCGGGATCGAGGCCGGATCGAGGCCGGAGCGAGACCCGATCACGGCCGGATCCCAGCCCGGTCGCGGCCGGATCACGGCGTGATCGCGCTGGTGGTGCGGGGGCCGTGCGGGGGCCCGTACGGGGGCTGCGCGCAGGGCTTCGCGGGGGTGGTGCGCCGGTGGTGCGCGGGCGGTGGACCCTCGCGTCCGGTGCTCCGGAAGATGTGCCAGAGTTGCCACCTCCCGGCGGTGAGCACGTACCGTACGGCGGACAGGCGTGAGCGCCGGGACCGGGACATCGGGAAGGGGCAGCTGGGTTGACCACGCACGCACCGCAGGCACGGGATTCGTCCCAGGGGCCCCGCAGCGACCCGCGGGCGGGGAACGCGGCGCAGTCCGTGACGCTGCCGGCCTCGCTCGACGAGGCCGTGGCGGCGCTCGCGGCCATGCCCGCCGCCGTCCCCGTGGCGGGCGGCACCGACCTCATGGCCGCCGTCAACGCGGGACTCCTGCGCCCCGCCGCCCTGGTGGGCCTCGGCCGGATCAACGAGATCCGCGGCTGGCAGTACCAGGACGGCCACGCGCTCCTCGGCGCCGGCCTCACGCACGCGCGCATGGGCCGGCCGGACTTCGCCGCCCTCATCCCGGCCCTGGCCGCCGCCGCGCGCGCCTCGGGCCCGCCGCAGATCCGCAACGCCGGCACGCTGGGCGGCAACATCGCCACGGCCGCGCCGACCGGTGACGCGCTGCCCGTGCTGGCCGCGCTGGAGGCCGTGCTCGTCATCGTCGGACCCGGCGGATCGCGGCGCGAGATCCCGGTCTCGCACCTGCTCGCCGGCCGGGAGATGCTCCGCCCCGGAGAGCTGATCGGCTTCGTGCGGGTGCCGTTGCTGCACGCGCCGCAGGTGTTCCTCAAGGCCACGGGACGTACGGGACCGGGGCGCGCGGTGGCGTCCGTGGGACTCGTACTGGACCCCGCGCGCCGGGGCGTGCGCTGCGCGATCGGCGCGGTCGCCCCGATGCCGCTGCGGCCGCTGGAAGCCGAGCAGTGGGTTGCTTCGTTGATCGACTGGGACGGGGACCGCAGTCTGGCCCCCGAGGCGCTGGAAGCCTTCGGCGAGTACGTCGCGGCGGCGTGCGTCCCCGACCAGGGGGAGCCGGTGGCTCCCGCAGTACTGCATTTGCGGCGGACGGTGGCCGTGCTGGCACGGAGGGCCCTGGGGAGGGCGCTGAGCTCATGAGTGAGAACGAGAACACGGGTACCGCGGGTCCGACGGGGTCCACGGGTCCCCACTGGGGCTGGGAGCCGGTGCCGCACGGCGGCGAGTACGACTCCGACGCGACCGCCTTCGTGAAACTGCCGCAGGACATGCTGGACGCGCTCGGCACCGGGGAGCCCCTCGCGGCCCCCGGGCACGGCTACGTGCCGCCGCCGATGATCGTGCCGCTGGGTACGGGGAGTACGGATCCGGCGGCCACGGGCACGTGGACGATCCCGGTGCAGTGGCCGGAGGCCGGCGCGTCGGCTCCGGTGGACGCGGGTGCGGGCGCGGGAGGTTCGGGGTCCGCGGCGCGGGCTCCGATCCCGGCGTCGGTGCCGATCCCTGCATCGGTGGCCGCGGCCTTCGCGGATCCGGCGGCGGAGCCGGTGGCCGAGCCCGTCGCGGAGACCTTCGGGCAGCCCCACGCGGAGCCTTTCGCGGAGTCCTTCGCAGAGCCTTTCGGCGAGCCCTTCGGCGAGCCCTTCGCGGGGAACCGGGCCGCGGTGCACGAGCCGGGGTCCACCGCCGAGTGGCGGTTCCCCGAGGCGGAGGCGAGCGACGTGTGGACGCCCGGAGGCGCGGGCGACACGGGCAGCTTCGGGCAGCTCGCGGCCTCGGCCGACTGGAGCCGGGCCCCCGCGACACTGCCCGGCGGGGCCGCGGCTCCGTGGGCGGCCCATCCGGACTTCGAGGGCGCGCGCGGGTACGTGGCGCAGCAGCCGGGCGGGGACGGGCCGGGCTCGGACGGGCCGCGTTCCGACGGTGCGGGGTCCGAGGGTCTGGGTTCCGACCCGCTGGGCTCCGGGGTGTTCCCCGGGGTCTTCGCACCGGCCGGCGGATCCTTCGGCTCGGGCCCGGGGCGCGGACCGCGCGTGCTGGGCGGCCCGGGGGTCGGTACCCCGCTGGACGGGGAGCCGGGCTACCCGGCCCCGCACGACATCGAAGCCGCCCACGGTCCGGCGCAGGTCCCGGACTCGGGGGAGCGGCCGCATCCGGGGGGCGAGGGCGAAGCCCGGGGTGACGAAGCCCGGGGTGGCGAGGAAGCCCGGGGTGCTGACGGAGCGCGGAGCGCTGACGGAGCCGGGGCCGTCGAGGTCGAGGGGGTCGCGGGCGAAGCCGCGGATCCGGCCGGAGCCGGGGCCGTCGAGGCGCAGCAGGGTGACGGCGGAGCCGTGCCGGCCGGCGGCGAAGCCGGGGCCGCGCCCGCGCCGGGTACGGAGGACGCCGACCTGGCTGTCCAGGCGGCTTCTGCGGAGACGGCCGAAGGGGTTTCGGGCGAGCGGGCGACGTACGAGGAAGAAGACGCCGATGCGGCGGACGCCGCGGCCGTCGCACATCACGAGCACCCGTCGGCCTCCTACGTCCTGCGCGTCAACGGCGCCGACCGCCCCGTCACCGGCGCGTGGATCGGCGAGTCCCTCCTCTACGTGCTGCGCGAGCGCCTCGGCCTCGCCGGCGCCAAGGACGGCTGCTCGCAGGGCGAATGCGGCGCCTGCGCCGTGCAGGTCGACGGCCGGCTCGTCGCCTCCTGCCTCGTCCCGGCGGCCACCGCGGCGGGCAGCGAGGTCCGGACCGTGGAAGGTCTCGCGACCGACGGGGAACTGTCGGACGTACAAGAGGCGTTGTGCAGGTCGGGTGCGGTGCAGTGCGGGTTCTGCGTCCCCGGCATGGCCATGACCATCCACGATCTGCTGGAAGGCAACCACGCCCCCAGCGAGCTGGAGACCCGCCAGGCCCTGTGCGGCAACCTCTGCCGCTGCTCCGGCTACTCGGGCGTCATCGAGGCCGTGCGCGAGGTCGTGGCCGAGCGCGGATCGGCGGCCGAAGCGGCCGCCGCGGCCTCCGCCGAGGCCCGGATCCCGCACCAGGCCCCGCCGGGCGAGGGCGGCGTCCACGGCATGCAGGGCAACGAGGGCAACCACGGCGACCAGGGCAACCAGGGGAACCACGGGATGCAGGGCAACCACGGCAACCACGAGGGAGGCACGGCGTGAGCGCCCACGACGCGGCGACGGTCCCGGCAGCGGTCACGACACCGGTTTCCGAGGGCGCGGAGCCGGCGGAGTCGGCCGTCCCGCGCGGCATCGGCGCGTCCGTCTCGGCCACCGACACCCGGGCCAAGACCGAGGGCACCTTCCCCTACGCCGCCGACCTGTGGGCCGAGGGCCTCCTCTGGGCCGCCGTGCTGCGCTCTCCGCACGCCCACGCCCGCATCCTCTCCATCGACACCTCCGCCGCCGCCGAAATGCCCGGCGTGCGGGCCGTCGTCACCCACGCCGACGTCCCCGGCGCCACCACGCACGGCCGCCGCATCGCCGACCGGCCCGTCTTCGCGCACGACGTGGTCCGCCACCACGGCGAGCCCATCGCCGCCGTCGCCGCCGACCACCCGGACACCGCACGCCTCGCGGCCGCCGCGATCGCCGTCGAGTACGAGCTCCTCGACCCGGTCACCGACCCCGAACAGGCCTTCGGCGCCCCCGACCTGCACCCCGACGGCAACCTGATCCGGCACATCCCGCTGCGCTACGGCGACCCCGAAGCCACCGGCGAGTTCGTCGTCGAGGGCCTCTACCGCATCGGCCGCCAAGACCCCGCCCCCATCGGCGCCGAGGCCGGACTGGCCGTACCGCGCCCCGACGGCGGCGTGGAGATCTACACCGCCTCCACCGACCCGCACACCGACCGCGACCTGGCCGCCGCCTGCTTCGGCCTCGAACCGGACCGCGTACGGGTCGTGGTCACCGGGGTCCCCGGCGCGACGGCCGACCGCGAGGACGCCGCCTTCCAGCTCCCGCTGGGCCTGCTCGCCCTGCGCACCGGCTGCCCGGTCAAACTGGCCGCCACCCGCGAGGAGTCCTTCCTCGGCCACCCCCACCGCCACCCGACGCTGCTGCGCTACCGCCACCACGCGGACGCCGACGGCCGGCTGGTCAAGGTCGAGGCCCAGATCCTGATGGACGCGGGCGCGTACGCGGACGCCTCCTCGGAATCCCTCGCGGCAGCCGTGGCCTTCGCCTGCGGCCCGTACGTGGTCCCGCACGCCTTCGTCGAAGGCTGGGCGGTCCGTACGAACAACCCCCCGTCGGGCCACGTGCGCGGCGAAGGCGCCATGCAGGTCTGCGCGGCCTACGAGGGCCAGATGGACAAGCTGGCGGCCGCCCTCGGCATGGACGGCGCCGAACTGCGCCTGCGCAACGTCCTGGCCACCGGCGACCTGCTCCCGACCGGCCAGACGGTCACCTGCCCCGCCCCCGTCGCGGAACTCCTGCGCGCGGTGCGCGACCACGAACTGCCCGCCCTCCCCAAGGACACCCCGGAGGAGGAGTGGCTGCTCCCGGGCGGCCTGGAGGGCGCGGGCGAGCCGGGCGCGGTACGGCGCGGCGTCGGGTACGGGGTCGGCATGGTCCACATGCTCGGCGCGGAGGGCACCGACGAGGTGTCCACGGCGACCGTGAAGATCGTCGGCGGCGCGGCCACGGTCATCTGCGCGGCCGTCGACACCGGCCAGGGCTTCTCCACGCTCGCCCGCCAGATCGTCCAGGAGACCCTGGGCGTGGACGAGGTCGTCACCGCCCCGGTCGACACCGACCAGCCGCCGGCGGGCCCCTCCGCCCACGGCCGCCACACCTGGGTCTCGGGCGGCGCCGTCGAGCGGGCCGCGAAGATGGTCCGTACGCAGCTCCTCCAGCCGATGGCCCACAAGCTCGGCATGTCCACCGAACTCCTCCAGATCGCGGATGGCCGGATCACGTCGTACGACGGAGCCTTCTCCACGACCGTCGCGGAAGCGATGGAGGGCAAGGAACTTTGGGCCACCGCCCAGTGCCGCCCCCACCCGACGGAGCCGCTGGACGGCGACGGCCAGGGCGACGCCTTCGTCGGCCTCGCCTTCTGCGCGATCCGCGCGGTGGTCGACGTGGACATCGAGCTCGGCTCGGTACGCGTCGTGGAACTCGCGGTCGCCCAGGACGTCGGCCGCGTCCTCAACCCCCGCCAGCTGGCGGCCCGTATCGAAGCGGGCGTCATCCAGGGCGTCGGCGCGGCCCTGACGGAGAACCTCCGCACCGCCTCGGGCCTGATCCGCCACCCCGACCTCACGGGCTACGCCCTGCCCACTTCCCTGGACGCCCCGACGGTCCGCATCGTCAAACTCGTCGAGGAACGCGACGTGGTGGCCCCCTTCGGAGCCAAGCCGGCGAGCGCCGTCCCGGTGGTCACGGCCCCCGCGGCGGTGGCCTCGGCGGTCCGCGCGGCCACGGGCCGCCCGGTCAACAGGCTCCCGATCCGGCCATCGGCGGCAGTGGCGGCGCCCAACTCGTAACCTTGTGACCCTGATTGCACCTGCAACCCGGAACTTGGGCCTGTCGGCGTCTGTCGATAGAGTGTTTGTGGACACTGGCGACGTGCGTGTGCGAATGCGCGCGAAGCCGTGCGAACGGGGACGACGGGGAGTCGGGGAGGCCATCGTGGCAGTGGACTATGGGCCGGGCGTGTTCGGAGTGGACTTCGGTGTGGGCGTTGCCTCGCCGGCGGCTCTGGGCGCGCTCCAGGTCGAATACGAATCGCTGACGGACTACAAGAAGCGGGTCGACGGTCTGCTGGCGAAGCTGGTCGAGTCTCCGGCGAGCGACAAGAAACTGGCGGACGGCACCCTCCCGGAGAACTCCCTGGGCGAGGGCTTCGCGGAGGCCAAGCGGCTGTTCACGGCCTACTCGAACGTGCACACGCAGTTGCTCGCGCTGTCGAAGGGGCTGGCTGACCAGATCGAGGGGCTCAGCTTCGCGATTCAGACGAGCCACGGCGGTTTCGAGGGCGTTGACGAGGACACGAAGCGGCGGATGCTGGCGATCAGCAAGCAGGCCGACGCGAACTACGTCCCGGAACGGGACCCGTTGGCGCCGCCGCCTCCGCACAGCTCGGCTTCGCACGGAGGCTCGTCGGCAGAAACTCAGGTGGACTTCTGATGGCGACGAACTTCGAGAGCCACACGCACCAGCAGCTGCTGGCCATGCTCGCCTCGGCCAACGCGGAGACCCTCAAGGCGCGCGGTGCCCAGCTGACGGACGCCGCGGCGACCATCAAGGAGATCGGCGAAAGCCTCAAGGACCACCGGGTGACCGGCTGGGAAGGCGAATCGGCCACGGCCTTCCAGGACTGGGTGAGCCGCGCGGGCAACGCGACGCTGCGCCTGAGCGAGTACAGCGCCGAGGGCGGCAAGCAGCTGACGCAGGCCAGCCAGGTCGTCATCGAGGTCAAGGCCAACATGCCGACGTACGACAGCGGGGCCGCGGCCAATCTGGAGGCCTCCCGCGAGTACCGCAACGACCCCGACGCGGCGCAGATCGGCCAGCAGGCACACTCGAAGCTGAGCGGCGACCGGCAGCAGGCGATCCAGCAGATGACGAAGCTGGCGCAGGGGTACGAGGCTTCGGCTACTGGGATGGAGATGGCGGAGATTCCGACGTTTCCGAAGTGGCCGGATCCCTTCGTCCCACCGCACGTCGACGGTGCGGAGACGATGGCGCGTTCTGGTGGGACCTCTGGCGCAGGAGACTCCTCACATGCGCCCGTGACGGGCGGGTCCAGCGGTTCATCGTCGGCCTTTGTCCCGCCTTCCGGGGCGCCAGCAGGGCAGGGTGGCACATCGACTGGGGTACCGGGCCCCGCACCAGGCACGGCACCGGGTCCCGTTCCGGTGCCCCCGGACCGCAACATCGGCACCGGTCTCGATAACGTCGGCCCGGCGCCGAGTACGACCCTTCCCCCGGCTCCGGGAGTGCCCGGAAGCCCAGGTCCGGTCGGACCGGGTGGCGGCGGTTCGGGTATCACCCCCGGCGGGTTCGTCCCGCCCGTGACGCTGCCGCCGGGCGGTGGCGTACAGAAGCCGATCGGCGGTGGCGGCCCGGGCAGCTTTGGTCCCGTCGGTACCGTTCCCGGCGCTGGTGGAATGGGTGGGAAGGGGGGCGGACCAGGTGGTGTTGCCGGTCTGCCCCCGCGCGACAGCGGCATTTCGGGCGGTCGGCCGGTGACGCCCAGCGGGCCGGGCGCGAGCATTCCCCGTGGCACGGTCATCGGTGGTGAGGGCGCGCAGGCGGCCGGGCGCGGTATGGGCATGGGCGGCGGTATGGGTATGGGGGGTGGCGGAGCGCAAGGCGGTCTCGGCAGCCCCACGGCCGGTCGTCGCCTCGCGAGCGAACCGGGCGGCGTCGTCGGTGGACGCCAGCCAGGTGTGGGCGGTCGCTCAATCTCTGGCGGGCAGCCCTTTACCCAGGGTGGTTCCGGGCTGGTTCGCGGCGCATCGGGTGCGAGCCCGATGGCTGGTCCGATGGGTCACGGTGGCGCGGGTGCACCTGCTTCGGGCCGACGTGGCGATGGCCGGCAGGGTGAGCGCCCTGACTACCTGGCTGAGGACGAAGAGACGTGGCGGGGCGATGGTCGTGTCGTTCCGCCGGTGATCGACTGAGTGGAGCGGACGTTGCACGGGATGCGTATGCGTAGGGCGGGCGCGGTCTTGGCGGGTTTCCTGCTGGCGGGGGTCGCGGCGACCCCCGCCCATGCGGAGACCATTCGGTCGCAGCAGTGGCATCTCACGTCGATGAAGGCAGATGACATCTGGAAGACCAGTACAGGTAAGGGTGTCACGGTCGCCATCATTGACAGCGGCGTTGACTCCATCCCAGAACTGGAAGGCCAAGTCCTACCGGGCAAGGACTACGCCACCAGCTACAAGGGCGATGAGCGAACGGATTGGAATAACCACGGCACGACCATGGCGGCGATCATTGCGGCTAGTGGGAAACACCCCAGCGGCGACGGATCGTTCGGGCTTGCTCCTGGAGCCAAGATTCTCCCGATTCGTGTGCCGCAGGGGGAGAATGCGTCCAATCCGATTTGGACCGAAGCGATTCGGTATGCGGCTGACTCGGACGCGAAGATCATCAACATCTCCATGGCTACATCCGTAGAAGACCCGGCGCGCATCGAAGCAGTGAAGTACGCCCTCTCAAAGGGGAAGCTGATCTTTGCTGGTGTGGGTAACAATGGGGATGCGGGAAACAGAGTCCTTTACCCGGCTGCAACGCCAGGCGTGGTGGGCGTTGGTGCCATCGACAAAAACGGGAAAGCAACCGCAGAGTCACAGCACGGGCCGCAAGTCGACTTGACCGCTCCGGGCGCCGACATCGTTACGGCTTGCGCCAGCGAAACCCAACTGTGCAAGAACCACGGCACCAGTGATGCCACAGCCCTCGCCTCCGCCTCCGCCGCGCTGATCTGGTCCGCCCACCCCGACTGGACCAACAACCAGGTGCTCCGGGTCATGATGAACACTGCCGGCAAGCCCGTCGACGGCGCCGAGCGCAGCGACTTCGTCGGCTACGGCGTCGTCCGCCCCCGCATCGCGGTACCCAACCCCGGCGACCCCGGCCCCGCGGACGTCTACCCGCTCCCCGACCTGGCCGCAGCCGGCGGCGGGACGGGGACGAAGGCCCCGTCGGCCCCCTCGTCCTCCAGCCCCGAGGCGTCGGCCCCGGCCCCGCAGGCAGTCGGGAAGAAGGACGACGGCGTCGGCGGCAGCCACCTCCCCTGGCTGGGCCTTGGCCTCGGGCTCGGTGCCTGTCTGCTCATCGGTGGAGCCGTCACCGCTGTTGTCGTCCGGCGCCGGAGCCGCTGACTCGCGCCAAGGCGCGGAACCGTAAACCACCAAAGGCGGAAGGGAAGGCCACCGCATGTCGTTCGACGAGGAATGGTCCACGGCCCGGAGCACGGCAGCCGCCAACGTCTCCACGCGGCTCAACAGCGTCCCGGCAGCGCCCGGCCCGGGCGGTGGCAGTAGCGACCTCGAACTCGACCAAGACCACATCGGCGCGGTCGGCTCCGAGGCCTACCAGCTCCACACCCGGCTCTCCACCGACGGCAAGCACGCCGCCGCCTCCACCGCCGAGGCGGCCGGCGCGCTCTCGCGAGAGAACTTCGCGAGTGGTGCGGCCCTGCTCAAGGTCAACACCCGCTGGGAGAGCCAGCTCAAGACCCTCGTCGCCGCCTGCGCGAACATCTCCAACGGCCTGAACTACTCCCTCTCCTCGCACAGCAAGGAAGAGCACCAGTTGCACGCCGATTTCACGGCCTCCAAGATCGACCAGCTCCTCAAGTAGCGAAGGCAGCGGACACGTGCTGACGTACGAGAACGTGATGAACGCGCCCCTGGGCCCGCTCCAGACCGCGATCACCGACTGGGCCGCGATGGTCAAGAAGCTGGACGAACTGGCGGAGTCGGCCCGCAACGGCATGAAGGCCAAGTCGGACAAGGCCCAGTGGAACGGCGTCACGGCGGGCGTCGCCCGCCCCTTCATCGACAAGACGGCCAAGGAGTTCGAGGACGCGGCCCAGGAGGCCAAGGGAATTCACAAGGCGCTCACCGAGGGCCACGAGGCCTTCAAGGCCTCGCGCGAGCAGCTCCAGAAGATCGCCGACGTCGAGGCCCCCGCCGCCGGCTTCCGGGTGGGTGCCAACGGCAAGGTCGAGGCGGCTCCCTTCGCAAGCGACGCGGACCGGTACGCCGCCCGCCACGACCCGGACTACCTGGAGTCCGTCCGTGTGAACATCCCGCTCTGGCAGGCGAAGGTCGACGCGGTCATCGACAACTGCGACGACGTCGACCAGTCACTGGTCCGCATCCTCGCCGCCAACGTCACGGACGACAACAACTTCACCGTGGCCAAGTACGGCAGCCTCGACGCCGAACAGGCCGCCCGTGCCGCGGAGCTCGCGAGGAAGGGCCGCGGGCTCACGCACGAGGAGCTCGTCGAGCTCAATGAGCTGCTGGCCGACAACGCGAAGGTGCCGGAGTTCTCGACGAGGTTCTACGAGGCGCTCGGCCCCAAGGGCGCGCTGGAGTTCTTCGGAACGATGTCCACGGACACCTTCGACTACGCGAAGCAGGATCCGCAGCGGCTGGGGGACGTACAGGAACTCCAGCGGAACCTGGGCCTCAACCTCGCCACGGCCACGAACTCCGGGACCGAACCGCACCTGCCGGACAGCTTCGCCCAGGACCTGCGCAGACTCGGCACCGAGCGCATCCCGCTGGCCCGCTACGACCAGAACCCGCCCTACGGTTACCAGTTGCTCGGCGGCATCATGCGCTACGGCGCCTACGACCCCAAGTTCCTGGTCCCGATCGCCGAGCACGCCACCCAGATCCACGCCAAGGACCCGGACTTCTTCAACGGGGCACGCCAGATCAACGGCTACGGCAAGAACATGCTCAACCCGTCGGGTATCAACGGCGCCGGCTACGACCCGGTGGTCAGTTTCCTGGAGGCCCTGGGGCACAGCCCGGAGGCAGCCCGGCAGTTCTTCGACCCGGACGCGTCCCCGCAGGCGTACAACATGGACGGCACGGAGAAGTCCGGCCCCCCTGACCTGGGCAAGGGACCGGACAAGAAGCCGATCACGAGCTACCTCGACTTCTTCGCCAACGACAAGTACGACTTCACCATCGACATGGAGGGCACGAACCCGGACGACCTGAAGAAGGTCCAGACGTACATGCCGGACGCTCTTGGCCACGCCCTCGAAGCGGCGACGCTGGGCCGTGCCTGGGATGACCCGAAGCCTGTCCTCGATCGGACCGAGTCAGGTGCACATGTCATGGAAGCCGTCGTCGCCAAGTACGGCGGTGACGCCGGCCTGCTCAAGGCCCACGAGTCGCTTGCCGACAGCCTTGGCCATATGACCGCCGGATACATCGACGATGTGAACGCGGCGCTGGACGACAAGGGGACCGACAGCGTCTTCTCGCCGGGGCCGGGTGACAAACAGGCGCACGCAGCGTTCGGCCGGGAGGGCGCCCGTGATCTCCTCAGCGCTCTGGGGCAGCATCCGGACGCGTATGCGACCGTCTCCACAGCCGAGCGAATCCATGCGTCGAGCGTGCTGGAGACGCAGGGATTCCACGACGGGCAGATCGACGAAGGCAGGGCTCGGGCGACGATCCGCACCTCCGCCGAAGTCCAGGGGATGCTGGACGAGTCCAGGGCCGGTCAGGTCAAGGCCATGGGCGATTGGAAGCACGAGGAGTACGAGAAGGCCCACGAAAAGCAAGCCGCGTGGGTCGAGTTCGCCACTACGGGGGCACTGGTCGCGGGTGTCGCCTTTCTGCCGGCCACCGCTGCCGCCGCGGGCGCCGCGGCCATCCTCGTGCCCTTGGCCGTGGACCTGGGCAGCGGGGCTGTCGAGCAGGCTGCCTCGCAGGTCGTCGGCGAGTGGTCCGACGGTGCTGTGGAGCGGCACAAGGACGAGGGCGAAGCAAAGGTTCATGCCACGAACAAGCAGATGTACCAGGCGGGCGAGCACAGCGCGGAGGCGCCGATGAAGCAGTTCATCGAACGCCACGACATCGACCCGAACAGCAACTTCGGAAACGATCTCATCGAGTCGCAGCGCGACGGATACCAGGTGGGCAACTCTCGCGCCGTCCAGCAAGGACACGAGGCAGAAACGGGCAAGCCGAAGCCATGAGGAAAAACGTCGGAAGGCCGCGCTCGATCGTTTCGGTCCGCTTGGTGGCCCTCGGTGTCCTGGGTTCCCTGGCCGTGAGCTGCGGATCCACACCGGAGAGCGAGAAGTCGCCGGAACCGAAAACCGTGTCCGTGGGGCAGGTCTGCGGGGGAACGCTGTTCACGCCCGAGGCGGGCACCGCCCTGGAGCGGTTGATGGGCATCTCGGAATTCGTCGTCGAAGACGGGCAAGCGGATCTGAGCGCAGATGGCATCGCCAGGGTGATGGAGCAAAACTATCGGTCGGGCAGAGACGTCGTGGACGCGGACGCTGCGCAATGCCGGATCAAGGGAGCCCCGAAGCAGTCGGAGGGCGGGAAGCCCCGCTCAGCGCAGGCCGCGGTGGTCTTCCTGGGCCACACACGGTCCGCCGCCGAACCGAGCGGGCCGAGACTTCTTCGTGAGGGCAGGGCGCACACGGTCAAGTTCGATTGCGTGAGTTCCCGCGTCGGGTCCACCCGGCAGGTCCCCTTGAGGATCAGTGCCGCTTTCACCGTTGTCGAAGGCGACGCGTCCGGCAAAGCGACAGCCGCCGCCGACGCTCTCGTGCTCGTGCATTCCGCGGCCGTCTCGGTGGCCGAAGAGCTGCGCTGCGAGAACAACGGCGGGCTTCCGGGCCGCCCCGGGGAACTGGAGAAGTTCGCATCCGAACCCTAGGGCGGGCAAGGCGAAGGCCGCTCAGGGGAGCGCCTTCCCCTGAGCGGCCTTCGCCGTGGAAGCCGTGACCGGAATCGAACCGGCGTAACTCGCTTTGCAGGCGAGTCCCTAAACCACTCGGGCACACGGCTGTGTGGTGGTGATGGGTATGACCGTACGAGGGTGCGGGAGGGCGGGGGAAGGGGTGCCGGGGTCGTGCAATGCGACTGCCATGCCGCGTTCACAGTCCAGGGTGCGGAGCGCGGTCCTTGCGGCCCGGTCTCGCGGCTGCTGCCCGGTCACTGCCCCGGCTCAGAGCTCCTTGGTGGTGTTCAGGCGAGTGATCTCGGCAGCGTAGGCGGCGGTGCGGAGCGCCGATGTGCCGGAGACGTACAAGCCGGTGCCGACCGAGGCCAGGGGCAGGGAGAGGAGGAGGGCGGCGAGCATCGGGCCCCAGTCGCGCTCGGCGTCACAGCGTTCGCCGTCGTCGTTGACGTACGACACCGCGAACCTCCTGCTGTCCTGGTGGAAGGCGCGGGACTCGCACTCGACGGGCTTGAAGTCCCCGCCCTGGTCGACGCTGAAGGGGAAGACGAGCAGGTAGCCGATCCAGAGCCAGATGAGGGCGGCCGCGGCCAGCAATCCCCGGCCCCACCCCTGCTGGCGCAGGCCGCGCACACGGAACTCTCTGTCGTATATCTGTGCCAATGAGTTCATGGAGGCGAAGCTAGCGCAGGCCGGTCGCCCGGGACGTGGGCAAGCCGTCGGGGGCCGGTAGGCCTAGGGCCAGGGGCCGAGGTGGGATACGCCGAAAGGACAGGGTCGATATGGGGGGACGCACCTTACGCTGGGGCGATGAGCGTCCTCCCGCAGCGAGCTGCTGCACCCGCCGCACCGATACCCGGCCACCCGAAGGGCGGGGTCTTCGGGCCCGCGTACCGGACGCTCAGCATCGGGATCATCTCGGTCATCTTCCTGATCGCCTTCGAGGCCACCGCCGTCGGGACCGCCATGCCCGTGGCCGCCCGGGAGCTGGACGGGATCGCGCTGTACGCCTTCGCCTTCTCCGCCTACTTCACGACCAGTCTGTTCGGGATGGTGCTCTCGGGGCAGTGGGCCGACCGGCAGGGGCCGCTGCGGCCGCTGACCGTGGGGATCGGGTCCTTCGCCGCGGGGCTGGTGTGTTCCGGGACCGCCGGGGCGATGTGGATGTTCGTGCTCGGGCGGGCCGTGCAGGGGTTCGGCGGCGGGCTGGTCATCGTCGCGCTGTACGTGGTCGTCAGCCGGGCCTACGAGGAGCGGCTGCGGCCCGCGATCATGGCGGCCTTCGCGGCGAGCTGGGTCGTGCCCTCGATCGTCGGGCCGTTGGCGGCGGGGACCGTCACCGAGCACCTCGGGTGGCGCTGGGTCTTCCTCGGGATCCCCCCGCTGGTCTTCGTACCGCTCGCCGTGGCGCTGCCGGCGATACGGCGGAGCGCCTCCGGGCCGGTGGACCCCGAGGCTCCGCCCGTGGCGGTCGACCGGCGGCGGATCCGGCTGGCGCTGGGGATCTCGGTCGGGGCGGGGCTGCTGCAGTACGCGGCGCAGGACGTGAGGTGGCTGTCCCTGCTGCCCGGGCTCGCGGGGGCGGCGCTGCTGGTGCCCGCGGTGCTGGGGCTGCTGCCGCGCGGGACCTACCTGGCGCGGCGCGGGCTGCCGTCGGTGGTGCTGCTGCGGGGCGTGGCGGCGGGGTCGTTCATCGCCGCGGAGAGCTTCATCCCGCTGATGCTGGTCACCCAGCGGGGGCTGAGCCCGACGATGGCCGGGTTCTCGCTCGCGCTGGGCGGGGTGACGTGGGCGGCCGGCTCGTGGGTGCAGTCGCAGGGGCGGACGGCGCCGTACCGGGAACGGCTGATGGTACTGGGCATGATCATGGTCGCCGTGGCGATCGCCGGGGCGCCGGCGGTGCTCGTGGAGTGGGTGCCGGTGTGGATCATTGCGCTGGTGTGGGCGCTGGGGTGCCTCGGGATGGGGCTCGTCATCGGGTCCACGAGCGTGCTGCTGCTGAAGCTTTCGGCGCCGGAGGAGGCGGGGGCCAACTCCGCCTCCCTGCAGATCTCGGACGCGCTGGCGAACGTGGTGCTGCTGGCTGCCGGGGGTGCGGCGTTTGCTGCGCTGGGTGGGGGAGCGGTGGGCTCCGCGGTGCACTCCGTGGGTGAGGGGGGTGGGGTTTCGCACCCCGGTGCGTTCGTGGTGGTGTTCCTGCCGATGGCCTGCGTGGCGCTGGTGGGGGCTTGGGTTGCCACCCGGCTGGATGCGGAGCCTCGGCGGGGCTGAGGCGCTTCGGCGGGTGCCCCGCCGTTGCCGGGGGCCGGCCCCCGGGGGCCCGCTCCTCAAGCGCCGGAGGGGCTGGATTTGGCCGGGGTCGGCCCTGTACGGGTTGGCGGGCCCGGGCCCGTGGTCCGGTGCCGCGCCGTTGCCGGGGGCCAGCCCCCGGGCCCCCGCTCCTCAGGCGCCGGAGGGGCTGGATTTGGCCGGTGTGGGTCTGAGCGTGCGGGCCCGTGGGGCGGGGGCTGGATTTGGCTGGTGTCGCTCTGAGCGTGCGGGCCGGTGGGGCGGGGGCTGGATTTGGCCGGTGTGGGTCTGAGCGTGCGGGCCCGTGGGGAGGGGCTGGATTTGGCTGGCGTCGGTCTGCGTGTGCGGGCCGGTGGGGTTGAAGGGTGCCGAGGCCGGTAATTCGGGGCAGCGTCGGGCCGAGCTGGCTAGCATCCGGGGATGGAAGAGCAGTTGATCATCGTCATGGCCGATGCCGAGCGGGCGGAGTTGGCCGATCTCGCCGATGCCACCGGGCAGAGCGTCGAGGAGGCCGTGCTGGCCGCCGTGCGGGGATGGGTGCGGGGGGAGCGGGAGCGGGCCGGGGGCGAGGCCTTGCGGCTGGCCGGGCGGCATGCCGGGTTGCTGAGGAGGCTCGGGGAATGAGCACCGGGAACATGACGCGGCACCTGACCCTCTCAGAGGTTCTCGACCTCGCGCGGCACGCCTGCCTCGCCCAGGACCAGCCCGTCGAGCTGCGCGCCCCCGGGCTGCTGGAGTCCGCGGTGCACCGGCCGCGGGCCCGGATGTTCGGGACCTCGGCGTACGAGGACACCTACGAGCAGGCGGCCGCCCTGCTGCACGGGATCGCGACGAACCACCCCCTCGTCGACGGGAACAAGCGCACCGCCTGGCTCGCCGCTGCCACCTTCCTCGCCCTCAACCGAGTCGATCTCGGTGACGCCGATGAGGATGCCGCGTACGGCCTGGTCATCGACGTGGCGGCGGGGAACGAGGAGGACATCGGGCGGATCGCGGAGCGGCTGCGCGCGCTCGCCCGGCGAATGTGACGCTCGCCGCACGCGCCGAGGTCACGGGCCTGTCCCTCCGCGAGGGGCGGGCCCGGGCCGGTAAGGTGGCCCGGTTGTCCTACGTACGACTGCCCGTACCGCTGGCCGTACCGATGCCCGGAATGCACGCCGCCCGGAACGGATACGCCGCCGAGAGCCCGAACCGGAGACCGTGACTACTACCGCCTCCCACCACCTCTCACCCGCCTTCCCCGGCCGCGCGCCGTGGGGTACCGCCAGCGCCCTGCGAGCTTGGCAGCAGGGTGCGCTGGACCGGTACCTGGAGACCCAGCCGCGCGACTTCCTCGCCGTCGCCACCCCCGGCGCCGGAAAGACCACCTTCGCCCTGACGCTCGCGTCCTGGCTGCTGCACCACCACGTGGTGCAGCAGGTGACCGTCGTCGCGCCGACCGAGCACCTGAAGAAGCAGTGGGCGGAAGCGGCCGCCCGGATAGGGATCCGGCTGGATCCTGATTACTCCGCGGGGCCGCTCAGCAAGGATTACCACGGGGTCGCCGTCACGTACGCGGGTGTGGGCGTGCGCCCGATGCTGCACCGCAACCGGTGCGAGCAGCGCAAGACCCTGGTGATCCTGGACGAGATCCACCACGCCGGTGACTCGAAGTCCTGGGGCGAGGCCTGCCTGGAGGCGTTCGATCCGGCGACCCGGCGGCTCGCCCTCACCGGTACGCCTTTCCGGTCCGATACGAATCCCATTCCTTTCGTGGCTTATGAGGAAGGGAACGACGGGATTCGGCGGTCCTCCGCCGATTACACGTACGGCTACGGGAACGCCCTCGGCGACGGGGTCGTGCGGCCCGTCATCTTCCTTTCCTACAGCGGCAACATGCGCTGGCGCACCAAGGCGGGCGACGAGATCGCCGCGCGCCTCGGCGAGCCGATGACCAAGGACGCCATCTCGCAGGCCTGGCGTACGGCGCTCGACGCGCGCGGCGACTGGATGCCGAACGTGCTGCGCGCCGCCGACCAGCGGCTGACCGAGGTCAGGAAGGGCATCCCGGACGCGGGCGGGCTGGTCATCGCCGCAGACCAGGACTCCGCGCGCGCGTACGCCAAGCTGATCCGGGAGATCACGGGGAGCAAGGCCACCGTCGTACTGTCCGACGACACCGGGGCCTCGAAGCGGATCGACGAGTTCGCCGCGAGCAACGACCGCTGGATGGTCGCCGTCCGCATGGTGTCCGAGGGCGTCGACGTACCGCGCCTCGCGGTCGGCGTGTACGCCACCACCATCTCGACCCCCCTGTTCTTCGCGCAGGCCGTCGGGCGCTTCGTGCGCTCGCGCCGGCGCGGCGAGACGGCCTCGGTGTTCCTGCCGACCATTCCCTACCTGCTGGGCTTCGCCAACGAGATGGAAGTCGAGCGCGACCACGTCCTCGACAAGCCGAAGAAGCAGGGCGAGGAAGACCCGTACGCCGACTCCGAGAAGGAGATGGAGGAGGCGAACAAGCAGGAGGACGAGGACACCGGCGACGAGGAGCAGATGTCCTTCGAGGCGCTGGAGTCCGACGCCGTCTTCGACCGGGTGCTGTACGACGGCGCCGAGTTCGGCATGCAGGCGCACCCGGGGAGCGAGGAGGAGCAGGACTACCTCGGCATCCCGGGACTGCTCGAACCCGACCAGGTGCAGATGCTGCTCCAGAAGCGGCAGTCGCGGCAGATCGCGCACAGCAAGCGCAAGCCGGACTCGGAGGCGGACCTGCTGGAGCTGCCGGCCGACCGGCGGCCCGTGGTCTCGCACAAGGAACTGCTGGAGCTGAGGAAGTCGCTGAACACGATGGTGGGCGCGTACGTCCACCAGAGCGGCAAACCGCACGGCGTGCTCCACACCGAACTGCGCCGCGTGTGCGGCGGACCGCCGAGCGCGGAAGCCACGGCGGGACAGCTGCGCGAGCGAATCAAGAAGGTCCAGGAGTGGGCCACCCGGATGCGGTGATTTCCTACGGAATCCGGCGCGGGGGGCGGGGGAGTTTTGTACGGTTCCCGCCCGCCCGGGCCACCGTAGCGGTGTCGACGCACCCGTGGTGGGAGGCCCCGAGAGGTCGTCCGGGGCCGTGCTCGGACATGAGCGGCCGTCAGGGCCCGAAGGTCACGAATTGACAGCGATGCGCGTTTTCAACCGGCATAAAACGGCAGTAGGCGCCCGGATTCTGGACGAGCTCTTCCGCTGAGCGAACCTGCTCGCTACTGTCCCCGCATCGAACGCCCCGTGGCAGCGCCGCCGCGGGAGCGCAGCCGGTGCCATGGCCGCTACCGGCGGCCTCTCCGTGCGTCGCCGAGGGACCGGCGGCGCTATCCCCAGAGAGTCACCGCCGCCCACCGAAAGAGGGAGAGGCGTCGTGACCGCGGAAACCTCCCAGACTCTCGACCGAGGACTCCGAGTTCTCAAACTGCTCGCCGACACCGACCACGGTCTGACCGTCACCGAGCTCTCCAACCGCCTCGGTGTGAACCGCACCGTGGTCTACCGCCTCCTGGCCACCCTCGAACAGCACGCCCTGGTCCGCCGCGACCTCGGCGGCCGCGCCCGCGTCGGGCTCGGAGTGCTGCGCCTGGGCCGCCAGGTGCACCCGCTCGTGCGCGAGGCGGCGCTGCCCGCGCTGCGCTCCCTCGCCGAGGACATAGGCGCCACCGCGCACCTGACCCTCGTGGACGGAACCGAAGCGCTCGCCGTGGCGGTCGTCGAGCCGACCTGGACCGACTACCACGTGGCCTACCGGCCCGGCTTCCGCCATCCGCTGGACCGCGGGGCAGCCGGCCGGGCCATCCTGGCCGCCCGCCAGGGCACGCTCATCGAGCCCGGGTACACGCTCACCCACGGAGAGCTCGAAGCGGGCGCCAGCGGCGCCGCAGCGCCGCTGGTGGGCATCACCGGGCTGGAGGGCAGCGTCGGCGTCGTCATGCTGGCCGACGCCGTGCCCGAGCGGGTCGGCCCGCGCGTGGTGGACGCCGCCCGCGAGGTGGCCGACGCCCTGCGCTGAGCCGCGCAGCCGCACGCGCAGCACATCCGGACACCGAGCCGCGCCCCCCACCGCCGGGGGCGCGGCTCGACCCGTTCGGGGGCACCCGCGCTAGATTGGCCCGGTGCTCTCTCGCCTCACACGCCTGCCGCGTCCCGCCGCCCTCGCCGTCTGCGCCGTGCCCGTGCTCGCGCTGCTCGCCGTCGCGGCCCTCGCACCGCTGCCCTTCGTGATCGCGCAGCCGGGCCTCACGGCCGACGTGCTCGGCTCCCGTGACGGCAAGCAGGTCATCTCCATCACCGGGGCCCCCACCCGCGAGACCACCGGCCAGCTGCGGATGACCACGATCCAGGCCACCGGACCCTCCACCACCGTCACCCTCCCCGAGCTGGTCGGCGACTGGTTCGACACCGCCCGGGCGGTCATGCCCAGGGAGTCGGTGTACCCCTCGGGCGGAAGCGACAAGGAGATCGAGGAGCACAACCTGGAGGAGATGACCAAGTCGCAGTCGACGGCCTCCGCGGCCGCCCTCGGCTACCTCCACAAGGACCCCAATGACGTGAAGGTCGAGCTGAACCTCGCCGACGTCGGCGGTCCGAGCGCCGGACTGCTCTTCTCCCTCGGCATCGTCGACAAGCTCGACGGGAACGGCAGCGGCGGCGATCTCACCGGCGGCAGCACCATCGCCGGTACGGGCACCATCACCGCGGCCGGCGAAGTCGGCGCGGTCGGCGGCGTGGCCCTGAAGACCCAGGCCGCGCGGCGCGACGGGGCGAGCGTGTTCCTCGTACCGGCGGCGGAGTGCTCGGACGCCGAGTCCGAACTCCCCAAGGGGCTCCGGCTGGTCCCCGTCACCTCGCTGACGGATGCGGTGAACGCTCTGCGGGCTCTGCAGAAGGGCGAACCGGCTCCGTCCTGCTGAGCCGGGAGGCCGCCTCCATGCTCCGCCAGGAGGGGAACACCAGCGGCGAGAGCGTGACGAGGAAGTAGGTCCCGCCGAACACCAGCAGCGCCTTCGTCACCCCGAAGCCGTCGACCAGCAGCCCCGCGGCCAGCCCGCCCAGCGGCATCGTCAGCTCACAGCCGGCCGTGGTCACGCCGGCGACCCGGCTGCGCAGGGCGTCGGGCACCTTCTCCATCATCACGGTGGTCAGGATCGGGTTGAGCACGCCCGCGCCCAGCCCCGACAGGGCCATCGTCACCGCGAGCGGCAGCGGGGTGTCGGTGAAGGCGGCGACCACGTAGCGCGGGGCTCCGCACAGCAGGAACGCCGCGGCGAATACGGCCCTACGGGGGAACCGCTCGCCCCAGGCTCCGTAGAGCAGGGCGCCCAGCAGCGCGAACCCGCCGAAGAGGGCGATCATCAGTCCGAGCGCGGTGGGTCCGCCGAGGGCTTCGAGGCCGTGCACGGGCAGCAGGACCGAGGACCAGCCCTGGTCTATGCCGTTGGTCATCATCACCATCACCGTGATGCCCAGCAGCAGCCTGGCCCGGGTCAGGAACCGCCAGCCTTCGGCGAGTTCGGCCCGGTAGCCCGCCAACGACACCTTCCCGGCGGCGCGCTGCGGCTCGGCGGCCGGTATCCCGCGCAGGAACACGGCGACCAGCAGCGCGGAGGCGCCGAAGGTGGCCGCGTCGAGGAGCAGCACCGACCCGGCGCCGATCGTGGCGATCAGTACGCCGGCCAGTGCGGCCCCGATCATGCGGGCTCCGCGCGAGACGGCGTCGTAGAGGCTGGCGGCGCGGGCGATGGTGGTGCCGGCGTGCTCGGCGAGATGGGGGAGCAGGACGTAGCGCGCGGTCAGTCCGGGGGTGTGCACGAGGCCGCAGACGGCCATCAGTGCGCACAGCATCCAGAACTCCAGCAGCCCGGTGTGGTGCAGCAGCGGTATCGCGGCCACGGCCAGCCCGCAGATCAGGTCGGAGACGGCGGAGACCCGGCGGCGGCCGATCCGGTCGATGACCGGGCCCCCGACCAGGGCGGCGATCGCGACGGGCAGGGTGGCGCAGAAGGCGACGATCCCGGCCCGGCCGGCGCTGCCCGTGGTCTGGAGCACGAACCACGGCACTCCGATCAGGGTCAGCGAACTCCCGGCTATCGAGATGGTGTTGGCGAGCAGGACGGCGGTGAAGGGGACACGGCTCACGCGATGCCGCCGTGCGGGCGGGAGATCCGGGTGTTGCGGGTGATGCGTGCGTGCAGGTGCGCGGGCTGGATCAGGCGGATGCCGAGCGCGATCAGGGTCTCGCCGAGCTGGTTGCGCAGGGCGGGGGCGCGCAGGCGGGGAACGGGGGAGACCGGCGGCGCGGCCGCCCGCGCGCGGCGCCAGGCGGCGGCCTCGGCGGTGCGGGTGGCGTGGGTCTCGGCATGGATGTGGGCATGGCTGAAGGCGTGCACGGCAGGGCTCCTTCTGCGAAAGGGGTGGAGGCGCGGGCTACTTGGTGCGCACCGGGAAGGCGTGTGTGTGGACGCGGACCGTCTCCGTGCCTTCCGAGGGCGGCAGATCGCGGTAGCTGTTGATCAGGTCGTGCATTTTGAGGACCAGCTCGTGGCTCTGCTCGGGGGTCAGCTGCAGCGAGAAGTCGCTGAGCTCGGAACTCCGCCGCCACTCCAGTGACCAGGTGTGCGCCTCGCCCAGCCAGGAGGACAGCTCCTGTTCGTGGATCTTCACGATCTCCGCGAGGAAGACCTCCGCGGCACCGCGCGTGGCCGGGTCGGTGTCGTAGACCAGCGCCTCGTCGAAGATCGTGCCGTCCTGGGCCGGCCGCCACCAGCGCTCACGGCCCTTGCCGTGCTCGGGGGCGTCCTCGACGAACCCGTACGCGGCGAGCTGGCGCAGGTGGTAGCTGGTGGCCCCGCTCGATTCCCCGAGCCGCTCCGCCAGCTGCGAGGCGGTGGCCGGCCCGTGCAGGCGCAGGTCGCCCAGGAGGCGGATGCGCAGCGGATGGGCCAGGCCGCGCAGGGAGTGGGCGTCGAGCTTGCGGAGCTGGGGCTCCGGATTCTGGGAATCGGCGTTCTTCTCGGGCATGCCTCAACAGTAGAGTTGCAAAGAAGCCTATGCAAGGGTTTCTTTGCAACCACTTCTTTGCATCCCCGCTCCGGCGCTCACTCCTCCTTGATGAACCCCTCCGCCACCAGCCAGTCCTTGGCCACCTCGTGCGGATCCTGCCCGTCCACGTCGACCAGGGCGTTGAGCCGCTGCGCCGTCTCCGTCGTCAGCCGCTTCGACAGGGGGTCCAGCAGGCCCGCGATCTGCGGGTACTTCTCCAGCGTCTTCGCGTGCAGCTCCGGCGCCGCGTTGTAGTTGGGGAAGAAGTGCCGGTCGTCGGCGAGGGTGTCCAGGTCCATGGCCTTGATCCGGCCGTCCGTGGTGAAGGCCTCGCCCAGCAGGCAGGAATCGGACTTCGAGACCTGGGTGTAGATGATTCCGGCGTCCATCTTCATGACGTTGCCCGCCGGGATCTTCATCCCGTACGCCTTCTCCATCCCCGGCAGCCCGTCCTCCCGCGAGGCGAACTCGTTCTCCACGCAGACCGTCACCGCCTTGGGGTCGCGCTGCGACAGCGCCGCCACGTCCGACATGGTCTTCAGCCCGTACTTGGCGTTGTTCTTCTTGCTGATGGCGAGCGTGTAGGTGTTGTTGAGCGTGGAGGGCGGCAGCCAGGCCACGCCGTTCTTCACGTCCGCGTCCCGCACCGCCTCCCACTGCGCGTAGGGGTCCGTGATCGGCTCGTCGTTGCCGAGGTAGGTGATCCACGCCGTGCCCGTGTACTCGTACATGGCGTCCGCGTCGCCCTGGATGATCGCCTCGCGGGCGCTGATCGACCCGGGCAGGTTGGTGCGGTCCAGCACCTCCGCGCCGGCCGCCTTGAAGATCAGGCCGATCATCTGGCCGAGCACGATGTTCTCGCTGAAGTTCTTCGAGGTGACCGTGAGCGAGGCACCCTTGAGCGGCTGCCCCTGGCCCACCGAGCCGGGCAGGACGTCGTCCACCATCGGGGAACCGCTCTTGAGCCCGCAGCCCGCGAGCGCCAGCAGGGCCGCGCAGGCCGCCGATGCCGTCCGTACTGTCCTTGTGCCGAGCCTGTCCATCTACGCCTCCAGCCCGCGCGGGGTCAGGACCGTCTCGGCCAGGGAGGCCAGCCAGTCCACGAACAGCGCCAGCGCCACCGTCAGCACCGAGCCCAGCACCAGCACCGGCATCCGCTGGGTCTGGATCCCGGAGGTGATGAGGTCGCCCAGGCCCCCGCCGCCGCCGAAGGTGGCCAGGGTCGCGGTGCCGACGTTGAGGACGAGGGCCGTCCGTACGCCCGCCAGGATCAGCGGGACCGCCAGCGGCAGTTCCACCTTCATCAGCGTTCCCATGGCGGACATCCCGATCCCGCGCGAGGCCTCCACCAGCTGCGGGTCGATCCCGCGCAGCCCCGCGACGGTGTTGGACAGCACGGGCAGGACGGCGTAGGCGACCATGCCGATGATCGCCGTCGAGGGGCCGATGCCGAGCCAGATGACCAGCAGGGCCAGCAGGCCGATGGCCGGGGTGGCCTGGCCGATGTTGGCGACGGCGGTGACCAGCGGGGCCGCCCGGCGCAGGCCGCGGCGGGTGAGGGCGATGCCGAGCGGGATCGCGATGACCAGCACCCAGAAGGTGGAGATCGCGGTGAGCTGGACGTGCTGCCACAGCCGCAGCTCGACGTTGCCGTCCGCGAGGGAGTTCTCGGCGATCGTGTCGAGGGTGGCGTTGGTGATCCACAGGTACGTGGCCAGCAGCACCAGTGCCAGCACGATGGGCAGGGTCACCAGCCGGGCCCAGGTGAGCCGGCGCCCGGGGCGGGGCGGCGCGGTGGAGGTCATGACCTCCTCGGCGGGATCGGGCTCCTCCGGGTCGCGGAAGACGTGGCCCCCCAGCTCGTGCTCGCCGGGCGGGCGTTCGGGGGAGACGGGGTTGCGCGGGCTCATGAGCCCTCCGTACCGTCCCGGAGCCCCTCCAGGTCCCGCTCGACGCGGTGGTGGCGCAGCTCCTCCAGGTCGTGCGCGTGCTCGGCCGCCGTCAGCCGGTCGGCCTCCAGCATCTCGTGCACGGAGTTCATCAGGGTCTCCATGTCCACGACGCCGATGTACTCGCCGCGCCGCCCGGTGACGGCCACCCGGCCGCCGCTGTCGGTGAGTACGGCCTCCAGGGCGTCGTGCAGGGTCGCGTCGCGGGTCACGGTGTCGTGCACGAGCTGGCCGGCCCGGGCGAGGGAGCCCTTGGCGCGCATCAGGTCGCCGCGGCGCAGCCATTTGTACGGGCGGCCGCGCCGGTCCAGCATCAGGAGCTCGTTGCCCTGGCCGGCGCGCAGGGTGTTGAAGATCTGCTGGAGCGGGTCGTCCACGGACACGGTCGGGAACTCGGCGATCTCCACGTCCCGCACCCGGGTGAGGTTGAGCCGCTTGAGCGCCGCCCCGGCGCCGACGAACCCGGAGACGAAGTCGTCGGCGGGGTTGGTGAGGATGGCCTCGGGGGTGTCGAACTGGGCGATGTGCGAGCGTTCGCGCAGGACGGCGATCCGGTCGCCCAGCTTGATGGCCTCGTCGAAGTCGTGGGTGACGAAGACGATCGTCTTGTGCAGCTCGTGCTGGAGCCGGATCAGCTCGTCCTGGAGGTGGTCGCGGGTGATGGGGTCGACGGCGCCGAAGGGCTCGTCCATCAGCAGGACCGGCGGGTCGGCGGCGAGGGCCCGGGCCACGCCCACGCGCTGCTGCTGGCCGCCGGAGAGCTGGCGCGGGTAGCGGCCGTGGAACTCGCGCGGGTCCAGGCCGACCAGGTCGAGCATCTCCTCCACCCGGTCCTTCACGCGGGACTTGGACCAGCCGGTCATCTTCGGGACCAGGGCGATGTTCTCGGCGACCGTCATGTGCGGGAAGAGCCCGGAGGACTGGATCGCGTACCCGATCTTGCGGCGCAGTTTGACCGGGTCCATGTCGGTGACGTCCTCGTCGCCGATGCGGATCCGGCCCGAGGTGGGCTCGATCAGCCGGTTGATCATCTTGAGGGTGGTGGACTTCCCGCAGCCGGAGGGGCCGACGAACACCACCAGCTCGCCCGCCTTGATCTCCATCGAGACGTCGTCGACGGAGGGGTTGGGGTTGCCGGGGTAGCGCTTGGTGAGGTTCTCCAGCTGGATGGTGGCGCCGGAGGCGGAGGCGGAGGCCGGCCGGGTCTCGGTCGGCGGGGCCTCGGTCGGCAGCTTCTCGGACTTCGGGGCCTCGGACGTCGGTTCAGACACGGATTCCCCTCGGGATGGTGAGACGGCCGAGCAGCACGTACGCGGCGTCGAAGAGCAGGGCGAGGATGACGACGCCGAGGGTCCCCGCCAGGACCTGGTTGATGGCGTTGGCGCTGCCGAGCGAGGCGATCCCGCGGAAGATCTCGTTGCCCAGGCCCGGCCCGGAGGCGTAGGCGGCGATGGCCGCGATGCCCATCAGCATCTGCGTGGAGACCCGGATGCCGGTCAGGATCGGCGGCCAGGCGAGCGGCAGCTCCACCTTCAGCAGCTGGGCGCCGCGCGACATCCCGATGCCCTTGGCGGCATCGACCAGGGCCGGATCCACCCCGCGCAGCCCCACGATGGAGTTGCGGACGATGGGCAGCAGTCCGTACAGGGTCAGGGCGATCACGGTCGGCGCGACGCCGAGGCCGACGATCGGGATCAGCAGGCCGATCATGGCGAGCGAGGGGATGGTCAGCACCGTGGAGGTGGAGGTGACCGCGAGGTTCCCAGCCCAGCCGCTGCGGTAGGTCAGGACGCCGATGGCGACGCCGAGGGCGGTCGCGATCAGCATGCACTGGAAGACGGCGCTGGCGTGCTGGAAGGCGTCGGTGAGGAGCTGCTGGTGGCGGTTGGACAGGTAGGCCCAGAAACTCACGCCACGTCACCTCGTCCGTCGTTGCCGCAGGTCGGTCGGATCAGTCGTCCTCGGCCGCCTGTTCGACCAGGGGGATGATCCGCAAGGGTACGGGATTTTCCATGACAATCGCCGTCGAAGCCCTCACGATGCCATCAAAAGCGACAACTCGGTCGATCACCCGTTGAAGGTCCGCGTTGGACCGGGCCACGAGCCGGCACAGCATGTCCCCGTGCCCGGTCGTCGTGTGCAGTTCCAGCACCTCCGGAACCCCGTCCAAGTGCGCCCGTACGTCCGCGCCTTGCCCCTGCTTGATCTCCAGCGTGGCGAAGGCCGTCACCGGGTACCCCAGGGCCGCCGGATCCACCTGCGGACCGAACCCCCGGATGACTCCGTTCGACTGAAGCCGGTCCAGCCGGGCCTGCGCCGTACCGCGCGCCACGCCGAGCCGGCGCGAGACCTCCAGGACCCCGATCCGGGGCTCGCGGGCGAGCAGGACGATGAGCCTGCCGTCGAGCTCGTCGATTCCCATGGGTGCCTCCGGGGCGGTCGGTCGGTGGTCATAGTGCACAGATATCCCAGTCATGGTCGGCTGAGAGCGAGCAGTGTGTACAGCAGAAATGGAAACTATTGCGCATCTTGTGGAACGGCGGGACTCTGCCGTCATGACTGAGACCCAGCCGCTCGACACCGCACCGCCCACCGCCGCCAAGGCCGATCCCTTCCCGGTCAAGGGCATGGACGCGGTCGTCTTCGCCGTAGGCAACGCCAAGCAGGCCGCGCACTACTACTCGACCGCCTTCGGCATGAAGCTCGTCGCCTACTCCGGACCGGAGAACGGCACGCGCGAGACGGCCAGCTACGTCCTGACCAACGGCGGCGCGCGGTTCGTCCTCACCTCGGTCATCAAGGCCACCACCGACCGGGGCCGCTTCCTCGCCGAGCACGTCGCCGACCACGGCGACGGCGTCGTCGACCTGGCGATCGAGGTCCCCGACGTGAAGGCGGCCTACGCCTACGCCGTCGAGCACGGCGCGCGCGGTCTCGACGAGCCGTACGAGCTCACCGACGAGCACGGCACGGTGCGGCTGGCGGCGATCGCCACCTACGGCCAGACCCGCCACACCCTGGTCGAGCGCGGCGACTACACCGGCCCCTACCTGCCCGGCTTCGTCTCCGTCGCCCCGATGGTCGAGCCCCCGGCCAAGCGCACCTTCCAGGCCATCGACCACTGCGTGGGCAACGTCGAGCTCGGCCGGATGAACGAGTGGGTGGCGTTCTACAACAAGGTCATGGGCTTCACGAACATGAAGGAGTTCGTGGGCGACGACATCGCGACCGAGTACTCGGCGCTGATGTCGAAGGTCGTCGCGGACGGCACCCTGAAGGTGAAGTTCCCGATCAACGAGCCGGCGATCGCGAAGAAGAAGTCGCAGATCGACGAGTACCTGGAGTTCTACGGCGGCGCGGGCGTCCAGCACATCGCGCTGGCCACGAACGACATCGTCGGCACGGTGCGCGCGATGCGGGCCGCCGGCGTGACCTTCCTGGACACCCCGGACTCCTACTACGACACCCTCGGCGAGTGGGCGGGCGAGACCCGGGTCCCCGTCGAGACCCTGCGCGAGCTGAAGATCCTCGTCGACCGCGACGAGGACGGCTACCTGCTGCAGATCTTCACCAAGCCGGTCCAGGACCGCCCGACGGTCTTCTTCGAGATGATCGAGCGCCACGGGTCGATGGGCTTCGGCAAGGGCAACTTCAAGGCCCTGTTCGAGGCGATCGAGCGCGAGCAGGAGAAGCGCGGCAACCTGTAGATCGCGAAGTCCGGGCTCCCGGCCCGCACCGTGAACGCCGGCGGGGCTGGATCCATCCAGCCCCGCCGGCGTCTGAGGCAGGGGGTACCCCCTGCGGTAGCTGGGGGAGGGTCCGGGCGGAGCCCGGTTTCGGGAAGGGGCGGGGTGGGGGAGGCCCCGCGCAGCGGCTCCCCGCCCGGCCGCCTACGGCTTCGGCTTCGGCTTGGCAGCCGGCTTCGCCTTCGGGAGTTCCGGGGCCACCCACGGCTTGGTGGGCTGCATGTTCTCCGGGCCGCCCGCCGGGGGCTTGCCGATCGTCGCCAGGGCCTGCTTGGCCAGCGGGGCCCGCACCGGCGAGAACCGCGGGTTCGTCCGCAGGGCCTCCTCCAGGTGCCGCCGCGCCCCGGCCACGTCGCCCAGGCCGCGCTCGATCACCGCCCGGTGGTACGAGAACTCCGCGAGCCGCAGCCCCTGCTCCGTGGCCTTCTTCGCGTACTCCAGAGCCGCCGCGTCGTCGCCCGTCTTGTGCAGCGCCCAGCCCAGCGCGTCCGCCACCGGCAGGCTCTTGTGCCGGGCCCACTCCGCCGTGAGGCGCCGTACGGCCGCCGTCGGGTCGCCGTGGTCCGCCTCGAACCGGCCCAGGAGCAGCTCCTCGTTCACCCCGCTCCGGGCGGCCTGCGCCGCGATCCCGTCGTACACCGCCTTCGCCTCGTCGCCCCGCCCCAGCGACTCCAGCAGTTCGCCCAGCTCCAGCGACAGCGCCGGCACCGCGGCCCGCCCCAGCGCCAGCCGGTAGTCCCGTACGGCCTCCCCGCCCCGGCCCAGCGCCGCCAGCACCCGCGCCCGGCCGCCCAGCGCCTGCGCCTGCGCCGGATCGGTGCGCAGCGCGGCCTCGTACTGCTTCAGGGCCTCCGCGTCGTCGCCGCGCTCCCACGCCAGCTCCCCGAGCCGGAACAGCACGTACGCCTTCTCCGCAGGGGCCTTCGCCGCGCCTCCCGCGTGCTCCATGGACATGGTCGCGTCCTCGCGCCAGCCCCGGTCCCGGTACACCTGAGAGGCCTTCATGAAGGCCGCCAGCCCCGGACGCAGGTCCACCAGGCTCTCCATCGCCTTCTCCGCGGCCTTGTAGTCCCCGAGACCGCCGTACGCGTCCACGAGCACCGGGTACGCCGTCCACCGCTTCGGCGCTTGCGCCCGTACGAGCTCGCCCCACTTCTTGCCGGTCCCGAAGTCCCGCCGGGCGTTGGCCAGCGTGCCCATGCCCGTCATCGCGTCGAAGTTGCCCTTCTCGGCCGGACGCAGCTCCAGCGAGCGCTTCAGCGCGCCCTCCGCCTTCGGGTACCAGCCGGGATCGGCCGTCCGCCGCGCCTGCTCCAGGTACGCCGATCCCAGCACCGCCCACGAGGCCTCGTCGTCCGGGTGCTCCGCGACCCACTTCTCCCGGTCGAGGACCAGCGCCGACAGGTCCACCGCCGCCACCGGCGCACCCATGCCGACCGCCGCGCGGGCCCGCTCGCTGGGCCCCGGCGGGCGCGCGTCGTCGCCCGTGCGGGCCGGCCGGATCAGCAGGGCCCCGGCGATCAGGACGACCAGGGCCGCCGCCGCCACGAGCGTCTTGCGGCCGGTGAAGGTCACGGGCGGGGCAGCCTGCTGCTGCCTCTCCTGAGAGACGAATGCATCGCGCATAGGGTCCATGGAGTCACTGTGCGTCAATATGAAGAGCTCGCCGAGGTGTCCGAAGAGCGTCGCGGGCGTGTTCACACCGATGGCCCCGGGTGCCACGCTGGCCCCATGGCTGACACAGTTGACGAAGTTGATGGCGGGTCACGCGAGCTCCACGAGCTCGACGAGCTCCACGCGCTCCTCCTCGAAGGCCTCCCGCCCGAGGCACTGCTCACCGACCCCGGGGTGACCGCCTCCTACGCCACCGACATGGCCAGCTTCTGCGCCGCCGGCACCCCGGCCGCCGTGGTCCTGCCCCGGACCGTGGAACAGGTCCAGCACGTCCTGCGCACCGCCCACGCGCTGCGCGTACCCGTGGTTCCCCAGGGCGCCCGTACCGGTCTGTCGGGCGCGGCCAACGCCTCCGACGGCTGCATCGTGCTCTCCCTCGTGAAGATGGACCGGATCCTGGAGATCGACACCGTCGACCGGATCGCCGTCGTCGAACCGGGCGTCGTCAACGCCGTCCTCTCCCGCGCCGTCGCCGCGCGCGGACTGCACTACCCGCCGGACCCCTCCAGCTGGGAGCAGTGCACCATCGGCGGGAACATCGGCACCGCCGCCGGAGGTCTGTGCTGCGTCAAGTACGGGGTCACCGCCGAGTACGTGCTGGGCCTCGACGTGGTCCTCGCCGACGGAAGGCTCCTGCAGACCGGCCGGCGCACCGCCAAGGGCGTCGCGGGGTACGACCTCACCCGCCTGTTCGTCGGCTCCGAAGGCAGCCTCGGCGTCGTCGTCCGGGCCGTCCTCGCGCTGCGCCCGGCCCCGCCCCGCCAGCTCGCCCTCGCCGCCGAGTTCCCCTCCGCCGCGGCCGCCTGCGAAGCCGTCTGCGCGATCATGGAGGCCGGTCTGACGCCCTCGCTGCTGGAACTGATGGACCGTACGACCGTCCGCGCCGTCAACGCGCTCGGCAAGATGGGCCTGCCCGAAACCACCGAGGCCCTGCTGCTCGCCGCCTTCGACACCCCGCACGCGCCCGAGGACCTGGCCGCCGTGGGCGCCCTGTGCACCGCCGCCGGAGCGAGCGCCGTCGTACCGGCCGAGGACGCGGCCGAGTCCGAACTGCTGCTCCAGGCGCGCCGGATGGCCCTGCCCGCCCTGGAGGCCCTGCGGCCCGCGACGATGATCGACGACGTGTGCGTACCGCGCACCCGGCTCGCCGAGATGCTGGACGGGACCGCGGCCATCGCCCGTGCGCACGACCTGCTCATCGGGGTCTGCGCGCACGCGGGCGACGGGAACACCCACCCCATCGTCTGCTTCGACCCCGCCGACGAGGACGAGACCCGGCGGGCCCGCGCGTCCTTCGAGGAGATCATGGCGCTGGGCCTCGAACTGGGCGGCACCATCACGGGCGAGCACGGGGTCGGCGTCCTGAAGAAGGAGTGGCTCGCCCGCGAACTCGGCCCGGTGGGACTGGAGATGCAGCGCGCCGTCAAGCACGCCTTCGACCCGGAGGGACTGCTCAACCCGGGCAAGCTCTTCTGAGCCGCGGCTCCTCGTCGAGCCACGGCCCTTCGTCGAGGCACGGCTCCCCGCCGAGTCACAGCTCCCCGTCCGCCGACTCGTCCGACGGCCACGGGTCGCGCATCCACAGCTCGTCGGCCGGCGTCGGGGCCAGCAGCTCGGCCAGCGCCGCGTCCAGGCCGAGCCGGTCGGCCTCGGTGCCGGGCGGCACGATCCGCAGGGTCCGCTCCAGCCAGGCCGACACCGACACGGCGGGAGCCTCCAGCAGGGCGTCGCCGTCGGGGGAGCTGAGCGCCATGCACAGGACGGCCTGCTGGCCGACCTTCGTGGGCCAGATCCGCACGTCGCCGTGGCCGCACGGGCGGAACACCCCCTCGACCAGCAGCTCGCGGGCGAAGGTCCAGTTGACCGGGGTGCTGGAGCCGGTGTGGAAGGTGATGTGCACGGCGTACGGGTCGTCCGTCAGGTACAGCAGCCGGGCGGGGACGGGGACGCTGCGCTCGGGGGACAGGACCAGCTTCAGTTCCAGCTCGCGCTCGACGACGGGGTGCTGCATGGCGGCCTCACTTCGGTACGGGTGCGTGTTCGGGTGCTGCGCGGGGCCGGACAACCGGCCCACACCCGCAGAGAGCGCCGAAGTGCCCGGGTATGACGCGACTTCGCGAGGCGCATCGAGGATTGGCCGAAATCAATCGGCTGACCGAAAGCTTCCGTACAGGGCTGTGTTCGTCTGCGTTCGCCCGATCGCTTGGATTCTCCCGTTACCGGACCTGCCGGGGGGCGGTTCTTGGCTATGGTCCACCCCTGCAAGAAGCCTCAAGCCACGATCGGAGTTGGGGACATTGACGGCCTCCCCTGGTGACGGCGAGCACGCGGCCCGCGAGGGCTACTACCCAGATCCGTCCATCCCCGGGTACGTCAGGTTCTGGAACGGCCTGAACTGGGTTCCCGGTACGAGCCGCCCCGCGGCCCCTGCCGACGAGACGGGTCCCGTGTTCCTCGACCAGACGGGTGTGAGCGAGGCGCTGCGCGAGCCGGAGCGATGGCCGCGGCCCGAGCCTGCCCCCCGGCCGGCCGCCGACTCCTGGCCGGAGCCCGCCGCACCGCGGCCGCAGCCCGCCCCCCGCGCGGAGTCCGGGGCGTGGCCCGAGCCCGCTCCCCGGCAGGAGCCCGAGCCCTGGCCGGAGCCCGCTGCCCGGGCGGAGACCGGGCGCGGGGAGCAGCCCGGTGCGGACCCCGAGCCCGCGGGATGGCAGGTCGACCCGCTCCACCAGGCCGGGTTCGGCGGGCCGCGCGACCACCGGGTGTCCTGGGGCCACGAGGAGGCCGCAGCCGCCCGCCCCGGCGGGATCTCCCTGGCCCGCCCGCCGGTACCGGCCCCCGCGCAGGCCCCCGCCTCCAGCCCGGCCCCCGCCGCCGTCCCGGCCCCGGCGGGCGTGTCCGCCGCCCTGCCCGCGCAGGCGTCCGCTTCCGCCGCCCCGGGCGGCCTCGGGATCCTCTCGGCGCCCTCGCCCGTTCCGGCGGCCCCCGCGCCCGCCCCCGCCGCCGCCCCCGACCCCGTGTGGCCCGCCGCCCCGGGTGCGCCGGGCTCGGACCCGGAGCCGGTGGGGCGCGTGCGGCCCGCGCGGCGCCCGGCCCCGGCCCCGGCCCCGGCCGCCGCGGCGGAGCCCGCCCGGCGCCCGGCCCCCGTAGAGCCGGCGGACCGTGCGGAGCGGGCCGAGGCCGCAGCGGCCCCCGCACCGCGTCCCGCCAGGACCGGACGCGCGGTGTTCGAGCGGATGGCGGAGCGGGCCGTGCGCCCCGCCGGGCTCGTGCGCCGCGCGACGGCCCGGCTGCTGGACTCCCTCGTGTACGCCGCCGTCGCGACCGGGGTGGCGCTGCCCCTCGTACCCGCGGCGACCGCGCACCTCCAGGCCAAGGTGGACGCCGCCCGGGCGGGCGGCCGCACCACCACCGTGTGGCTGCTCGACGGGACCATCGCGGGCTCACTGGGCCTCGTCCTGGGCGCCGTCCTCCTCTTCGGCGTCTTCTACGAAGCCCTGCCCACCGCCCGTTGGGGCCGCACCCCCGGCAAGAAGCTGCTCGGCGTACGGGTCCTCGCCACCGCCACGCTGCGCCCGCCCCGCTTCGGCGCCGCGCTGCGCCGCTGGCTCGTGTACGCCTTCCTGGGCCTCCCGGGGGCCCTGTGGGCCCTCGGGGACCGCCAGCGCCGCCGGACCCTCCACGACCGCGCGGCAAGGACGTACGTGGCCCGCTAGGGCCCTCGCGCGCCCGCTCGTCCCCCGAATGGACGCGTCCCCGTTGCGGGCCGCTGCGCGCCGGGTTCGACTCGGGCCATGAGCACCGACCAGCCGCCGCCGGGCCAGCCGCCCGAGGACGACCCGTTCCTCAAGAAGCCCCAGGAACCGACGCCTCCGCCGTCGGGTGGTTCGCCGTACGGCTCACCGCCCGCCGGCGCCGGCGGAGGCTTCCCGCCGCCCCCGCCCGGAGGCGGAGGGGGCTATCCTCCGCCGCCCCCGCCCGGGGGAGGGGGCTATCCGCCCCCTCCGCCCCCGTACGGAGGCCCCGGCGGCGGTGACCCGTACGGCGGGGGTGGCGGCTACGGCATGCCCGACCCGCTCGCCGGGATGCCGCCGCTCGCCGACTTCGGCAAGCGGCTCGTCGCCCGCGTCATCGACCTGCTGATCATCGCCGTGCCGCTGTTCGTCATCCAGCTGTTCGCCGGTGACCGCAACCGCTACACGGTCGACACGAACCAGGGCGAGGACGTCACCGAGGTCATCACCAAGTCCTACAGCGGCAGCGGTCTGGTCATGACGCTGATCTCGATCGTCGCGTACGTGGGCTACGACTGGTGGTTCGTCAAGAAGAACGGCCAGACCCTGGGCAAGAAGTGGATGGGCCTGCGCGTCGCGATGCTCAACGACGGCAGCGTCCCGCAGTCCAACGCCGCCCTCAGCCGGTCGGCCGTGCTCTGGCTGCCGACGCTGATCTGCTGCTTCTGCCTGTGGCCGATCGCGCTCGTCATCTCGATGCTCGTCGACAAGCCCTACAAGCAGGGTCTGCACGACAAGGTGGCCAAGACCGTGGTGGTCCAGGCCTCCTAGAGGGCCACCCAGAGGTACGCAGTCCGAGTGCGCGGGCGGTCTCCCCACGGGGGAGGCCGCCCGCGCCGCGCTGTGCGCCGTGTCGGCGGGGTCGGGTCAGTGGTGCACCGGATGCTCGACGGGCGCGGGGGCCGGGGCGGAGGCCGCCACGTCCCGCGGCACGGTGTCGGGAGCCGCCGGGTACGCGGCGGCGGTCCTCGTACGGGTCGCCGCGTGCCGTCCGCGCCGGCGCGGGAGCGGCACGGTGAGGGCGACGAGGAGCCCGAGGGCGAGGGCGGCGGCGGAGATGACCGCGACGCCGAGTCCCGTACTCGTCTGCGAGAGCAGCAGCATGGCGATCGTCGACACGATGACGGTGGCGGACCCGTAGGCGAGCTGTGCGGCAGTCGGACGCGGCATGGCGATATCCGTCCTCGAAGCGGGAGGGGGAGTCGGCTCGGACCAGGTCTGGCGCCGAGTGACTCTACGACGGTGGATGCCCGAGCGGAACTGTCGGTAAGCGCGACCTCACCCATGCGACGGGAAGCAGCGGAGCACGGGGGGCGCACGGGGAGCACCCGAGGGGTCCGGGGGCAGGGAGGGGCGGAGGGGACGGGTGCGGTCCGAGCCGGGCCAGAAGTACCGTTCGTCCCCTATGGCCGCGGAACGTCCGAATAGCGGAACTCGGTGACCGCATAGTGCAGTTGTAAGGAACAAGTCAAGGTCTGTCTTTTCTTGCGACTCTCCGGTCAAATGTCGTCACTTGAGACGCGCGCCGCACGGAACCCCCCACTCCTACGGAGAAGTTCCGCACCACCTTCGCGGCCGCGGGAGGGGAACGACATCAAGTGACCAGCAACTCGGCCAGAAGACGAGCGCTGCGCGCCGCCGCAATCGGCGTGACCCTGGCAGCGACGGCGGCCACCGGCGCCGCCTTCACGATGGCCCAGGCAGACCCGGGTGCGAAGGTGTCTGCCGCCGAACGCCAGGACCCGACCGCTCCCTCGAAGGAGCAGGTCGACCACGACCTGAAGGGCCCGTTCAGCGAGCAGCAGGAGCAGGCCAGGAAGGCTGCCCTGGAGCAGGTACTGAGCGGCAAGAAGAGCGTCGAGCAGCGGGGCGCCTCCAAGGTCGTCAAGCTCGACGACAAGAAGTACGTCGAGCTCGGCCGCGAGAAGACCGACAAGATCTTCACGATCCTCGTCGACTTCGGCGACCAGGTGGACAGCACCACCATGTTCGACCCGGACGGCCCCGGTCCCAAGCCGGCCGTGCCCAAGTACGGCGGCAACCCGGGCCCGATGCACAACCAGATCGCCCAGCCCGACCGTGCGACGAACAACAGCACGGCCTGGCGCAAGGACTTCAACCGCGCGTACTTCCAGGACCTGTACTTCGGTACCGGCACCGGCAAGAACTCGCTGAAGACCTACTACGAGAAGACCTCCTCGGGCCGTTACTCGGTCGAGGGCGAGGTCGCCGACTGGGTCAAGGTCCCGTACAACGAGGCCCGTTACGGCTCGAACTACTGCGGCTCCAGCAACTGCTCCAACGTCTGGGACACCGTCAAGGACGGCGTGACCGCCTGGGCCGAGGGCCAGAAGAAGGCCGGCAAGACCGACGCCCAGATCAAGGCGCAGCTCGCCCAGTACGACCTCTGGGACCGCTACGACTTCGACGGCGACGGCAACTTCAACGAGGCCGACGGCTACATCGACCACTTCCAGATCGTCCACGCGGGCGAGGACGAGTCGGCCGGCGGCGGCGTGCAGGGCACCAACGCCCTGTGGGCGCACCGCTGGTACGCCTACGGCACCGAGGCCGGCAAGAACGGCCCGGCCAACAACAAGGCCGGCGGCACCCAGATCGGCAACACCGGCATCTGGGTCGGCGACTACACGATGCAGCCCGAGAACGGCGGCCTCGGCGTCTTCGCGCACGAGTACGGCCACGACCTGGGCCTGCCCGACCTCTACGACACCTCCGGTGGCGGCGAGAACTCGGTCGGCTTCTGGTCCCTGATGTCGGCCGGCTCCTGGCTCGGCACCGGCAAGGACTCCATAGGCGACCTCCCGGGCGACATGACCGCCTGGGACAAGTTCCAGCTGGGCTGGCTGAACTACGACGTGGCCAAGGCCGCGACGAAGTCCACCCACAAGCTGGGCGTCTCCGCCTACAACACCAAGGACAAGCAGGCGCTCCTCGTCGAGCTGCCGAAGAAGAAGGTCACCACCGAGATCGTCGCTCCCGCCGAGGGTTCCTCGCAGTGGTGGAGCAACATGGGTGACGACCTCAAGAACACCCTCACCCGCTCGGTCGACCTGACCGGCAAGTCCTCCGCGGCCCTGTCCCTCAAGGGCTGGTGGGACATCGAGGCGGAGTACGACTTCCTGTACACCGAGGTTTCCACCGACGGTGGCGCCACCTGGACCGCGCTCGCCGGCACCGCCGACGGCGTGGACATCCCGGTCGACGCCTCCAACAGCCCGTCGCTCACCGGCGTCTCGGGCAGCTGGAAGAACCTGAACTACTCGCTGAACGCCTACGCGGGCAAGAAGGTCGACCTCCGCTTCCGCTACCAGACGGACGGCGGCGCGGGCGGCAAGGGCTTCACGGGCGACGCGCTCAGCATCACGGCGGACGGCGCCACGCTGTTCACCGACGGTGCCGAGAACGGCGACAACGGCTGGACCGGCAAGGGCTTCTCCCGCGTCGGCGCCGGCTTCACCCAGGAGTACGCCCAGTACTACCTGGCCGAGAACCGCCGCTACGTCTCGTTCGACAAGACCCTCAAGGTCGGTCCGTACAACTTCGGCTTCGCCAACAGCAAGCCGAACTGGGTCGAGCACTACGCCTACCAGGACGGCCTCCTGATCTGGCAGTGGGACACCTCCCAGAAGGACAACAACACCAGCCAGCACCCCGGCTCCGGTCTGATCCTTCCGATCGACGCCAACGCCAAGCCGATGAAGTGGTCGGACGGCACCCTGCTGCGCAACAAGATCCAGCCGTACGACGCCGCCTTCAGCGCGTACAAGACGGATGCGATCACCCTGCACAAGAACGGTCAGGAGCTCTTCCTGAAGCCGAAGGCCGCGCAGCTGGTCTTCGACGACCACAAGGGCAAGTACTACTACGACGAGAACCCGACCGGCTCGGTGAAGGTCACTGACACCAACACCAAGATCAAGATCGTGAAGGAGACCTACGACGGTCTCGTCATGACGGTCGAGGTCGGCCCCTCCGTTAAGTAATTCAGTAAAACCGCAGGTCAAAGCATGATCGGCCGTCGCCCTCTAGCGGGCGGCGGCCGATCGCGTTTAGATGCGTGGGCTGAGTTTCTTATTGACGGGGGAGATGAAGACATGCCCGGTGGAGGTTTCGTCCGATTGCCAGGCGGCAGCGTGGTCGTCGCGCTCACGCTGCCCAGACCGTCCGTGGAAGGTGCCGTCAAGGGCGGCATCGAAGGCGGCACCGACGGTGGAAACGTCCGCGTGCTGGTGCACGCGGTGAACCGGGCCCGCGCCCTGACCAGGCTGCGGAACCTCGGACTGCGCGCCGTCTACCTGCGCGGCAACGCCCAGCCGCCCACCCCGGACGAGATCACGGCCGTCCTGCACCACCCCGACGGCCTGCTCTGGCGCTGCGCGCCGGACCGGGCGGCGGAGCTGTGGCACCCGATCAGGGCCCTGCTGGGGTGAGCGGGCGGGGCTGAGAGAGGGCTGAGCGAGGGCTGAGCCGCGGGCTGAGCGGCCCCGGAGGCGCCCCGCGGGTGCCCGGTGTCAGCCGGCCACCACCGGGGTCCCGCTCAGCTCCACACCGGCTTCCCGCAGCTCGGCCAGCGCGCGGGTCGTGGTGTGCGGGGCCACCCCGGCCGTCAGGTCCAGCAGGACGTGCGTACGGAACCCCGCGCGGGCCGCGTCCAGGGCGGTGGCCTTGACGCAGTGGTCGGTGGCGATGCCGACCACGTCGACCTCGGTGACGTGCCGGTCGCGCAGCCACTCCGTGAGCCCGCGGCCGTTCTCGTCCGCGCCCTCGAAGCCGCTGTACGCCGCTTCGTACGCGCCCTTGTCGAAGACGGCGGCCACGGCCCCCGAGGCGACGGCGGGCGCGAAGTTCGGGTGGAAGCCCACGCCCTCGGTCCCGGCGACGCAGTGCACCGGCCAGGAGGTCTCGTAGTCCGGCTGGGCCGGGGGGTGCGCGAAGTGGGACCCGGGGTCGATGTGGTGGTCGCGGGTGGCGACGACGTGCCGGTAGCCGGCGGTGGCCTGCCCGATGAGCTCGGTGATGGCGGCCGCGATGTCGGCTCCGCCGGTGACCGCGAGGCTGCCGCCCTCGCAGAAGTCGTTCTGTACGTCGACGACGATCAGTGCGCGGTGCATGTCCGGTGCCCTTCGGCTTGGTGTGTGGTGGCGGGTGCTGGGCGGGAGACCCTGCGGGGGCTCTTCCCCCACCCCGCCCCTTCCCGAAACTGGGGGCTCCGCCCCCAGCCCCCCTCTGCGGGCGCCGACGCGCCCGCGCGTCCGGGCTGACGCCGGCCGAATCCAGCCCCACCGGCGTGTGAGGCGCGGGGTCTACACGTACTCGGTCGGGATCACGGCCTCGCCGCGCGACAGCTGCGTGGCGGAGAGCGGCAGGCCCGTCAGGGCCTCGCGGTGGCGGTCGCGGGCCGCCTCCAGGGACTCCCGGGCCACGACCTCGCCGCCCTTGACCAGCTCCACCAGGAGCTGCTTGTCCGCCAAGGCGGCCGGCACCGGCCCGGTCCCGAGGACCTCCGCCTCCGCGACCCCCTCGGAGTCGACCCGGCGGGCAGCCCACTTGCGCCCCCCGACGGAGGTCTTGCCGCCGGAGGACTTCTTCGCGACCGACACCAGCGGCGCCTTCGGATCGGCCGAGGCCGCCCGCGCCACCAGCTTGTAGACCATCGAGCACGTCGGGTGCCCGCTGCCCGTCACCAGCTGGGTGCCGACCCCGTACGCGTCCACCGGCGCGGCCGCCAGCGAGGCGATCGCGTACTCGTCGAGGTCCGAGGTCACCACGATCTTCGTCGCGGTCGCCCCCAGCTCGTCCAGCTGCTGCCGCACCCGGTGCGCGACCAGCAGCAGGTCCCCGGAGTCGATGCGGACGGCGCCCAGGTCCGTCCCGGCGACCTCCACGGCCGTCCGGACCGCCTCCGCCACGTCGTAGGTGTCGACCAGCAGCGTGGTGCCGCGGCCCAGCGAGGCGACCTGCGCGGTGAAGGCGTCCCGCTCGCTGTCGTGCAGCAGGGTGAAGGCGTGCGCGCTCGTGCCGACCGTCGGGATCCCGTACCGGAAGCCGGCCGCGAGGTCCGAGGTCGAGGTGAAACCGCCGACGTACGCGGCGCGCGCCGAGGCGACGGCCGCCAGTTCGTGCGTGCGCCGGGCGCCCATCTCGATGAGCGGCCGGCCGCCGGCGGCCGAGGCCATCCGGGAGGCGGCCGCGGCGATCGCGGAGTCGTGGTTGAGGATCGACAGGATCACGGTCTCCAGCAGCACGCACTCGGCGAAGCTGCCCTCGACGCGCAGGACCGGCGAGCCGGGGAAGTAGACCTCGCCCTCCGGGTAGCCCCAGACGTCGCCGGAGAAGCGGTAGGAGGCGAGCCAGTCCAGGGTGCGGGCGTCGACGACGTTCCGCTCGCGCAGGAACTCCAGTACGGCGCCGTCGAAGCGGAAGTTCTCCACCGCGTCGAGCACCCGGCCGGTCCCCGCGATCACTCCGTAGCGGCGCCCCTCGGGGAGCCGGCGGGTGAACACCTCGAAGACCGAGCGGCGGTCGGCCGTGCCGTTGGCCAGCGCGGCCTGCAACATCGTGAGCTCGTAATGGTCCGTGAAGAGCGCTGTCGACGGCACGTCCACCGGCAGGCCCAGGTCCGCAGGGTTCATGCGACGGATGCTAGCGCACATCTCGTCAAAGTGACGAGATGTAGGGGTCCGTTTGTGCGACGGGCCCCTGTCAGTGGCAGCATGGGACAAGTGAGTGTTGCTCCCATTGAGATCGAACGCACCGAATCGGCCGAAGAGACCTTCGCGGTCCCCGAACCCGACGTCCCGTGGGTGACCCTGGTGCACAACGACCCGGTCAACCTCATGAGCTACGTGACGTACGTGTTCCAGGCGTACTTCGGCTACTCCAAGGACAAGGCGAACAAGCTGATGATGGACGTCCACCACAAGGGTCGGGCGGTCGTCTCCAGCGGCAGCCGCGAGGAGATGGAACGGGACGTGCAGGCCATGCACGGCTACGGCCTCTGGGCGACCATGTCCCAGGACCGCAACTGATGGGCGGCGTGTTCGAGCCCCTGAAGGCCGGCGGGGCCGCCATCGCACTGGACGAGATCGAGATCTCGATCCTGCGCTCCCTGGCCGTGCAGCTGCTGGAGCTCATCGGTCCCGGCGACCCGGAGCCCGAGCCGGACGCCGACCCGCTGGCCGCGCTCTTCGCCTCCTCCGACGGCCCGACCGAGCCCCCCTCCGACCCGGCCCTGGCCCGGCTCTTCCCCGACGCCTACGGCGGCCCGGAGACCCCGGCGAACGCCGACACCGAGGAGCTGCGGGCCCACTCGGCCGAGTTCCGCCGCTTCACCGAGAACGACCTGCGCACCCGCAAGCGGGAGGACGCGCTGGCCGTCGTACGCAGCCTGGACGGGCTCAGCCCGGCCGGCGACGGGGCGGCCGTCCTGGAGGTCGACGGGGAGGTGCGGCTGCGCTGGCTGGGCGCCCTGAACGACCTGCGGCTCACCATCGCGGCCCGCCTCGACATCACGGAGGACGACGAGAGCGCCGTGCTCTTCCGGCTCCCGGACGACGATCCGCGCAAGCCGATGGTGATGGCGTACCTCTGGCTCGGCGGTCTCCAGGAGACCCTCGTCGAGACGCTGAGCGACACCCTCTGAGCGGTGCTCCGCAGAACCCTCTGAAGATCCTCAAGCGGGTCGGCCGTTCGCTCAGCGGACGCTCAAATCCGGATAACGATCAGATCACCACGATGTGGTGATCTGATCCATTTCAGGACCTCTGTCCTGATTTTTTTATGCCCTGCGTCACATTTTCCACCCTCCTGCACCCGTAAGCACGTGATAAATCTTCACGACCGCCGAGGGGGCGCCACCCATGCCCCCCGGCCTGCTTGAACCGGCTGACCGCCGGGTGCAACTCCATCCGTATCCGGGGGGATCGAGGACCCGATCCGCTGCCAGTCATGGCGCGGGTCGGCGTGGAGAAAGGCGCACCAAGACATGACCTCCGTACAGGTCGACGAGCAGCAGCACGACACAACCGACGGCGACGGCTACCACCGCGCACTCGGCGCCCGCCAGATCCAGATGATCGCGATCGGCGGCGCCATCGGCACCGGCCTCTTCCTGGGCGCCGGCAAGGCCATCTCCAAGGCCGGCCCCAGCCTGATCCTGGCCTACGCCATCGCGGGCCTGGTCATCTTCTTCATCATGCGGGCCCTGGGCGAACTGCTCATGTACCGCCCGGTGTCCGGCTCCTTCTCGGACTACGCCCGGGAGTTCCTCGGCCCCTTCTGGGGTTACGTGACCGGCTGGACCTACTGGCTCTTCTGGGTGGTCACCGGCATCACCGAAGTCACCGCCGCGGCGCAGTACATGTCGTACTGGACCCATGACAGCTTCCCGCAATGGGCCTACGCGCTGATCTTCACGGTCATCCTCTACGGCGCCAACCTGATCTCCGTGAAGCTCTTCGGCGAGCTGGAGTTCTGGTTCTCCATGGTCAAGGTCACCGCCATCGTCGGCATGATCCTGATCTGCGCCGGCATCCTCACCATCGGCTTCTCCGACGCCGCGGACACCGCCACCGTCTCCAACCTGTGGAACGACGGCGGCTTCTTCCCCAAGGGCATCGGCGGCACGCTGATGACCCTGCAGATCGTCATGTTCGCCTTCCTCGCCGTCGAGCTGGTCGGCGTCACCGCCGGCGAGTCCAAGGACCCCGAGAAGACCCTGCCCAAGGCCATCAACACCGTGCCGTGGCGCATCGCCGTCTTCTACGTCGGCGCGCTGATCATGATCCTGTCGGTCGTCCCGTGGCACGAGTTCCAGCCCGGCGTCAGCCCCTTCGTCGCCGCCTTCGAGAAGATGGGCCTCGGCGTCGGCGCCGCCATCGTCAACTTCGTCGTCCTGACCGCGGCCCTGTCCTCCTGCAACTCGGGCATGTACTCCACCGGCCGCATGCTGCGCGACCTCGCCCTCAACGGCCAGGGCCCGAAGTTCTTCACCAAGCTCACCAAGAGCGGCACCCCGCTGATCGGCACCACCTTCTCGGCGGGCCTGATGCTCGTCGGCGTCTGGATCAACTACGTGGCCCCCGGCAAGGCCTTCGACTACGTCGTCTCCTTCGCCACCATCTCCGGCATGTGGGCCTGGATCATGATCCTGGTCTGCCAGATCCGCTACCGCGCCGCCTCCGACCGCGGCGACCTGCCCAAGTCCCCGTTCCGCGCCCCCGGCGCCCCGTTCACGAGCTACTTCGCCCTGGCCTTCATCGGCATGGTCATCGTGATGATGGGCGTCGACAAGGACGCCCGGGTCTCGCTCTACTGCGCCCCGCTGTGGGGTCTGCTGCTGGGCGTCTCCTACCTGGTGATGAAGTCCCGCGACCCGCGCGGCGCCGCCTTCACCAAGGCCTCGTAGGGGCCTTCCCGAACCGTGGGTCCCGGCCGCCTGTCACGGCCGGGAACCGCGCGGCTTTCCGGCGCGATCCCTTGCGCACAGGGGCTCGCGTCCACCATTCGGGCCCTCGCGTACCAGTCCTCGGTACGCGAGGGCCCGTCTGCTTATCCTGTCGCTCATGCTGACCATCACCCAGGCCCTCCACGACCAGATCGTCGCGCACGCCCGTCAGGACCACCCCGACGAGGCCTGCGGCGTGGTGGCCGGCCCGGCGGGCACGGACCGCCCGGAGCGGTTCGTACCGATGCTGAACGCGGCCCGTTCGCCCACGTTCTACGAGTTCGACTCGAAGGACCTGCTCAAGCTCTACCGCGACCTGGACGACCGGGACGAAGAACCCGTCATCGTCTACCACTCGCACACCGCGACCGAGGCCTACCCCTCGCGCACGGACGTCACGTACGCGAACGAGCCCGGCGCCCACTACGTGCTGGTCTCCACCGCCGACAAGGACGGCCTCGGGGACTTCCAGTTCCGGTCGTACCGGATCGTCGAAGGCGTGATCACGGAGGAAGAAGTGCAGGTCGTAGCGGCCTATTGAGGCACCGGCACAGGGCTACTTCTCAGTATGTGAGCGATATCCGTCCACGATGCGGGATCACACTCCAAACCAGGGACCGGGAATCGTTAACATGACCGCATGGTTTCCCACGACGTGAGCATCGAGACGCCCGGCAGGCTGCTGCTCGTGGCGCGGCTGCACGTCGACCTGTGCCGCCTCGCCAGCGCCATCTGTACTGCCGCCTGAGCCCCACCGGCCCCCTCGCGGGGCCGCACGCTCACGCCCGCTCCGCTTCGCCCGCCTTCCCTTCACCATCCTGACTGGAGCCCGCCATGGCCATCGAGGTCCGCATCCCCACCATCCTCCGCACCTACACCAACGGCGAGAAGGCCGTCACGGGCGCGGGTGCGACGCTCTCCGAGCTGTTCTCCGACCTGGAGACCCGCCACAAGGGCATCCAGGAGCGCATCATCGACGAGGCCAAGGGCGGCGAGCTGCGCCGCTTCGTCAACGTCTACCTCAACGACGAGGACGTCCGCTTCCTCGACGGCATCTCCACCGCGCTCAAGGACGGCGACAACGTCACCATCCTCCCGGCCGTAGCCGGCGGATCGAAGTAATGCGCTACGACTCCCCCCTGGCCGCGGTCGGCAACACGCCGCTGGTACGCCTGCCCCGGCTCTCGCCCTCGGACGACGTCCGCATCTGGGCGAAGCTGGAGGACCGCAACCCGACCGGCTCGATCAAGGACCGCCCCGCGCTCCACATGGTCGAGCAGGCCGAGAAGGACGGCCGGCTGTACCCCGGCTGCACGATCCTGGAGCCCACCTCGGGCAACACGGGCATCTCCCTCGCGATGGCCGCGAAGCTCAAGGGCTACAAGATCGTGTGCGTCATGCCGGAGAACACCTCTCAGGAACGGCGCGACCTGCTGGCCATGTGGGGAGCCGAGATCATCCCGTCGCCGGCGGCGGGCGGCTCGAACACGGCCGTCCGCGTCGCGAAGGAACTGGCGGAGCAGAACCCCTCCTGGGTGATGCTCTACCAGTACGGCAACCCCGACAACGCGGGCGCCCACTACGCCACGACCGGCCCGGAGATCCTCGCGGACCTCCCCTCGATCACCCACTTCGTGGCGGGCCTGGGCACCACCGGCACCCTCATGGGCGTGGGCCGCTACCTGCGCGAACACGTCCCCGGCGTCAAGATCGTCGCGGCGGAACCGCGCTACGACGACCTCGTCTACGGCCTGCGCAACCTCGACGAGGGCTTCGTCCCCGAGCTCTATGACGCCTCGGTCCTGACGACCCGCTTCTCGGTCGGCTCGGCGGACGCGGTCACCCGCACCCGCGAGCTCCTCCAGCAGGAGGGCATCTTCGCGGGCGTCTCCACGGGCGCGGCCCTGCACGCGGCGATCGGCGTAGGCCGCAAGGCTGTCGCGGCGGGCGAGACGGCCGACATCGTCTTCGTCGTGGCCGACGGCGGCTGGAAGTACCTCTCGACGGGCGTCTACACGGCGGCCACCACGGAAGAAGCCATCGAAGTCCTCCAGGGCCAACTCTGGGCGTAGCCCCCGACGGCGGAGGCGATCCGACTCCACCCCGGCCCCGCTGGCCCGGGTGCCGCTGCACGGCGAGGAGTCCCGGGTGCGGCGCCGTTGCCGGGGGCCAGCCCCCGGACCCCTGCTCCTCAAACGCCGGAGGGGCTGGATTCTGCCCGGTCGGGGCTGGATTGCCCGCAGGGCAATTCCAGCCCCGACGGCGTTTGAGGAGCAGGGGTCCGGGGCGGAGCCAGGGGGTCCGGGCGCAGCCCGGGCCCCTTTCCTTCAGCCCGTCCGGCGTGTGCGGACCGGGGTCAGGGCGGAGCCCTGCGCCACACCCAGCCCCGCCGGCGTTTGAGGCGCGGGTCCGGGCAGAGCCCGGGGAACGGTGGAAGGGCGGGTAGGGGACTTCGCCCCGCAAGGCCGACCCACCCGCACCCGCCCACCGGCCCCGCCCCGGGACGGCAGTGGCGGGCACGCCGACCAACCACCGCCGGACGGAGTCCGGCGCAGCGGCGCGAAGCCGGTAAGGCCCGCCAGGGCCGCACCGCGCGAGCGGCGCGTCAAGAAGGGGCCCGCTTCAGCCGGACGACCCGGGTCCTCCCAGCCCCCCGAGCCCCTTCACCTCGTCCCACACCGCCGGATCCACCTTCCCCAGCGGCCGTGCCCGCGCGAACTCCCATACCGACACCTCCACGACCCGGTCCGCCTCCAGGAACCCGCCCCGCGCCCCCACCACCCCCGGCGGCAGCGGGATCACCCCGGCGCTCCGGTCGTCGTACTTCCCGGTGATCCTCGCGATCCGCGCCCGGTGGCCCCGTACGCCCAGCACCAGGACGGGGCGTCCGTCCTCCAGGGACCACAGCTCACCGGCCTCGGGCCGCGGCAGCGGTCCCGGTCCGTGCGGCGGATCGGCGGCCCGCCGTACCCGCCGGGGGAGGAGCACCAGCAGGATCACGACCACCACCGCGGCGACCGCCGGCCACCAGGACGTGTCCATACTCCGACCGTAGTCCTGCCCGGCGCCCCCGGCATGGCGGCAGCACCCCGGCGGCCGCACCGCAACACCATGCCGAACGGCAACCCGAGTCCGCCCCGTCGCTCCCCCGGGTGACAGCTCAGGTGATTCGCCCCACAACGGCCTGCCGCGGAGGAGCGACCGGGCGTTTCGCGCCTTACGCTCGACCCACGCACGGCCCGCATTCCGTCCACGGACCGTCCACGGAGGTTCACGCTCCATGAAGCTCACCGTCGTCGGCTGTTCGGGCTCGTTCCCGTCCGCGGAATCGGCCTGTTCGAGCTACCTCGTCGAGGCCGACGGCTTCCGGCTGCTCCTCGACATGGGCAACGGCTCCCTCGGCGAGCTCCAGCGGCACATCGGGCTCTACGATCTCGACGCGATCTTCCTCAGCCACCTGCACGCCGATCACTGCATCGACATGTGCGCCTACTTCGTCGCCCGCTTCTACCGCCACGAGGGCGGCCGCTGCGGAACCATCCCCGTCTACGGCCCCGAGGGCACCGAGAAGCGCCTCTCCACCGCCTACGAGGACGTCCCCGACGAGCGTTCCATGAGCGAGGTCTTCGACTTCCGGACCCTGAAGTCCGGCACCTTCGAGATCGGCCCGTTCCAGGTCCGCACCGAGAAGGTCTGCCATCCCGTCGAGTCCTACGGGATCCGCGTCGAGCACGGCGGCCGCTCGCTCACGTACTCCGGCGACACCGGCGTCTGCCCCGAGCTGGGCCTGCTCACCGAGGACACCGACCTGTTCCTGTGCGAGGCCTCCTTCACGCACGGCAAGGAGGACATCCCGGACCTCCACCTCAACGGCCGCGAGGCCGGCGAGTTTGCCCGCGCCGGCCGCGCCGGGCGGCTCGTCCTGACGCACATCCCGCCGTGGACCGACGCCGAACGCAACCTGGCCGACGCCCGCGCGGTCTACGACGGCCCGGTGGAGCTGGCGTACACGGGCGCGGTGTACGAGGTCTAGCCGACGCTCCACGACGAAGCCCCCGCCCTCCCTTCCGGGAGAGCGGGGGCTTTCGCGTGGTGTGGGGCGGGAGACCTACTTGGCCTCGGCCTTCTCCATCTCGGCGAGCTCCTCGTCGGACTCGCGGCCCGGCGTCGGAAGGTTGAACTTGGTGATCGCGAAGCGGAAGCCGAAGTAGTAGACCGCCGCGAAGACCAGGCCGATCGGAAGGATCAGCCAGGGCGAGGTGGCCTTGTTCCAGCCGAGGCCGAGGTCGATCAGGCCGGCGGAGAAGGTGAAGCCGGCGTGGACCCCGAGTGCCCAGGTGACGGCCATGGACACGGCCGTCAGCACCGCGTGGATGGCGTACAGCACCGGCGCGATGAACATGAAGGAGAACTCGATCGGCTCGGTGACACCCGTGACGAACGAGGTGAGGGCGAGCGAGACCATCATGCCGGTGACCGCCTTGCGGCGCTCCGGACGGGCGCTGTGGGCGATGGCCAGGGCGGCGGCCGGGAGGCCGAACATCATGATCGGGAAGAAGCCGGTCATGAACATGCCCGCGTCCGGGTCACCGGCGAAGAAGCGGGTGAGGTCACCGTGGACGACCGCGCCGGTGGCGTCGGTGAAGTCACCGATCTGGAACCAGGCGACGGCGTTGACGAACTGGTGCATGCCGATCGGGATCAGCGCGCGGTTGATGAGGCCGAAGAGGCCGGCGCCGACGGAGCCGAGGCCCGTCATCCACTCGCCGAAGTTGGAGATGACCTCGCCGATCGGCTCCCAGGCCAGACCGAAGAAGACACCGACGAGGACGCCGACGAAGGCCATGATGATCGGGACCAGGCGGCGGCCGTTGAAGAAGCCGAGCCAGTCCACGAGCTTGGTGCGGTGGTAGCGCTGCCACAGGACCGCGGCGAGCAGACCCATGATGATGCCGCCGAGGACACCCGGGTTGTTGTACGTCGCGGCGACGTCCACACCCTTGTTCTCGGTGGTGTTGACGATCGCCTCGGTCACCGGGAACGCGGTGAGCACGTTCTTGTAGACGAGGAAGCCGACGAGGGCCGCGAGGGCGGTGGAGCCGTCGGCCTTCTTGGCGAAGCCGATCGCGACACCGATGCAGAAGAGCAGCGGCAGGTTGGCGAAGACGGCGTCACCGGCGGTGGCGAACACCGTGGCGACCTTGCCCCAGCCGAGGCCGTCCTTGCCGAAGACGTCGGGCTGGCCGAGGCGCAGCAGGATACCTGCGGCCGGCAGGACGGCGATCGGCAGCTGAAGGCTGCGGCCGACCTTCTGCAGACCCTGGATCAGGCCGGAGCCCCGCTTCTTGGCGGGAGCGGCGGTGGCCGTACTCATCAACTTCCTCCAGTGGACAAGACGCTGCCTGGGGACATGGAAAAGGGGGGTGGCGGCGTCTCAAGGAAAGGGGAGGACCCCGGGCCGAAAGGCCTACGTGGTCTACACCACTCAGTGGTGTAGACCAGTTGTAGCACGGTGAGGTCCGCGTAAGGAACCCACCAATTCCGTGGTGGAAGACACACCGGGACATACATGGCAAAGGCCTCCGGACCCTGTGGGTCCGGAGGCCTTCGTCTCGTATGTGGCTGTTCTGACCAGGGCTTATGGCATCGCCCCGGGGGGCTTTCGGTGGCCCCCGAGAGGACGTTCGAGAGTCCCCGGGAGGGGCCCTCAGCGGGTCCGGGCGGGACCTTCGCCGGGGTTCAGGGGTGCTCCGGACCCCTTCCGGACCGCGCCGCGCAAGGGCCGGAAGTCCCTGCGGGGCTCACGCCTTGGTGTTCTCCGCCTGCATCACCGCGATCTCCTCGTCCGACTCCCGGCCGGGCGTCTTGATGTCCCACTTGGTGATCGCGAAGCGGAAGATGCCGTAGTAGACGACCGCGAAGCAGAGGCCGATCGGAATGATCAGCCAGGGCTTCGTCGCCAGGCTCCAGTTGATGCCGTAGTCGATCAGGCCGGCCGAGAAGCTGAAGCCGTCCTTGACCCCGAACGCCCAGGTCACCGCCATCGACACACCCGTGAGCACGGCGTGCACCGCGTACAGCATCGGCGCCAGGAAGAGGAACGAGTACTCCAGCGGCTCCGTGATGCCGGTGACGAAGGAGGTCAGGCCCACCGACAGCATCAGACCGCCGACCTCCTTGCGCCGGGCAGGCTTCGCGCAGTGTGTGATCGCCAGCGCCGCCGCCGGGAGGGCGAACATCATGATCGGGAAGAAGCCCGTGAGGAACTGGCCGGCGTTCGGGTCTCCCGCCAGGAACATCGGGATGTCACCGTGGACCGTCTGCCCGTCCGGCTTGGTGTAGCTGCCGAACTGGAACCACACCGGCACGTTCAGGAACTGGTGCAGGCCGATCACCAGCAGCGCGCGGTTCGCGACGCCGAAGATGCCGGCGCCCAACGACCCCAGGCTGATCAGCCAGTCCGAGAAGCTCTCCAGCGCGTCGCCGATCGGCGGCCAGATCAACAGACAGAGGACGGCGAAGGCGATCGCCACGAAGGTCATGATGATCGGGACCAGGCGGCGGCCGTTGAAGAAGCCGAGCCAGTCCACCAGCTTGACGCGGTGGAAGCGCTGCCAGAACCAGGCGGCCAGCAGGCCCATGACGATGCCGCCGAACACCCCCGGGTTCTGGAAGGTGTACTCGGCGAAGGTCTGGTCGGGCCCCAGGCAGCCACCGCCGATGTCCTTCGTCCCCGTCGGGCAGTCCTTGGGGAAGACGCGCAGCACGCTGCGGTAGACGAGGAAGCCGACCACCGCCGCGAGCGCGGTCGAACCGTCCGCCTTCTTGGCCATGCCGATCGCGACGCCGATGCAGAAGAGCAGGGGCAGGCCGAGGTCGGCGTTGAGCAGGGCGCCGCCCGCGGCGGCCATGACCTTGGCGACGGTCGTCCAGCCCAGGCCGTCCTTGCCGAGGAAGTCGTCCTGGCCGAACCGATTCAGGATGCCGGCCGCCGGCAGTACGGCGATCGGCAGCTGAAGGCTCCGGCCCATCTTCTGCAGCCCTTGGAACAAGCCGTTCCACCACTTCGGCTGTGGCACTGCTGCGGCGCTGCTCGCGCTCATCCGCGTCCTCCCTGACCGGCCCGTTTTTGGCAGTCGCGACACTTGCGGCACACTGGTGTAGACCACTCGTGTTGCGATCGCATTTCACCCGCCTCAGGGCAGGTTGGTGCTGATCGTCATCATTCGGCAGATACCGGGCATGTGCCCGCGTAGCTGGGCCAATCGTGGGCTACCGTGACGAAGCGGACCGCCTTGGTTGGTCGGTCGGTCGGGCGGCAGGCGTACCCACAGGCGCCGGACGCCGGATGTCAGTCGGACTCGTTCTTCGTAGAACTCAGGGAGAAACACATGGCCACCAAGGCTGAGAAGATCGTCGCCGGGCTCGGCGGCATCGAGAACATCGAAGAGGTCGAGGGCTGCATCACCCGCCTGCGCACCGAGGTCATCGACCCGAGCAAGGTCGACGAGGCCGCACTGAAGGCCGCCGGCGCCCACGGCGTCGTCAAGATGGGCACCGCGATCCAGGTCGTCATCGGCACCGACGCCGACCCGATCGCCGCCGACATCGAAGACATGATGTGAGCTGAGCCCACCGGCTCCCGCGCGCGCCCCGCGCGCACCCGTACGTACGACAGGACCCCGACCGGACGCACCCGGACGGGGTCTTCTCGTTCCCGTGCACCGGCTAGGCTCGGTGCCATGTCTCGCATCGACGGCCGTACGCCCGAACAGCTCCGCCCGGTCACCATCGAGCGCGGATGGAGCAAGCACGCAGAGGGCTCCGTCCTCGTCTCCTTCGGAGACACCAAGGTCTTCTGCACCGCCTCCTTCAGCGAAGGCGTCCCGCGCTGGCGCAAGGGCAGCGGCGAAGGCTGGGTCACCTCCGAGTACTCGATGCTGCCCCGCGCCACGAACACCCGCGGCGACCGCGAATCCGTACGCGGCAAGATCGGCGGCCGCACCCACGAGATCTCCCGCCTGATCGGCCGCTCGCTGCGCGCCGTCATCGACTACAAGGCCCTCGGCGAGAACACCATCGTCCTGGACTGCGACGTCCTCCAGGCCGACGGCGGCACCCGCACCGCGGCCATCACCGGCGCCTACGTGGCCCTGGCCGACGCCATCTCCTGGGGCCAGGGCAAGAAGCTCATCAAGGCCGGCCGCAAGCCCCTGACCGGCACCGTCGCGGCCGTCAGCGTCGGCATCGTCGACGGCGTCCCGCTCCTCGACCTCTGCTACGAGGAAGACGTGCGCGCCGAGACGGACATGAACGTGGTCTGCACCGGCGACGGCCGCTTCGTCGAGGTCCAGGGCACGGCCGAGGGCGAGCCCTTCGACCGCAAGGAACTCAACGCCCTCCTCGATCTGGCCGCCGGCGGCTGCGCCGACCTGGAAGCCCTCCAGCTCGGCGCCCTGGAGCTCACGCTCTAGGACTACTGGCAACCGCGCGGCCCGTCCGTGCGTCTCTCGGGGTACGGGTGCACGGCGTCGAAGCCGTGCGCCCGTCCACGTACCTGCATGTTGTGCATCCGCACCATCCTCCTGGGGGCCGAAGTGAAGTCGAAGCACCGCCTGGCAGCCATCGCTCTGACGGCAGCGCTCGCCATACCCGCGATCACCTCCTGCGACGCGATCTCGACCGCGATGGACTGCGCGAGCACGGCGGTCGCCATCACGGACGGCGCCAACGACCTCCAGCAGGCCGTCTCGCAGGCCGGCAACAGCCCGCAGGACGCCCAGAACGCGCTCAACGCGATCGAGGCCAACCTGAAGAAGGTCGGCGACCAGACGGACAACGCCGACCTGAGCAAGGCCATTTCCTCGATGAACACGGCCGTCCAGAACGTCCGCACCTCCATCGAGAGCGGCACCACGACCCCCGACGTCACGCCGGTCGCGGACGCGGCGAAGGAAATCTCGAAGGTCTGCACCCCGGGCTGAGCCCGCGTCCCGGAGGCCGGCGGGCGGCCCGGATAATGGCCGTATGACCTCCACGCAGCCCAGCCGCCTGATCCTCGCCACGCGCAACGCGGGCAAGGTCACGGAGCTCCACGCCATCCTGTCCGCCGCCGGCCTGCCGCACGAGCTGGTCGGCGCGGACGCGTACCCGGAGATCCCGGACGTCAAGGAAACCGGCGTCACCTTCGCCGAGAACGCCCTCCTCAAGGCCCACGCCCTGGCCCAGGCCACCGGCCTGCCGGCCGTCGCGGACGACTCGGGCCTCTGCGTGGACGTCCTGAACGGCGCCCCGGGCATCTTCTCGGCCCGCTGGGCCGGCTCCCACGGCGACGATGCCGCCAACCTGGCGCTCCTCCTGGCCCAACTCGGCGACATCGACGACGCCCACCGCGGCGCCCACTTCTTCTGCGCGGCCGCCCTCGCCCTCCCCGACGGCACGGAGCGCGTGGTCGAAGGCCGCCTCCTGGGCACCCTGCGCCACACCCCGTCGGGCACGGGCGGCTTCGGCTACGACCCGATCCTCCAGCCCCTGGGCGAGTCCCGCACCTGCGCGGAACTCACCCCGTCGGAAAAGAACGCCATCTCCCACCGAGGCCAGGCCTTCCGCGCCCTGGTCCCGGTGGTCAGGGAACTGCTGGGCTGACGCCGCCCGGACAACGCCGAAGGCCCCTACGCGGCTGCGTAGGGGCCTTCGTGTAGGTGCGGTCGGAGGGACTCGAACCCTCAAGGGATTTCTCCCACAACTACCTAAAAGTTGCGTGTAGGCCAATTCCACCACGACCGCGACTAACCGGTCAATTCGGGCATCAGGCTTGGCCGGCTGCGGCTAGTGTACGACTGCCTGGCTCCGGCGGGCGACAGCATTGCGGCCACGGCCCCCGCGGCACCAGGTGTCGGTCAGCGCATGGCAGTTGGGGCACAGGTAGCGGAGGTTTTCGCGCCGGTTGTCGCGCCAGTCCCCGTTGATGTGGTCGATGTGGAGCGTGATCGGCTGCCCTAGCCATTCGCCAGGGTTCCCGCAGTTCGCGCAGGTGCACGGAACTCCGACCTCCTGGAGTGCGCGGTGGAGGCGGGGTCGGTTGAGCCGGGCGGACCCCTCTGGGAGGACGTTGAGGGTGTCGGGTGCGACGGCTCTCGGTGTCACCACTATGCCGGACGCCCAGGGGCGCCGCTTGAAGTGATCGACGTCGAGCCCGAGTTGGGCGACGCGTCGGCGTACCCTGCGGTGATTGACGTCGTTGACTTCGAGACCGAGGGTGCGCATGAGGTCCGCGTAGCTGTCCGCCTTCGGCGTGGCGGAGCGCAGGAGTTCCTCGGGAATGGTCAGCCGGGAGTTGCGGAAATGTGTGGTGTCGATGCCGTAGGCCCGGAGCATTCTCCCGAGAACGGATCGGGACCGGCTGTCGTCGGCGATGCCCAGTGCGCGAGCCGTCCCGCGGGTGCTGTCAGCGACGGCAGCCGCTTCGGCGATCTCTGTGGAGGTGAACGGCAGCTCGATCACCTCACGCCTCATGCCTACGAAGTGGCTCGTGTCGATGCCCGCTGCCGTCATGCGTCGGACGATGTGCGACAGGGCGCCGGTGGCAGGGCGTATGCCGAGCTTGAGGGCCACCTCGCGCAGTGTGCTGGATGACGCGGCGGCCGCTGCTATCGCCTCGTCCGGGTACTTGCGCCACGGGCTGCGCTTCGTGAAGTGGCTGCTATCGATCCCGAAGAGGGCGACTCTCTCTTGGAGCATGCGGCGCTGCCCGCCGCTCTCCTTGAGGTGGAGTCGCCGCATCAGGTCGGCCCAGCCCTTCGAGTCGGCGACGGCGGCGGTCAGTGTGTCTCGGTCGTACGGGTCGGCCATGGTCCCCTCCGGTTCGGCCGCGCGTTCGCAGCCTCGTACGGAGCAACGGACCGATAGTCGGACAGTTACGGCTGGATTCGTCCGACAAGCAGCGCGGCCCGCACCGTTTGTGGGGTGCGGGCCGTTCCGGAAGCAGGGGGCGTGTCAGATGCCCAGGTCCTTGATGATCTTGGCTACGTGGCCCGTGGCCTTGACGTTGTAGAGGGCGCGTTCGACCTTGCCCTCCTCGTCGACGATCACCGTGGAGCGGATGACCCCGGTGACGGTCTTGCCGTACAGCTTCTTCTCGCCGTACGCGCCGTACGCCGTCAGGGTCTCCTTCTCCGGGTCGCTGACCAGGGTGACCTTCAGGTGCTCCTGCTCGCGGAACTTCGCCAGCTTCTCCGGCTTGTCCGGGGAGACGCCGATGACGTCGTAGCCGGCCGTGGCCAGGACGGCCAGGTTGTCCGTGAAGTCGCAGGCCTGCTTGGTGCAGCCCGGCGTCAGGGCGGTCGGGTAGAAGTACACGATGACTTTGCGGCCCTTGTGGTCGGCGAGCGAGATCTCGTTGCCGTCCGCGTCGGGCAGGGTGAAGGCGGGGGCGATGTCGCCCGGCTCAAGTCGCTCGCTCATTCTCAACAGTCTCCTCAAGAGGGGATCGGTACGGTGTCGAGACTAAGCTGCTGACAGACTGTTCATGGTGGGCTACACCCGCCGAGGGACCGACCACGACGACGGAGGCAGCGCGGTGCCGGAAGCCAGGACCCCCGCACAGATCGAGGCGGACATCGTCCGCCGCCGCGAGCAGCTCGCCGAGGCGCTCGACGAGATCGGGGTGCGCATGCACCCCAAGACGATCGTCGGGGACGCCAAGGCGAAGATGGTCAGCAACGTCGACCACGTCGTCGGCCGTGCGGTGGCGACCGTGAACCGCCTCGTCACCGACGCCCGCGACGGACTGCGCCACGACGACGGCGCCCCGCGCGTCGAGCGGATCGTGCCGGTCGCGCTGCTCGCGGCCGGTGTCGTCGGCCTGCTGGTGATGTCGGCGCGACGAAAGCGCTGATGACCCTGGGGGGTGCGGGGCGGGTGTGGACGGGTAGGTTCGGGGCGTGAGCGAGAACACCACCACCCACGACAAGCTGCCCATCCGCATGCTGCACGACCGCGTGCTCGTGAAATCCGATTCGCCGGAGGGTGAGCGCCGCTCGGGCGGCGGCATCCTGATTCCGGCGACGGCCGCGGTGGGCAAGCGGCTGGCCTGGGCCGAGGTGGTCGCGGTCGGGCAGAACGTACGGACCGTCGAGCCGGGGGACCGGGTGCTGTACGACCCCGAGGAGCGGGCCGAGGTGGAGGTGCGCGGGGCGACGTACCTGCTGATGCGGGAGCGGGACCTGCACGCCGTGGCCGCCGAGCGGCTGGAGGGGTCGGAAGACTCCACGGGGCTCTATCTCTAGCCCCCAGAGATGTGGGAAAGGGCCGGTGACCCTCGTCACCGGCCCTTTTCGTTCGGTTTTGCTACGGTGGTGGGGAACCCCCGACGAGACGCGCCGTACCGGGTCGCCCTTGGCCAGTGGCCAGTGGCTGCATGACAAGACGACGCACCCCGTTCCGCTCTCGTTCCGGAGGTGCCTGTCATGGCCTGGGTTCTGCTTCTTCTCGCCGGTCTGCTCGAAGTCGGCTGGTCGATCGGTATGAAGTTCACCGAGGGGTTCACGCGGCTGTGGCCGAGCGTGTTCACCGGTGCCGGCATCGTGGCGAGCATGGTGCTGCTGTCGTACGCCGCCAAGACCCTGCCGATCGGTACGGCGTACGGCGTCTGGGTCGGCATCGGTGCGGCCGGGGCGGCGGTGCTCGGTATGGCGGTGCTGGGTGAGCCCGTCACCGCCGCCCGGATCTTCTTCATCTGTCTGCTGCTGGTCGCCGTGGTGGGGCTGAAGGCGACCTCCGGTCACTGAGGGGTGACCGGGGAGCTACTCCAGTAGGTCCGCCGGTGGGCGCAGGCCCTCGGTGGCGCCGCCTTGGGTGCCCGTCGTGGCGCCGCCGTCGGTCTCGCCTCCGGTGGTTTCGCCTCCGGTGGTCTGGCCGCCCGTGGTTTGCCCCCCGGTGGTCTGGCCCCCGGTGGTTTGGCCGCCCGTGGTCTGGCCCCCGTTCGTCTGACCCCCGTTCGTCTGGCCTCCCGTGTTCTGTCCGCCCGTCGTCTGGCCCCCGTTCGTCTGCCCGCCCGTCGACGGGGTCCGGGTCGGGCGGCCCGGCCGGCCGGTGGGGCGGTCGCCCGGGGTTTCCTCCTGGGAGGGGGTCGGGTCCGTGTTCACGGGCGGGGGCACAGGGGGCTGGTTCGCGCCCGGCATGAGTTCCAGGTCGAACTCCACGGGGTCGCTGTCCGCCAGGGCCGTCCTCGTGTACTGGGCCCAGATCCGGGCCGGGTAGCCGCCGCCCCCGATGCGGGCCTCGCCCAGGGCTCCGTAGAGGGATTCCAGGGAGCCGGTGTCCGGGTCCTGGCCCATCATCGACACGACGGTGACCAGGTTCGGGGTGTACGCCGCGAACCAGGCCGAGCGGTCCAGTTCGGCGGTGCCCGTCTTGCCGGCGGCCGGGTGGCCGGCGGCGAGCGCGGCGGTGCCGGTGCCGTTGTCCACGACGCTGACCAGCATGGACGTGGTGGTGTCGGCGGCTTCGCGGCTGACCGCCTGGGCGGGGTCGCGTGCCGGGAGCGCGATGGTGTCGCCCCCCTTGGTGATCTTCTCGACGAAGGTGTGCGGGGTGCGGCGGCCGTGGGCGGCGAGGGTCGCGTAGGCCTGGGTCATGTCCAGGACGCTGGCCTGCATGGTGCCCAGCGCCATGGCCGGTCCCGGGTCGAAGTTCGGGGTGTTCTCGGGGATGCCGAGGGCGATGGCGGTCTGCTTGACCTTGTCGGTGCCGACGTCGACGACCATCTGGGCGAAGACGGTGTTGACGGAGAGGTCGGTGGCGGTGTTGACGGTGATGTTCCCGTAGCTGACCTGCCCCTCGTTCTCCGGCGCGTAGGGGATGCGGGTGCCGACGACGCGCCGCTTGTTGTCGCCGTTGTAGATCGTGTACGGGGTGATCGTGCGGCCGTCCTGGGTGTGCGAGTCGTTCTGCACGGCGGAGGCGAAGACGAACGGCTTGAAGGTGGAGGCCACTTGGTAGTCGTGCCGGGTGGCGTTGTTGACGAACTGCTTGGTGTAGTCGATGCCGCCGTACATGGCGACGACCTTGCCGGTGCCCGGGTCGATGGAGACGGCTCCGGTGCGCACGACGCGGTCGGCCTTGCGCTGACCGGGGTCGAGCTTGCTGACCATCTTGTCGTTGACGGCGTCGACCATGGCGGTCTGGCGGGTCTTGTCGATGGTCGTGGTGATGCGGTAGCCGCCCTCGGCGAGGGTCTTGTCGTCGAGGATCTTGTTCGCGGCGATGTACTCCTTGATGGCCTCGACGAGGTAACCGCGCTGTCCGGAGAGGCCGGCGGCCGGGCGGACCTTGCCGGGCTCGGGGAACTGGGCGGCGGCGCGTTCGGCGGGGGTCATCCAGCCCTTCTTGACCATGCCGTCGAGCACGTAGTTCCAGCGGGCGAGGGCGCGGCCGCGGCTCTGGGGGTGGGCGACGACGTCGAAGGCACTGGGGGAGTTGAGGAGGGTGGCGAGGTAGGCGCCCTCGGTGGTGGTGAGCTTGCCGACGTCCTTGCCGTAGTAGGCCTGGGAGGCGGCCTGGATGCCGTAGGCGTTGCGGCCGAAGTAGCTGGTGTTCAGGTACCCCTCGAGGATGTAGTTCTTCGACTTCTCACGACCGAGCTTGATCGCGATGAAGAACTCCTTCACCTTCCGCTTGATCGTCTGTTCCTGGCCCAGGTAGTAGTTCTTGACGTACTGCTGGGTGATGGTCGATCCGGACTGGGTGCCCTTGCCGGTCGCGGTGTTCCAGGCGGCGCGCAGCATCGCGGCGGGGTCCACCGCCCGTTCGGAGTGGAAGTCGCGGTCCTCGGCGGCGAGTACGGCTTCCTGGACGGTGAGGGGGATCTGGGAGAGCGGCACGTTGACGCGGTTGACCTCGCCGTCCCGGGCGAGCTGGGTGCCGTCGGTGTAGAGGTAGACGTTGGACTGTGCCGTGGCTGCCGCGTTGGCGGGCGGGATGTGGACCAGCAGGTAGCCGGCCACGAGGGCGCCGCAGATGAGCAGGGCGAAGAGCAGGAACGCGCCCAGGAGCATGCGCCAGGTGGGGAGGAGGCGGCGCCAGCCGGTGCGCTTGCGCTTGGCCTTCCTGGCCGCTCTGGCTTGCTGTTTGTGTGCCTTCTTCGTGTCCTTGGCCGTGGGTGGTGGTCCGGGTTGCGGGGCCGCTCCGGCGCCGGTGGCCTGCTGCCCGTCGGGGGTGTCGGGGTCGCGAGGCGTCCATCCGGGCGGTGGTGACGGGTCGCTCATCTCCGGGACTCCTCGGCGCCGTACGAAATATCCACATCTGTACCTCATGCTGTCTACCCGATGGCCGCCGGTTCCGCTCCGGACGGGCGTAATTCGTTCGCGTGGATCGCCCCTCCGCACTAAGCTCGCGCGCTTTGGCCGACGTAGGAACGACGCAGCATCGATCCGGGAAACGGAGGGGATGAGGTGCGCCAGCCGATGGCCGGGCGAGCCGGGCTCTACGGGGCGGTCGCGGCCGGGGGCTTTCGCCGGTACGCCACGTACGGGACGGCCACCGCGGCGGGGGTGTTCACCAACACCGTGTTCGGTTTCATCCTGGCCTACACGTACATCGCCCTCTGGGACGAGCGGCCCGGTCTCGGCGGCTACGACCAGTCCGAGGCCCTGACGTTCATGTGGGTCAGTCAGGCGCTCCTCGCCGCGGGGGCGCTGATCGGCGGCGGCTTCCAGGAGGAGTTCCAAGAGCGCGTCCGTACGGGTGACATCGCCGTCGACCTGTACCGTCCGGCCGATCTCCAGGCGTGGTGGCTCGCGGGTGATCTGGGGCGGGCGGGGTTTCAACTCCTGGGCCGTGGCGTAGTGCCGCTGGTGATCGGCGGGCTCGCCTTCCAACTGGCGCTGCCCACCGCTCCGCTGCGCTGGCTGCTCTTTCTGGTGTCCGTGTTCCTCGGGCTGGTGGTGAGCTTCGCCCTGCGCTACCTGCTGGGGCTGGCGGCCTTCTGGCTGATGGACGGGGCCGGGATCAACATGATGGCCACGGTCGTCTCCATCTTCTTCTCCGGGATGCTGCTGCCGCTGACCGTGTTTCCGGGCGGCTTCGGGGAGTTCGTGCGCGTCCTGCCGTGGGCGGCGATGCTGCAGGTGCCGGTGGACGTGCTGCTCGGCGGGGGCGGCGGGGCCGGGCGTACGGCCGGGGCGCTGGGTTTCCAGGCCGCGTGGGCGGTGGTGCTGCTCGGGCTGGGCCGGCTGGTGCAGGCGGCGGCGACGCGGAAGGTGGTGGTCCAGGGTGGCTGAGCGCGTGGTGGAGGGCGGGTCCGGGGTGGCTTCACCGGCCGGACGGGCGGTGGATCCCGGGCTCCTGGTCCCGCGGCGCAGCCGGGTCCTGGAGGGGCTGCGCGGCTACGGGCTGATCGCCGCGATGTGGATCCGGTCGACGATGACGTACCGCACGTCCTTCTTCCTCTCGACCTTCGGCAACGCGGCCATCACGCTGCTGGACTTCGTCGCGATCATGATCATGTTCTCGCACGTCGACGAGCTGGGCGGCTTCTCACTGCCCGAGATCGCCCTGCTGTACGGGTCCTGCTCGGCCTCGCTGGGCCTGGCCGACCTGCTGCTCGGCAACACCGACCGGATCGGCTCCCGGATCCGTGACGGCTCCCTGGACACCATGCTGGTCCGCCCGGTCCCGGTGCTCGCCCAGGTCGCGGCGGACCGCTTCGCGCTGCGCCGACTGGGGCGGATCGCGCAGGGGATCGCGGTGCTGGGGTGGGCCGTATCCGAGCTGGACCAGCTGCACTGGACGGTCGGGAAGGTGCTGATGGTGCCCGTGATGATCACGGCCGGGGCGGCGATCTTCGGCGCGGTGATGGTGGCCGGGGCGGCCTTCCAGTTCCTCGCCGGGGACGCCGCGGAGGTGCAGAACAGCTTCACCTACGGCGGCTGCACCATGCTCCAGTACCCGCCGACCGTCTTCGCGAAGGACCTGCTGCGCGGGGTGACCTTCATCGTGCCGCTCGCCTTCGTCAACTGGCTGCCCGCGCTGTACGTGCTGGGCCGGCCCGATCCGCTGGGGCTGCCGGGGTGGGTGGCGTACGCGAGCCCGCTGGTGGCCTTCGTGGTGTTCCTTCCCGCGTCGCTGGCCTGGCGCGCGGGGGTCCGTTCGTACCGCAGTACGGGGAGCTAGTCGATGCCGGATTCGGATGCGCTGATTTCACTGCACGAGGTCGAGAAGGTCTTCGACGTACGGCGCCGGGTGGGCCTGGTGCGCCGGGAGAAGCGGCAGGTCAGGGCCGTGGACGGGATCAGCTTCGAGGTGGCCCGGGGCGAGATGGTCGGCTACATCGGGCCCAACGGCGCCGGCAAGTCGACCACGATCAAGATGCTGACCGGCATCCTCACGCCGAGCGGCGGCCGGCTGCGGGTCGCCGGCATCGACCCGGCGCGGGAGCGGATGCGCCTGGCGCACCGGATCGGCGTGGTGTTCGGGCAGCGCACGACGCTGTGGTGGGACCTGCCGCTGAAGGACTCGTACGCGCTGATGCGGCGGATGTACCGGATCCCGCCGGCGCGGTTCGCGCAGAACATGGAGCGCTGCGTGGACCGGCTCGACCTCGCCGAACTGCTCGACGTACCCGTACGGCAGCTGTCGCTGGGGCAGCGGATGCGCGGGGACATCGCGGCGGCGCTGCTGCACGACCCCGACGTGCTGTACCTGGACGAGCCGACGATCGGGCTGGACGTGGTGAGCAAGGCGAGCGTACGGGGCTTCCTGCGGCAGCTGAACGAGGAGCTCGGCACGACGGTGCTGCTGACCACGCACGATCTGCAGGACATCGAGCAGCTGTGCGAGCGGGTGATGGTGATCGACCACGGACGGCTGGTGTACGACGGCTCGCTGGGCGGGCTGCACACGGCGGGCGGCGCGGACGGTGCGGCGGCGAGCGAGCGGACGCTGGTGGTGGACCTGGAGCGGGAGCTTCCGCCGATCGAGGTGGCGGGGGCGCGGGTGGTGAAGGTGGAGGGCGCCCGGCAGTGGCTGGCGTTCCCGGCGCGTGCTTCGGCGGCTCCTCTGGTGGCGGCGGTGGCGGCGGAGTATCCGCTGCTGGACCTGTCGGTGCGGGAGCCGGACATCGAGGACGTGATCGCGCGGATGTACGCGGGGCGGGGGTAGGGGGCGGGGGGTAAATCAGGGACAACCCTGAGGAGGAGCGGGGTTCGGGCCGTACCGCTCTCCGGGGTGACTGCATAGGCTGGTCCGCATGAGTGACGAGCGGCCTGAGAAGTCGTTGCCCGAGAAGTCGCGGTCCGAGGAGCCTTCGTCCGCGGAGTCGTCGGGGCCGTCGTCGGCGCCGCTGCCGGAGCTGCGGGCTTCGGACGCCGACCGGGAGCGGGTCGTGGACCGGCTGCGGGACGCCGTCGCCGAGGGCCGGCTCGACATGGACGAGTTCGAGGAGCGGCTGGACGCGGCCTACCGGTCCCGTACGTACGCCGAGCTCGAACCGCTGACGCGGGATCTGCCCGCGCCCGGCGCGACGGCTCCGATCGCGGCCGCCCCGCTGACTCCGGTCGGGCTGACGAAGGCGGTGCCGGCGGGGTCGCAGGCCGCCTGGCCGACCCGGATCGTGGGCGGCGGCGGGGCGGCGGGCGGCCCCGCCATGGCGGTGGCGGTCATGTCGGGCTTCCAGCGCAAGGGCAACTGGACCGTGCCCGCCCGGTTCCACGCGGTGGCGTTCTGGGGCGGCGGCGAGCTGGACCTGCGCGAGGCGAACTTCGCGGAGCGGGAGGTGGTGATCAACTGCGTCGCCATCATGGGCGGCATCCAGATCATCGTGCCGCCGGGCGTCGAGCTCGACGTACGGGGCATCGGCGTGATGGGCGGCTTCGACCAGACCGACAGCCCCGGCCCGGTGGAGCCGGGGGCTCCGCGGGTGGTCGTGACGGGCCTCGCCTTCTGGGGCGGGGTCGAGGTGAAGGTGAAGCCGCCGAAGCAGCGGGCGGTCTCGAAGCAGAAGCCGCGCAAGGAGCTGTAGGGGGAGCTGTAGAAGGAGCTGTAGGGCGACGCGGTCACGGGGCTGCGGTCCACAGCCCGGGGGATCAGTACGGCGCGCCGGGAACTCCCCGGGCGCCCCGGGAGTCGGATGCTATGGAGTCGGACGCTTTGCGGACGAAACCGTCGCCCGGGGGAAGGCAGGAGCACGTGGAGCAGGGCAGCACGACGGCTACGGCGACGGAATCGTCACCACCGTCACCATCGTCACCATCCGCATCGACCGGAGCCGCCGCACGGGGCGGCTTCGTGTTCAGCGAGGCGGACGAGGAGCGCCGGCGCGGCGTCCGCCGGATGAAGCGGACCGCCACCGGCCTGCTGGTCCTGGTCGCGCTGATCTACGTGGCGGCGAAGTGGGCGGAGCACGCGGGCGCGGGCGGCTGGGCCGGGTACGTCGCGGCCGGGGCCGAGGCCGGCATGGTCGGCGCGCTCGCGGACTGGTTCGCCGTCACCGCCCTGTTCCGGCGGCCGCTCGGCCTGCCCATCCCGCACACCGCGATCATCCCGACGAAGAAGGACCAGCTCGGCGTCTCGCTCGGCGAGTTCGTCGGGGAGAACTTCCTCTCCGCCGACGTGGTGCGTACGAGGCTGCACGCCCTCGGCATCGGCGGCCGGCTCGGCGCCTGGCTGGCCGAGCCCGCACACGCCGACCGGGTCACGGCGGAGCTGGCCACCGCCCTGCGCGGGGCGCTGACGGTCCTGCGGGACTCCGATGTACAGGCCGTCGTGGGCGAGGCGATCACGCGGCGGGCCGAGACGGCGGAGATCGCGCCGGGGATCGGCAAGACGCTGGAGAAGGTCGTCGCGGACGGCGGCCACCGCCGGGTCGTGGACCTGGTGTGCGCGCGGGCGTACGACTGGCTGGTCACCCACGCCGAGTCGGTGGAGGCGGCGGTGCAGGGCGGGGCGCCCGGCTGGACCCCGAGGTTCGTGGACCGCAAGATCGGCGACCGCGTCTACAAGGAACTGCTCCGCTTCGTCCAGGAGATGCGGGACATGCCGGAGCACCCGGCGCGCGGGGCGGTGGACCGCTTCCTCGCGGACTTCGCGGCGGACCTCCAGTCGGACACGGAGACGCGGGCGCGGGTGGAGCGCCTGAAGTCGGAGATCTTGCAGCGCGAGGAGATCCAGGACGTGATCGCCTCCACCTGGACGGCGGTCCGCTCGATGATCATCTCGGCGGCGGAAGACGAGCGGAGCGCGCTGCGCCTGCGGGTCCGTTCCTCGCTGATGTCCCTGGGCGCCAGGCTGGCCACGGACGGTCGCCTCCAGGACAAGGTGGAGGGCTGGATCGAGGGCGCGGTGGTCTACGTGGTCACCACGTACCGCACGGAGATCACCTCGCTGATCACGGACACGGTGGCGGGCTGGGACGCGGAGCACACCTCGCGCAAGATCGAGGCCCACATCGGCCGCGACCTCCAGTTCATCCGCATCAACGGCACGGTGGTCGGCGCTTTGGCGGGCCTCCTGATCTACACGCTGTCGCGGGCGGTGGGCGGGTAGCGGCGGGTCAGCCGCGGTCGGCGACGGCCCAGGACGCGGCGGCCATGATGCCGGTGGCCCCGCCGGCCACGCACCTGCTAGTACAGATGTTCTCGTGTGCAGCCATAGTCCAACAGTCGTACGGTGATCGACGTGCAGCTTCGCTACCAGTACCGCGTCTACCCGACGCCCGGTCAGGCACTTCGCGCCCGCCGAGTATTCGGGTGCCGACGTGTGGTCTGGAACGATGCACTGGCGGTCGTCAAGCCGATCAAGGCGTCGAACAAGCTGCTCGGCAGCCCCAAGACCCGGATCGCTGAGGGCCCCTACGGGCAGATCCCGAGGAACCCGGCTCTCTCCCAGAAGCTGGTCACTGTCGGGAAGAAGACCCTGGAGCGTGCGTTCCTGTCGGATGCGCCGGTCGGCGTCCTCCAGCAGACTTTGCGGGATTTCGACAAGGCGTGGGCGGCGCACGAGGACTCCAAGACGGGCAAGCGCAAGGGTCCCAGGGTTGGGCCGCCCCGGTTCAAGACACGGCGCGACAGCCGGCAGACGGCCCGCTTCACCCGCTCCGACCGCTGGTCGATCACCGAGGATGGCCTGCTACGGCTGCCGAAGATTGGTGACATCGAGGTCAAGTGGAGCCGGGATCTGCCATCGGACGCGTCGTCGGTCACCTTGATCAAGGACCGTTCCGACCGGTATTTCGTCTCGTTCGTGGTCGAGTCCGACCCGGCCGCCGACGTTCTTCCGCCCGTGGACGGGGACCAGGGCATCGATCTGGGCCTGACCCGCTTCGCGGTCCTCGCGGACGGCTCTCACATTGCTAGCCCGAAGTACCTGCGCCGGGCGGAGAAGAAGCTGAAGAAGCGGCAGCGGGAACTGTCGCGCAAGGCGAAGGGATCAAGCAACCGGGACAAGGCCCGGATCAAGGTCGCCCGTGCACACGCCACCGTGGCTGATGCGCGCCGCAACTTCCATCACCAGTGGTCTCACAAGCTGACGCGCGAAAACCAAGCCGTCTTCGCGGAGACTCTGAACGTGCGTGGACTGGCGCGTACCCGGCTGGCCAAGAGCGTGCATGATGCGGGCTGGTCACAGTTCCTCATGTTCTGTGAGTACAAGGCGATCCGGCGCGGCCGGTCCTTCGTCAAGGTCGCCCGCGAGTTCCCCAGTTCCCAGATCTGTTCCGCCTGCGGGCACCGGGACGGCCCCAAGCCACTGCATGTCCGGGCGTGGACGTGCCGCAATTGTGGCGCGCGGCATGATCGTGACTGGAACGCAGGCAAGAACATCCATAATTAAGGCCGCCGCGTTCTCGCGGCAATGACACCATCCACCCCCGGACCGGGGGCCTCACGCCGGTAACGGCGCGAGTAAACGCCTGCGGAGTGCGCGTAAGACCAGGCCACGGCCAGGCAGCACATACAACCCCGTCCCATGACGGGAGGAACCAGGAAACACCGTGGTCGTCGCCCACACACGTGAGCGACGACGGACGGAGAGTCGCCCTTGTCCATGGGGCGAGGCGAGGTCAACACAGAGCTCGGTACGTCACGCCCAACCCCACGTCATCAGCCCGTACGCTCGTGCGGCGAGGCTAGCGCGGCCCCTTGACCACCCGTCGGGCCCCCACCGCGCCCAACACCAGTACGGCGCCGCCGATCACCGGATCCGGTACCGCGTCCCGTACACCGCGCGGCAGCACCGCCACCACACCCAACACGAGCAAAAACGCGAGCCCGCACCCGCCGGCGGCCCGAAGCAGTCTGTCCACGCGCTGCTCAACGCGGCCGCCCGGCCGCCCGACACGGACCGTGCCGAGGGGATTTGTCGCACACTCGCCGGATCCGCGCGATGTCTGCTCAGGGAACCCGATGGGCATAAATTCAATCTCCCACCCAAAGGGGCAAACCACCTCGCCCCCTCCCGCCCACCCCGCCCCACTCACCCCTCATCTCACATCAGGAGCCAGGACATCGTGATTTGCTACGGACAGGCCGTCCTCGACCTCGCGGACGAACTGGTCGACGCCTACGCCGACGTCTTCTCCGCCCCGCCGTGGAACGAAGACGAAGAAACCATTCGCCAGTTCGCTACCCGCCTCCCGGCCGACGCCCGGCGCCGTGGTTTCCGTACTGCCTTCATCCAGTCCGCCACCGGCATCGACGGCTTCGCCACGGGCTGGATCACCCCGGCGGCCTTCCCGAAGAACCGCGCGTACGCCCAGGTCGCGGCGCAGCTCGGCTCGGCCCGAGTGAAGGAACTCCTCACCGGGGCGCTGGAGATAGACGAACTCGCGGTACGCCCCTACGCGCGCGGCCGCGGCACCGCCCGGGACCTCCTCACCGAGATCACCACCGACGCCCCGGACCGCCGCGCCTGGCTGCTGACCAGCCGGCTGGCCAAGAACACGGTGGCCACGTACCGCCGCCTGGGCTGGCACGAGGTCACCCCCCTTCCCGGGACGGAGACGGGCGTCATCGTTTTCCTGTCCCCGGACCACCCGAACCGGGCGGCGTAACGGGGACACCCCCTCCAGACCCCCTCAGCACGCAGCGCCGCGCGCGGCACGGGGCAGGCCGCCCCGTCCTTCCGGCCCGGGCCGGCCGGCCCACCCGGCCCTGCCCGCTCGGCCCGGCCCGGCTCCGCTCGGCTCGGCCCGCCTGGTTCGGCCTGCCTGGCCTGCCCGCCTGGCCCGGCCCGCCCGGCTTGGCCCGCTCCGCTCGGCCTGGCTCGGCCCGCTCCGCTCGGCCTGGCTCGGCCCGCCCGGCCCGCCTGGCCCGCCTGGCTCGGCCCGCTCCGTTCTGCCCTGCCCGCCCGGTTCGGTCGGCGCTAGCCTTGCCGCTCTTTCCGGGGCGGCGATCGCTGAGGGGTGCCCCCTGCCGTCGCGGAGCATCTGAGCACGTCCCCTACGCCTGCCCGCCTGCCCGCCTGCCCGCCCGGCTGCCCGCCTGCCCGCCCGGCCGGCTGCCGGAGCTACCGCCCGACCGCCGTACCCACCGACCGGCCGGCTGCCGGAGCTACCGACCGACCGGCCGACTGCCGTACCCGCGGACCGACCCACCGGCCCCCGACCCGGATCCGGGGAGACCCGGGGTCGGGGTCTCGGTCGTGTTCAGGCGGCGCGACGTAACCAGCCCTCCACGCGACCAACAGCCCAACAGCCCTCGCCGCGCGATGCCTCAACGGACGGCGCAGAACACACCTTGAGGGCTCCAGGGGCAACTCCGAAAGATCGCCCGGCGGGGCGTTCGAGCCACTCGGGCGGGGCATACCGCGCCCATGAACCTCACCACACGCACCACGAGCACCACCCACACGGCGACCACCACGCACCCGGCAAGCCGGGCCCACCGGGTGCGGTCCAGGCCCGCCAGCAGGCCAGGACAGGCCTCCCGGGCCACCCCCGATCTCAACTCCACTGCCCGCCGCCAACTCAACCTCGCCACGCGCCACCAACTCACCACCACCGCCGGCGTCCCACCCGGCACGATCACCTCCCGCACCCGCCCGGGAGGGCCCTGGCAGCGACTCCTGCCCCGGGTCTACCTCCTCCAGACCGGCCCCCCGGACCAGCGCCAACGCGCCCTCGCCGCCGTCCTCTACGCCGCCGAGCCCGGCTCCGACACGCTCTCCGGTGACACCGCCGCCCTCACCGGCGGCGCGGCCCTCGCGCTGCTCGGGATCCGCGAAGCCCCGTACACCCCGGCCGACGTCCTGATCCGCGCCCCGCGCAAGCTCACCGGCTCGCCGGAGGTGCGGCCCGTCCCCACCACCCGCTGGCCCCGCACCATCACGGTGTCCGGCATCCCGAGCACCCGTCCGGTGCGCGCGGCCGCGGACTACGCGGCCCGGACCGAGGAGCCGGCGGACCGGATCCGCTCGGTCCTTGCCCAGGTCGTCCAGTCCGGCTGGTGCCACCCGCAGGACCTGCACGCCGAACTCCGCGCCGCCCGCCTCCTGACCCGCCCCGCGATCCGCGCGGCAGCTGCCGAACTCCTCGCCGGAGTCCGCTCGGTGGCCGAGGCCCTGGCCCGCGACACCCTCTCGGCCACGGACCTCCCGACGCCGCTGTGGAACGCCCGCCTCCACACCCCGGACGGCACGTTCCTGGCGAGCCCGGACGCGTACTGGCCCGACGAGGGCGTGGCCCTGGAGATCGACTCGGCGGAGTACCACTACAACCGCGACTCCTGGCACGCCACCCTCCACCGCCGCCTCCGCCTGGAGTCCCACGGCATCCTGGTGGTCAGCGCCACCCCGTCGATGATCCGCGACACCCCCTCGGAAGTCATCGCAGCCCTCCGCACCCTCCTCACCCTGACCACCACCCGCCCCACCCCACCCACGGCCATGGCCCGAGGCCACGTCCAACTGGAGCTTCCTGTGCCCTGACAATGGCGAGGTGGAAGCCCTTGAGAGCACTCCAGGCGACCGTGCTCGCATGAGCCGGCAGAAGAGCAAGGACACCGGGATCGAAATGGCCCTGCGGCGCGCATTGCACGCGTCGGGGTTGCGATACCGGGTGCATCGGCGTCCGGCGAAGGGAGTGCGACGCGAAGCCGACATCGTCTTTGGGCCCACACGGATCGCCGTCTTCGTCGACGGCTGCTTCTGGCACGGATGTCCCGAGCATGTGACGTGGCCTCGGCGAAACGCCGAGTTCTGGCGAGCCAAGATCGAGGGCAACCGGGCGCGCGACCGCGACACCGACGTGCGCCTGGCCGAGTTGGGCTGGTTGTCGCTCCGCGTGTGGGAACACGAGAGCCCCGACGAAGCCGCCCTCCGTATCGCCGCAGCGGTCGCGGGACGGCGGGCAGCTCGAGGCTCCGTATCGCAGTGAGCCGGTCAGCCCGCCCCGTGGCACTCCCCGTAAGGCCGCCCCGATGTGCACCAGCAGGCCGTGGTGCTCGTCGGGGGCCACGGGGTGGCTTTGCCTCGGGCTGCCAGGGTGGTGGCGTATTCCGCCAGGAGGGACGGGGACGAGGGGGAGGTTTTCTCCGAGGCTGCGAAGGCCTCGTACGAGGGGACGCTGGCCGTGACGATGCCGAGGTTCGTCGTGCCCGAGGCGGCCAGGGTGCGGAGGGAGGCTTCCACCTGGGCCAGGTGGGCGTCGTGGGAGGGGTACTCCGCGGACAGGGTGGGGTACGACGTCAGGAGCTCCGCCAGTTCGCGGGCCGGCCAGTGGAGGATCGCCACCGGGAAGGGGCGGGAGAGCGCGGCGCGGCGGTCGCCGAGTTCGGCGCGCAGGCGGGCGATCTCGGCGCGGAGTTCGGCGGGGTCGTCGGAGCCCAGGGCCCAGATGCGCTTGGGGTCGTGGAGCTCGTCCAGCGGGATCGGGCCGATGTGACGGGTGTCCGCGACCATGTCCCAGTCGTCGTGGGGGAGGGCCAGCAGGCGGCGTACGCGGTGGCGGCCCGTGAGGAGCGCGGTCGTGGCCGGGGTGAGGGGGGCGTTGTCCGGGGCCAGGAGGGTGGCCGCCTCCGTGAAGCACTCGTGGGAGGCTTCGAGTTCGTCGTGGGCCTCCAGGGCCTCGGCGATGACCTCCCAGGGCGCGGGGTCCGAGGGGGCCGCCGCGCGGATGCCCTGGATGAGGGCGCGGGCCTCGGGCTCGTGGCCGTACTCCCAGAGGTTGGCCGCCTGGAGGGCCTTGATGAGGGAGGGGTCGTCGACCGTTTCGGCGGCCAGGAGTTGGTCGTAGAGGGCGCTCGCCCGCTCGCGTTCGTCACCCAGTTCGAGGTGGGCCGCGGCCTGGAGGAGCAAGGGCTCCTGGTCCTCGGGGTAGCGGGTCGCCGTGCGGATGAGGCGCTCGGCTTCGGCGATGTGCTCGGCAGGCGTGTCGGGGCGCATGGTTTGCAGCGTACTGCCGCTGGTCAGTTGACGGGGGAGGACTTAAGGTGCCGCCCGTGCGAGATCGCGTGCGGGTCGTGGTGCAGGGCAGGGGCCGGCGGTCGGGCCGGGCCGGTATCGCGGGTGCGTTGTGGGCTGCCGGTGAACTGGCCGTCACCGTCGGCGTGGTGGTGATGTTGCTGGTGGTGCACCAGGTGTGGTGGACCAATCGGCAGGCGCTGAGTGCCGCGCACGAGGTGGTCAGGGAGCTGGAGGAGGGCGGGTGGCCCGGCTCGCCCGTGGAGGGGGAGCCGGAGGGGGGCCAGGAGAGGCCGTACGTCGAGGATTCCGTCGGGCCGTCCGACGGGCCGGACGGTGACGGGTCCTCGGGCGATGCGTCCGCCGGGAACTCCGGGCCGCGTACCGCCAAGCCGCCGCGGGAGTCGGCGTACGGCATCCTGCGCATTCCGCGTCTCGGCGTCGCCGTGCCCGTGGCGCAGGGCGTGGACAAGCGGTCCGTGCTGGACAAGGGGTACGCCGGGCACTACACGGGGACCGCGCAGCCCGGGGCCGAGGGGAACTTCGCGGTCGCCGGACACCGCAACACGCACGGGGAGCCGTTCCGTTACATCAACCGGCTCAGGCCCGGGGACGAACTGATCGTGGACGTACGGGGGAAGCGGTACGTGTACCTCGTCGGCCAGACGCTGGCGCAGACGACCGAACGCGACACCGGGGTGATCGCGCCCGTCCCGCGCAGCGCCGTCACGCCGGGGGCCGGGTACAGCGAGCCCGGTGCGTACATCACGCTGACCACCTGCACGCCCGAGTACAGCTCCAAGTACCGGCTCGTGGTGTGGGGGACGCTCAAGCGCTGACGGGCAGACGGACCGTAGTGTGGGGCGGTGCGTCGAAAAAGGGTGAAACGTCCGCAGTTGGTGTGGCTCGCCGTGCCGTTCGTCCTGTTCGTCGGAGCGCTGCCGCTCGCGAACCGGGTGGAGCCGGCGCTGGGCGGCGTACCGTTCCTGCTCCTCTGGTTCATCGGGGCGACCCTGCTGACCCCGCTCGCGGTCTGGCTGACCTGGCGCGGGGATCACCGGTGAGTCAGGCGGCCGTGGCGACCGCCGTCTTCGGCGTGTTCATGGTGGCCACCGTCGCGCTCGGGCTGCTCGCGGTGCGCGGACGCGGCGGGGGCGGCGGCGGGCTCGCCGAGTGGTCGGTGGGTGGGCGTTCGCTCGGCACCGTGTTCATCTGGGTGCTGATGGCGGGCGAGGGGTACACGAGCTTCAGTTACCTCGGCGCGGCCGGCTGGGGCTACAACTACGGCGCCCCGGTGATGTACGTGGTCGCGTACATGTCCTGCGGCTACGCGGTCGGTTACGTCGTCGGGCCCGTGCTGTGGGACTACGCGCGCCGCCACGGCCTCGTCGGCATCACCGACATGGTGAGCCACCGGTACGGGCGCCCCTGGCTTGGTGCGGCGGTCGCCGTCCTCGCGACCGTCTTCCTCCTCCCCTACATCCAGCTCCAGATCACCGGAATGGGTGTGGTGGTCTCGACGGTGACCTACGGGGCGGTGTCCCTGGAATGGGCGTACTTCATCGCCTTCGCCGTCACCACCGGCTTCGTCGTCGTCAGCGGGCTGCGCGGCAGCGCGTGGGTGTCCGTACTCAAGGACGTGCTGGTCATCGGCACCCTCGGGTTCCTCGCCGTCTACGTGCCGCACCACTACTTCGGCGGCTACGGGGAGCTCTTCCACCGGCTCACGGCCGAACGCCCGCAGTGGCTGACCCTCCCCGGCGCCGGTGGCGGGGAGGGCGGCCGGGGCGAGCTGGGGGTGGGGTGGTTCGCCTCCACCACCGTGCTGAACGCGCTGACCGTCGTCATCTTCCCGACCACCGTGGCGGGGTACCTGGGCGCGCGCAGCGCCGACGCGCTGCGCCGCAACGCCATCCTGCTGCCCGCCTACAACGTGCTGCTCTTCGTGCCGATGCTGCTGGGCATGGCGGCGTTGTTCGTCGTACCGGGCCTGACGGGCGCCGAGTCCAACCTCGCGCTGTTCAAGCTGGTCGTGGACTCCCTGCCGGCGTGGGCGGTGGGGGTGATCGGGGTGGCGGCGGCCCTGTCGTCGATCGTGCCGATGGCGGTGTTCATGCTGGTCATCGGCACGATGTGGGGGCGAAGCGTGCTCTCGCTCGTGCCGCGCTGGAGCTCGGGGGAGCGGCAGAAGCTCGCCTCGCAGGTGGTCGTGGTGGCGGCCGGGACGATCGCGCTGGTGATGACGTACACGGCGCCGAACACGCTGGTCAGGCTCTCGCTCGTGTCCTACGAGGGCATGGCGCAGCTGGTGCCGATGCTGCTGCTGGGTCTGGTGTGGCGCAGGCTCACGACGGCGGCCGCGGTGTGCGGGCTGGCGGCGGGGGTCGTGGTGGTCTGCGGGCTGGTCTTCACGGGCAACGACCCGGTGTGGGGGGTGAACGCGGGGATGGTCGCCCTCGCGGTGAACCTGGTGGTCGCGCTGACGGTGACCTGGATCGGTCCCCGGGAGGGGGCGTGGAGCGGGGCGGGGGACCCGCGGCCGGACGTGGAGGTGCTGGCGCGTGATCCGCTGCCCGGGGACGGGGATCAAAACGAGGTCCCGTCCGTTGTCAGTGAGCGCGGCTAGTATCGATCGCGAGTACGAGTACGAGTACGGGTGCGGGTGCGAGTGGCGGATCTCCTACGGGAGTTCGCGCGCGGGAGCGGCGGGAGGGGGCGGTTCGTATGGCAGAGCACAGCGGGCTTCGCCCCGTGCGGTTCCGGTTCACGTCGCCGTCCGCGCGACTGGTGGCGCTGCTGGCCTCGCTCCTGGTGCTCGGCGGCTTCCTCGGGCTGTTCGCCGGGGAGGGCGGGCTCGGCGCGGTCGTGGTGGCCCTCGCGGCGACCTTCGCCGTGGGCGCCTCGGCCTTGGCCGCCCGGCTGGTCCGGCCGGTGCCGCCGCACCGAATACGCACCGCGATCCGTGATCGCGAGCAGCGCACGGCGTTCTTGCCGCAGCGCGATCCCGACGCTTCGGGCCGTTCGCGGCCCAGGGCGCCCGGCCGTCTCCTTCCGACGGCCGCGTAGGGGCGCGCAGCTCCTTCCTCCTGATCACTTCTGATCGCTTGACCTTGCCGCCCCTCGCGGGTCGTCACGCCGAAACGCATCTCTTTCGACGTTCGACGAGTCCCTTCGGAGGGCCCACGTGTCCGTTTTCATTGATCTTGTTGCTGTGCTGGGCCGGCTGCTGGACCCGGTGCTGGCCGAGTCCGCGACCGCTGCCGCGATCGTGCTGTTCACCGTGCTCGTGCGGCTCGCGCTGCACCCGCTGAGCCGGGCCGCCTTCCGCGGGGCGACCCCGGTGGCGGGGCTGCTGCCGATGCTGCTCCAACTGCCGGTGTTCTTCCTGATGTACCGGGCGTTCTCCTCGGCGGAGATCGGCGGGGCCGCCAACGAGCTCCTCGGGCACCGGCTGTTCGCCGCGCCGCTGGGGGACCGGTGGGGCGACGCGCTCGGGGACGGCGGCCTGTTCGGGGAGCAGGGGCTGGTGTTCCTCGGGCTGTTCGCGGTCGTCGCGGTGGTGGCCGCGTGGAGCGCGGTGCGCGCACGCAAGGCGGCGGCGCTGATGGCCGCCACGGCCACGGCCACGGCTACCGCAACCGCCAAGGCCACAGGCAAGGCCGCCAAGGGGAAGGCCGCCGGTGCCAAGGCCGCCGGTGCCAAGGCCGCCGGGGCAGCCGGTGCCCTGACTGCCGAGCAGCAGGAGGTCATGCGCAAGCTGGGCGGCGTACTGCCCCTGCTGTCCTTCGGGACGCTGATCACGGCTGCCCTCGTGCCGCTGGCGGCCGGGCTGTACCTGGTCACCACCACCGCCTGGTCGGTGGCCGAGCGCATCTGGCTCCAGCACCGCAAGGACCGGGCGGAGCGTGTAGGGCGCACGGTCGGCGGAGCAGAGCGTTCCGCCATGTGAACAGGGTCTTGCGGATGAGGCCGACATCTTGGAGGATCGACCAATCCTCCGATGGCCGCAACCCATCGTCCGGCCCGGGGCATGCCCAGGGCCGACCACCCTCGACCACGGGAGAATGCCCATGAAGCTGCTGCGTGTAGGACCCGTCGGGTCGGAGCGCCCCGCGCTGCTCGACCAGGACGGGACCCTGCGGGACCTGTCCGGCCTGATCACGGATGTGGACGGCGCGCTGCTCGCCGACGACTCCGTGCTGTCCCGGGTACGGGACGCGGCCGGATCCGGTGAGCTCCCGGTGCTGGACGCCGAGGGTCTGCGGATCGGGTCCGCGGTCGGCCGCATAGGCAAGGTCGTGGGCATCGGCCTGAACTACCACGGGCACGCGGCCGAGGTGGGCGCCGAGGCGCCGGCCGAGCCGATCGTGTTCCTCAAGGCCCCGGACACCGTGGTCGGCCCCGACGACACCGTGCTGATCCCGCGCACCAGCGTCAAGACCGACTGGGAGGCCGAGCTCGGCGTCGTCATCGGTGCCACCGCCCGCTACCTGGCCTCCCCCGAGGAGGGCCTCGCGCACGTCGGCGGGTACGTGCTGGTCAACGATGTGACCGAGCGCGCCTTCCAGACCGAGCGCGGCGGCACCTGGGACAAGGGCAAGAACTGCGAGACCTTCACCCCGCTCGGCCCCTGGCTGGTCACCGCGGACGAGATCCCGGACCCGCAGGTGCTGGACGTCAAGCTGTGGGTCAACGGTGAGCTCAAGCAGGACGGCAACACCTCCGACCAGATCTTCCCGGTCGGCGAGGTCGTGCGGTACGTGAGCCAGTTCATGACCCTGTACCCGGGCGACGTCATCGTCACCGGCACTCCGGCCGGTGTGGCCGCGGGCCAGCCGGAGCCGAAGCCGTTCCTGCGGGCGGGCGACGTGGTGGAGCTGGAGATCGACGGGCTCGGCCGTCAGCGCCAGGAGTTCAAGGACGCGTAGCCGGGTCGGTCCTCGCGGATCGAAGGGCGGATGAAGGAGAGGGGCGGTGCCGTCGTCGACGGCGCCGCCCCCTTCCCGTTCTCCGGCACGCTCCCCGGCAGGGTCTGCGCCGGGGCTCGGACGGGTCAGACCTTCACCGCGCACCCGTCCCTCGACGACCTGAGGGCCGCCTCCAGTACGTCCAGGCAGTGCGCCGCCTCCAAGGCCGTGACGGGAGCCGGGCCGCCGTCGCGCAAGGCCGCCGCCACGGCCGCGTAGTAGGCGGGGTAGTCGCCCGGCGCCGTCCGTACCGGCGTGCCACCGCCGGTCAGCGGCGATTCCCCGGAGCCCAGCCGGCCCCACAGGTGCTCGGGCTCCTCGCCCCAGGTCCGGTCGGGGTCGCCGGGGCGCAGGCCCTCGCGCAGTGCCCCCTCCTGGGGGTCCAGGCCGTACTTGACGTAGCCGGCGCGGGAGCCCAGGACGCGGAAGCGCGGGCCCAGCTGGGCCGTGGTCGCGCTGACGTAGAGGTGGGAGCGGACCCCGCTCGCATGGGTGAGGGCGATGAAGGTGTCGTCGTCCGCCTCGGCGCCGGGGCGGCGCACGTCGGCCTCCGCGTAGACCCGTACGGCCGGGCCGAAGAGGACCAGCGCCTGGTCCACCACGTGGCTGCCGAGGTCGTACAGCAGGCCGCCGATCTCCTCGGGGGCGCCGGACTCCCGCCAGCCGCCCTTGAGCTGCGGACGCCAGCGCTCGAAGCGGGACTCGAAGCGCTGGACCTCGCCCAGCTCGCCGTCGGCGATGAGCCGGCGCAGGGTGAGGAAGTCGTTGTCCCAGCGGCGGTTCTGGAAGACCGAGAGGAAGGTCCCGGTCCGGTCGGCGAGCGCGGCCAGTTCGCGGGCCTCGGCAGCGGTGGCGGCGAGCGGCTTGTCCACGACCACCGGGATGCCGGCGGTGAGGGCGGCGGTGGCGAGCGGGACGTGCGTCTTGTTCGGGGAGGCGATGACGACGAGGTCCGGGGCGGGGCTCTGGGCGAGCAGCTCGGTGGCGGTGGCGGCGATCCGGACGTCCGGGTAGGCCTCGCGGGCCTGGGCGGCGCGGCCCGGGTCGGAGGTGACGACGGTGTCCAGGACCAGGCCCTCGGTCGCGGAGACGAGCGGGGCGTGGAAGACGGAACCGGCCAGTCCGTAGCCGACGAGTCCGACGCGGAGGGGTGCGGTGGGGGTGAGGGGGGTGGCGGGGGAGGCGGGGGCGTTCATGGGTCCACTTTGGCAACAGTGTTGCTTAAGTGCAAGGAGGGTGGACAATGGCCAGGTGGACAGGGGTAGCAGGGGTAGCGGCGGCAGCAGGGGCGACACGAGCGGTGGCGGCGGCGTGAACCTGCCGGCGCTGCGCGGGCACAACGACGCGCTGGTACTCGACCTCCTGCGCGGAGCCGGCCCCGCCGGGCTCGGCCGCGGTGACCTCGCCGCGCGTACGGGACTCACCCCGCAGGCCGTCAGCAAGATCGCGGCGCGGCTCCGGAGCGAGAACCTGGTGGCCGACGCCGGACGCGAGGCCTCCACGGGCGGCAAGCCGCGCACGCTGCTGAGGCTGGTGCCGGAGGCGCGGTACGCGGTCGGGGTGCACCTGGACCGCGACGAGCTCACGGCGGTACGGGTCGACCTGGCGGGCCGCGTCGTCGCCGAGGGGCGGTCCCCGCTGGACTTCGGGGCCGCTCCGGACACGGTGGTCGATGAGGCCGTACGGGCCGTCGCGCGGGTGTGCGGTGACCGGCCGCTCCTCGGCGTCGGCGTGGCCGCGCCGGGGCCGCTGGACTGGCGGACCGGGGTGCTGGGGCGGGTGACGGGGTTCCCGGAATGGGAGGGGTTCCCGTTGCGGGAGGTGCTGGAGGGGCGGCTGGGGGTTCCCGTGCGGGTGGACAAGGACACCAACGCGGGAGTCGCGGCGGGGGCCGGCTTCGGAGAGGCCGCTTTCGGGGAGGCCGTGGCGTACGTGCACGTCGGCACCGGACTGGGAGCGGGGCTCCGGCTGGCCGGCGGGGGCGAGGTCTACCGGGGGCGGCGCTCGGCGGCGGGGGAGTTCGGGCACCAGGTGCTGCTGCTGGACGGGCCGGCGTGCCGGTGCGGGGGGCGCGGGTGCGCGGAGGTGCTGTGCCTGGACGCGGTGGCCGCGGGGCGGCTGGAGGAGGCGGCGCGGATCGTGGGGGAGGCGGCGGCGAACCTTGTCGCGCTGCTGGATGTGGATCGGGTGTTGCTCGGGGGGCGGGTGGTGGCGGGGGCGCCGGGTGTGTTCCTGGCGGGCGTGCGGAAGGTTTTGGGGGTGCGGGGGTTTGTGGGGGGTGCGGTGAGGGTGGAGCTTGCCGAGGGGGGTGTGGCGGAGGGGGCGGCGGAGTTGGTGCTTGGCCCGTTGTTCGGGCGGGGGGTGTGAGTGGCCCCCGGGGACTTGGCCCCCCGGGCCCCTGGCCCCCTGGCCGGACCCCGGTTCTCAGACGCTGGACCCTTGGATCTGCATGTCCGCCGAATGGGGGGAAACGGGTGGAACTCGGGCGTGGTGCTGGACATGGGGTCGGGCGTGCGTGGGAGGGTGCGGGCAAGGCCGGGGTGATTGTCGGGTTGTCCGGTGATCGGTTCGCGGGTCGCTTCGTTGGGTGTTCTGTCGTCGGCGAGTAGGGGTTCTTCATGCGACTGCGCAAAGCCCTTGCCCTTGCAGCCGTCTTCGTGGCCACGGCCACGGCCACCGCCACCGCCGCCCCCACCGCGTCCGCGGACATCGGTACCGGTGGCGGAGCCCGTCCCGCGCCCGCGTTGCCCTCGCGGGTGGAGGCCGTCTGCGGTGACGGGAAGAGCACGCAGTTTCCGATCGGTGCCCGCATTCGCGGTGGACCGGCGGTGTACCGGACCGGTGGTGCGGCGCAGACCTGGTACCTCGACCTCACCAACACCACCACCGCCGAGTGCACGGCCATCCACCCCGTCGTCGTCTTCACCGACCCGGCCCGCGCCCTGCGACCCGCCCATTTCCGCATGGAGTTCGACGCCCCCGGCAGCACCTTCCCCGTCAGCCTGGAGCGCACCGACCGCGAAGAGATCGTCGCCGTCTTCGACGGTGGCGACGCCTTCGCCGGCTTCACCGTCGGCCCCGGCGGTTCGGTGACCGTCACCGTCCGGCTCGCCTTCGCCCCCGGCGCCCCGCGCGGCGAGGTCGTCGCCGATGCCGCGCTGGTGCAGCGCAAGGGTGATGACGGCGACTGGATCGGCGAGGCGGGCGGCTACCGGTTCGAGATCCAGGGCCCCGACGCCGGTGAAACGGGCGAGGCCGGAGCGCTGGCCGACACCGGCCGCACCACGGGGTCCTGGGCGTACGGCGCCGGCGCCGCGGCCGCCGCCCTGCTCGGCGGCGGCGGACTCCTGCTCGGGGCCCGCCGGCTGCGCAAGGGGCCCGGCCCGCAGTCCTCGTAGGCGCAGTCCCCGTAGGTGCGAGCCCGGTGGGCGCAGTCCCCGTAGACCCGGCCCGCGGTGAGCCCCCGTAGACCCGGCCCGCGTTGAGCCCCCGTATGCGCAGCCCACGTAGAGTCCGAGGGTGGAAGAACCGACCGCCTACGCGCACCACCACCAGCCCGGCCTGCCCGTCCGCTCCGGCATCCCCGAGCACGGCCGCATCCCCAAGTACTACGCCGTCAAGGCCCGCATCGCCGGGCTGCTCGACGACCTCGGCGAGGGGGGACCGCTCCCCACCGAGCGCGATCTCGCCGAGCAGCACGAGGTCTCCCGCGAGACCGTCCGCCAGGCCCTGCGCGAGCTGCTGCTGGAGGGCCGGCTGCGCCGCTCGGGCCGCGGTACCGTCGCCGCCGGGCCCAAGCTCGAACAGCCCCTGTCGCTGGCGAGTTACACCGAGGGCGTACGCCGCCAGGGACGCACCCCGGGGCGCCATCTGATCGGCCTGGAACGCTTCCCCTGCCCGGCCTCCGTGGCCCCCGGCATCGGCGCCGAACCCGGGGAGCCGGTCTGGCACCTGGAGCGGGTGCTGCTCGCCGACGAGGAACGGGTCGGACTGGAGAGCACGTACGTCCGGGTCGCCCGCGCACCCCGGCTCGACATCGATTTCCAGCCGGACTCGTCCTTCTACGGCTACCTCCACGACAGCCTCGGCATCTCCTTCGGCGACGCCGACGAGAAGCTGGAAACGGTCCTCGCCACGCCCCGCGAAGCCCTGCTGATCGGCACCCCGCCCGCGCTCCCGATGCTGCTCATCCACCGCTTCTCCCGGGATCGGGACGGCAGGCCGCTGGAGCGGGTGCGTTCTCTCTACCGTGGTGACCGGTTCAGCTTCACGACCCACCTGCAGCCCGAATAGTCCCGCCCGAACATCCCCGTAAGCCCTGAAAGAGGACGAATCAGGATCACGGAATGGTAACGGGTCTAGTCCAAGCGTTGGAGGCTGTTCACCGGCCCGTCGCCCGGGGGATCCTCCCGGGTCACGGGCCGCCGTCACCTTGGAGCACGTGAGAGTCATAGTCGTCGGAGGCGGCGTGGTAGGCACCATGCACGCCTGGCAAGCAGTGGAACGCGGCCACGAGGTCGTCCAGATCGAGCGAGAGGCGGAGGCCCGCGGCGCGTCATTGCGCAATTTCGGCCAGATCTGGGTCAGTGGACGGGCCGGTGGCGAGGAGCTCGACACCGCCCTGCGGGCCCGCGAGCTCTGGGAGGCGATCGGTGAGCGGGTGCCCGGCCTCGGCTTCCGCGCCATCGGCTCCCTGACCCCGGTACGCAACTCCCGCGAGCACGCCGTCGCCGAGGCCGCCGTGGCCCGCGCCGACGCCGCCGCCCGCGGCTACAAACTGGTCACCGCCGACGAGGCCAGGGCGATCAACCCCGCCCTGCGCGGCGCCTTCGAGGCCGCCCTGTGGTGCGAGCGGGACGCGGCCGTGGAACCGCGCACCGCACAACTCCACCTGCGCGAAGCCCTCAAGGCCTCCGGCCGCTACACCTTCCTCCCCGGACGGGAAGTGCGCGAGGTCGTCGGGAACGGCGCCGTCCGCGACGACCACGGCGACGTCCACCAGGGCGACGCCGTCATCCTGGCCACCGGCGCCTGGCTCTCCGGCCTGGTCCGCGAGCTGGTCCCCGACCTGCCCGTGCGCCGCGTCCGGCTGCAGATGATGCAGACCGCCCCGCTCGGCGAGACCCTGACGACCTCGGTCGCCGACGCCGACAGCTTCCGCTACTACCCCGCCTACAAGAGCGAGGCCCTCGACGAGCTCAACGCCGAGCAGGCCCAGGCGCCGATCGCCGCCGCGCACAAGATGCAGCTCCTGATGGTGCAGCGCCGGGACGGCGGACTGACCATCGGCGACACCCACGAGTACGAGCACCCCTTCGCGTTCGACACCCTCGAAGACCCCTACGCGCACCTCACCGAGGTCGTCGAGTCCTTCCTGGGCCGCCCGCTGCCGCGGATCAGGCACCGCTGGGCGGGCGTGTACGCGCAGTGCACCGACACCACCCGCGTCGTCCACCGCCAGCAGGTGGCCGACGGCGTCTGGCTGGTGACCGGGCCCGGCGGCCGGGGCATGACCTGCTCGCCCGCCATAGCCGAAACCACCGCGAACGAACTGGGCTGGTAAGCACCATGACCGACACCAAGGCCAACATGAACAACCACCGCCTGATCGTCCTCGACATGGCCGGCACCACCGTCGCCGACGGCGGCCTCGTCGAGCGCGCCTTCGAGCGGGCCGCCGAACGCCTCGGCGTCGAGCCGGGCAGCGCCGACCACGCCACCAAGCTCCGGTACGTCCGCGACACCATGGGCGAGTCCAAGATCTCCGTCTTCCGCCACCTCTTCGGCGCCGAGGACCTCGCCCAGCGCGCCAACTCCGCCTTCGAGGAGGCCTACGGGGAACTCGTGGACGGCGGCCTCATCGCCCCGATCCCCGGCGCCCGCGAGGCCATCGACAAGCTCCGTGCCGACGGCCGCACCGTGGCCCTGACCACCGGCTTCGCCCGCGTCACCCAGGACGCCATCCTCGACGCGCTGGGCTGGCAGGACCTGGCCGACCTCACCCTGTGCCCCGCCGACGCGGGCGGCCGCGGCCGGCCCTACCCGGACATGGTGCTGGCCGCCTTCCTGCGCACCGGCGCCGTGGCCGACGTACGCGAGATCGTGGTCGCCGGCGACACCTCGTACGACATGCTCAGCGGCGTCCGCTCCGGCGCCGGGATCGTGGCGGGCGTCCTCACCGGCGCCCACGACCGCGCCGCCCTGACCGGGCACGGCGCCACCCACGTCCTGGCCTCCGTCGCCGACCTCCCCGCACTCCTGGCAGGGGAGCCCGGCGCGTGAGCGGCATCCGCTTCGACTCCGTCTCGGTCGCCTACGGCGGCAACACCGTCCTGGACTCCCTCGACCTGACCGTCGAGCCCGGCGAGGTCATGGCGCTGCTCGGCCCCTCCGGCTCCGGCAAGACCACGGCCCTGCGCGCGGTCGCCGGCTTCGTCCGGCCCGCCTCGGGCCGGATCCTGATCGGCGGCCGGGACGTCACCGCGCTCCCGCCGCACAAGCGCGGCATCGGCATGGTCGTCCAGCAGTACGCGCTCTTCCCGCACATGCGCGTCGCGGACAACGTCGCCTTCGGCCTGCGCGCCCAGAAGGCGCCCAAGGCGGAGATCCCCGGCCGCGTCGCCGAGGCCCTGGAGATGACCGGGATGGCCGCCTACTCCAAGCGCTACCCCCGCGAACTCTCCGGCGGGCAGCAGCAGCGCGTGGCCATCGCCCGCGCCCTCGCCATCCGCCCCGGAGTCCTCCTGCTGGACGAGCCGCTGTCCGCGCTCGACGCGCAGCTGCGCTCCGGGATGCTCGCCGAACTGGCCCGCCTGCACCGCGAACTCCCCGACGTGTCCATCCTCTACGTCACCCACGACCAGGTCGAGGCGCTGACCCTGGCCGACCGGATCGCCGTCATGGACCAGGCCCGCCTCCAGGACTGCGGCACCCCGCAGGAGCTGTACCGGTCCCCGCGCACCGAGTTCACCGCCTCCTTCGTCGGCAACGCCAACCTGCTGCCCGTCACCGTCGCCGACGGCGGCGCGCTCTTCGCCGGACACCCCCTCACTCTCGACCCCGGCCCCGCGGCCGCCGGTGCGAGCGCCACCCTGTGCGTACGCCCGCACCTGCTCGGCCTCGGCGCCGGCCCCAACGCGCTGAGCGGAACCATCACCGAGGTGCAGTGGCGCGGCTCCACCCACCGGCTCTACGTGAACATCGAGGGCCACCGGGTCAAGGCGGACCTGCCCGAACTGCGCGAAACCCCGGCGCTGGGCGACCGGGTCACCCTCCACTTCGAACCGCGGGACGCGGTGCTCCTGTCCGCGGGGGTCTCCGATGGCTGAGGCCACGGACCGGCGCACCCCCGCACCGGGGCCGGCGGCCGGCCCCGAACCCGCGGTCATACCCCACCAGCCCGTACGAAGCCCTGCCCCCGGCACGCCCGAAAGCCCGGCCGGAGCCCCCGACGGCTTCGCGGCGAAGGCCTCAGGTACGCCCCGTAGCGTTCCCGGCTGGCTGTGGACCGTGCCTCCCGTCGCCGTGCTCGCGGTGGTGTTCCTCTACCCCCTCGCGCTGGTCGTCCAGCAGTCCCTGTCCCCCGAGAACGGGGGCGGCACCTTCGACGCCTACGCCTCCGTCTTCGCCTCGCACTCCTTCCGCGAGGCCCTCGGCACCACGGTCTGGCTGGCCGTCGGCGCCACCATCGGCTGCCTGCTCCTCGGCTTCGCGCTCGCGCTGGTCATCGCCTTCGTCCCGTTCCCCGGGGCCCGCGCCGTCGCCAAGTTCATCGACGTCTTCCTCTCCTTCCCCTCCTTCCTCATCACCCTCGCCCTCCTCTTCGTCTACGGCACGGTCGGCATGGCCAACGGCCTGTGGACCGAAGGATTCGGCGCCGAGGAAGGCCCCTTCCACTTCCTGACCACCCCCTGGGGCGTCCTCCTCGCGGAGATCACCTACTTCACGCCCTTCGTGATGCGCCCGCTGCTCGCCGCCTTCTCCCAACTGGACACCGCCCAGCTGGAGGTGGCCTCCTCGCTCGGCGCGAAGCCCGGCCGCATCATCCGGCGGGTGATCCTCCCCGAGGCCCTCCCGGCCCTCGCCGCCGGCGGCAGCCTCGTCCTGGTCATGTGCCTCAACGAGTTCGGGATCGTCCTGTTCACCGGAGCCAAGGACGTCACCACGCTCCCGATGCTCATCTACGGCAAGGCGATCCTCGAATCCGACTACGCCGCCGCCTGCGTGGTCGCCGTCGTCAACATCGTGATCTCCGTCGGCCTGTTCGGCCTCTACCGGGTGGTGAGCAAGCGTGCTGGTGCATAGCAAGAGCGGCCGCTGGGCCGCCTGGAGCCTCTTCGGCATCCTCTTCCTGCCCCTCTTCGCCCTGCCGCTGCTCGTCGTGGTGGCCGCGTCCTTCTCGACGCACTGGTCCGGGGCCTTCCCCTCCGGCCCCACCACCGAGAACTACGCCGCCGCCGTCCGCGGCGAATCCCTCCAGGCGCTGACCACCTCGCTGCTCACCGCCTTGGCCGCCAGCCTGATCGCGCTCACCGTCGGCACCTGGGCGGCGCTCGCCGCAGCCGGGCTGAAGAAGCGCGGAAAGAGCTCGCTGGACGCGCTGTTCATGCTGCCGGTCGCCGTGCCGTCCGTGGTCGTCGGCCTCGCCGTGCTCGTCGCCTTCAGCAAGCCGCCGCTGCTCCTCAACGGCACCAGCTCGATCGTGATCCTGGCGCACACGATTCTTGTCACGGCGTTCGCCCACCAGTCGGTTTCGGCTGCCATCGTGCGTCTCGACCCCGCGTACGAGCAGGCGGCGGCCTCCCTGGGCGCCCGCCCCGCGTACGTGCTGTGGCGGGTCAAACTCCCCCTCCTGCTGCCGTCGCTCACCGCGGCGGCCGGGCTCTGCTTCGCCCTGTCCATGGGCGAGCTGAGCGCCACGATGATGCTCTACCCGCCGGACTGGATGCCCCTCCCGGTCCGGATCTTCACCGCCACCGACCGCGGCTCGCTCTTCAGCGGCTCCGCCGTCGCCGTGGTCCTGATGGCCACCACCCTGCTGGTCCTGCTGGCCGTCTCCCGCGTCCGCACCAGGGCCACGTACCGCTAGACCCCACAGCCGAGCCCCGCTGTAACACCCTCCTGCCACACCCTGCTGATTCCCCTGCCGACTCCCTTTGCCCGTAAGGAAGTTCCATGTCCAGCAACAGATACCTCCGCATCACCGCCGCCGTCACCGGCAGCCTCGCCCTCGCCGCCGGCCTCACCGCCTGCGGTGGTTCCTCCTCGGCCGACTCCGCCGGAGGCAAGGGCGGCGAGAAGGTCGTCACCGTCTACAGCGCCGACGGCCTCAAGAGCGACAAGGGTGACGGCTGGTACGACCAGGTCTTCGCCGACTTCACGAAGAAGACCGGCATCGAGGTCAAGTACGTGGAGGGCGGCTCGGGGGAGATGGTGCAGCGCGCCGTCCGCGAGAAGACCAACACGCAGGCCGACGTGCTGATCACGCTCCCCCCGTTCATCCAGCAGGCCGACGGCAAGGGCCTCCTCCAGGCCTACACGCCGCAGGGCGCCGACAAGGTCAACGGGGCGAACAAGTCCTCCGACGGCAAGTGGACCTCGGTCGTCAACAACTACTTCGGCTTCATCTACAACAAGAAGGAGCTGGCCGCGGCCCCCAAGACCTGGGAAGAGCTGCTGGACCCCAAGTTCAAGGGCAAGCTCCAGTACTCCACCCCCGGCGTCGCGGGCGACGGCACCGCCGTGCTCATCAAGGCGATGCACGACTTCGGCGGCAAGGATCAGGCGAACGAGTACCTGAAGAAGCTCCAGGCCAACAACGTCGGCCCGTCCTCCTCGACCAGCAAGCTCGCGCCGAAGACCGACAAGGGCGAGCTGCTCGTCGCCAACGGTGACGTCCAGATGAACTTCGCGCAGTCCAAGTCCATGCCGAACCTCGGCATCTGGTTCCCCGCCAAGGACGGCGGCAAGCCCACCACCTTCTCCCTCCCGTACGCGGCCGGCCTCGTCGACAAGGCCCCGCACACCGAGAACGGCAAGAAGCTCCTCGACCACCTGCTCAGCGAGGACGCCCAGAAGCTGGTCAGCGGTGTCGGCGGCGGCTTTCCGGCCCGCACGGACGTCAAGCCCACCGACGCCAACGCCGTCGAGCTCACCAAGCTCATGACCGGGGTCGAGATCTTCGAGCCGGACTGGGCCGACATCGACAAGAACCTCACCGGCTACGTCGACGCGTGGAAGTCGGCCACCGGAAGCTGACTGGTCGCCTCCCGGTCACCCGCGACCGGAATAGTGACGCACAGATAACGGGTCTGGACCGAGTCTCGCCTTCGGTCCGGACCCGCCGTACGCTCGCTCGCGCTGACGCACGACCGCCGTACGACCGCACGCCCCGTACGTCCCCTGCGCCTTCCCCACGATTACTCCCGGAGGAGTACGTGTCCACTGTCCTGTCCGGACGGACCCTCGCCGTGGCCGCCACCGCCACGGTCCTGCTCGCCACCGGCCTCGGTGCCCACGCCGCGACCGCCGCGCCCGCCGACGAAGCGGCCTCCGCCGCGAACAAGGTGCTCGTGATCGGCATCGACGGCGCGGTCCTGGACCGCGTCAAGGCCGCCAACGCCCCGCACCTGAACGGCCTGATGGCCCAGGGCCTGACCGCCCGCAGCACCCTGTACGCGAACCCGATGGCCGCCACCTCCTCGGGCCCCGGCTGGTCCACCATCGCCACCGGCGTCTGGCCCGACAAGCACGGGGTGAAGGACAACTCCTTCACCGGCAAGAACTACACGGCCTACCCGGACTTCCTGACCCGCATCGAGAACGCCAACCCGGTGCTCAACACCTACGCGGCCGCCGACTGGGAGCCCATCACCTCCACCGACCAGAACGGCCCGATCTTCTCGGCCAAGGTCGACAAGCGCCTCTCCCTCAAGGGCGACCGCGACGGCTACCGCAACGAGGACCCGAAGATCGCCGCCGCGGCCGCCGCCGAGCTGCGCGATCAGAACCCGGACGCCGCCTTCGTCTACCTCGGCGAGATCGACGCGGCCGGCCACTCCTACGGCGCCGCCAGCCAGCAGTACCTGGACACCATCGCCCGCGTCGACGCCCTGGTCGGCCAGCTCCTGACGGCCGTCCAGAACCGCCCGACCTACGCCCAGGAGAACTGGAAGGTCCTGGTCACCACCGACCACGGCCACACCGACTCCGGCGGCCACGGCGGCTCCACCATCCAGGAGCGCGGCACCTTCGTCCTCGCCAAGGGCCCCGGCATCCCCGCCGGTTCGGTACGCAACGACGTGAAGCTCGTCGACGTCGCGGCGACCGCGCTCGCCCAGGTCGGGGTCAACCCCGGCTCCGCGATCGACGGCATCCCGGTCGGCGCCCCCGACGACGGCGACGCCTTCGACACCCTGCGCCCGGGCCTCCAGGCGCGCGTGGACGAGACGGGCATCCCGGCCGGCACCAAGGGCTTCACGCACACCCCGCCGGCCGGCTGGTCCGTCGACAACTCCAAGATGGGCACGGGCGGTGTCACCGAGTGGGCCGGATGGGCCTTCGCGACCGACGAGTTCTGGAGCCAGGCCCAGCGCGACCAGTGGCGCGAGCTGAACGTCCGCTCCCGTGACGTGTTCGCCGTCGCCGACTCCGACGAGTGGGACGACAAGAGCCACACCGGCTCCTACGACTCCACCCTCGCCACCCCCAAGTGGGCGGTCACCGGCGGCAGCACGAGGAACCTGACCTTCCAGACCCACTACCACCACGAGGCCGGCCAGACCGCCCAGGTCCTGGTCTCCTACAACGGCGGCGCCCCTGCGGTCGTCAAGAGCTACACCGCCGACGCCGTCGCCCGGTCCGAGTCGATCGCGCTCCAGGTCCCGGCCGGCGCCACCGACGTCCAGGTCCGCTTCCGCTACGCCGGCAGCAACAACTGGTACTGGACCGTGGACAACGTCAAGCTCGGCTGACGGGACCTTCGTACCCGCCCGTTCCGCCCTGCGGTCCGGGCCGTGGACGCCCACCGCGTCCGCGGCCCGGCCCGGATAAGGTGGTAGAGACCAGAGGTCACCGAGGTCAGACGCCACCGAGAGCGGAGAACAGTCCAGTGGCAGAGCGCAAGCCGATCGAATCCTGGCTCACCGACATGGACGGAGTCCTCGTCCACGAGGGCATCCCGATCCCCGGCGCCGACGCCTTCATCAACCGGCTGCGCGAGTCCGGCAAGCCCTTCCTCGTGCTGACCAACAACTCCATCTACACCCCGCGCGACCTCCAGGCCCGGCTGAGCCGGATGGGGCTCGAAGTCCCGGTCGAGAACATCTGGACCTCGGCCCTGGCCACCGCGAAGTTCCTCGACGACCAGCGTCCGGGCGGCACCGCCTACGTCATCGGCGAGGCCGGCCTCACCACCGCCCTGCACGACATCGGTTACATCCTGACCGACCACGAGCCGGACTACGTGGTCCTGGGCGAGACCCGGACGTACAGCTTCGAGGCCATGACCAAGGCGGTCCGCCTGATCAACGCGGGCGCCCGGTTCATCTGCACCAACCCGGACGAGACCGGCCCCTCCGCCGAGGGCCCGCTGCCCGCCACGGGCGCGGTCGCCGCGCTGATCACCAAGGCGACCGGCAAGAAGCCGTACTTCGCCGGCAAGCCCAACCCGCTGATGATGCGCACCGGCCTGAACGCCATCGGCGCGCACTCCCACACCAGCGCGATGATCGGCGACCGGATGGACACCGACATCCTCGCCGGGCTGGAGGCGGGCATGCAGACCTTCCTCGTGCTGACCGGTCTGACGTCGGTCGAGGACACCGAGAAGTTCCCGTACCGGCCGACCCACACGTTCGACTCCATCGCCGATCTGGTCGATCTGGTTTAGCGCGTACGGCTGACACGTACGGGCCAAGAGGGCGCCGCTCCGGATGCGGAGCGGCGCGCCGCGCGTGAATCTCCTTGTTGAGGAGGTTCACCATGCGCAGTGATGTGATCGCTTTCCGTGTCGCCGGGGTGGCCGTCGCCCTGACGGCCCTGTCCGCCGTGACCGCCCCCTTCGCCTTCGCGGGGGAGGACGACTGGAACCGTGACCGCGGCAGCGTCTCGGCCGACCCCAACCCGGCGGAACCGGGGGCGCAGGTCAAACTGCGCGTCCGCGGCTGTGAGGACGACTGGGCCGTCGCCTCGTCCGTGGTCTTCGTCTCCGAGGTCCGCCTCTCCACCGGCCGCGACGACCGCCGCACCCTGTGGGGCGACGCGATGATCCGCTCCTGGGCCGAGCCCGGACGCCACGACATCAAGATCAAGTGCGGCGGCCGCGGCGGCGAACGCGAGTGGGGCACGATCGAGATCGAGCGCCGCCGCGAGCACCGCCCCAACCCCCACCACACCCCCATCTGGCCGGTCCACGCGGGCGGCGGCGGCATGTCCGAGGAGATCGCCGCGAAGTCGAAGGCGGCGGGCGCGGCGGACGCCGCCAAGGCCGCCGATTCCGCGCAGCTCGCCGCGGCGACGAAGAAGAGCCACGACGGCGACGGCCCGGGCCTGCCGCACACGGTGATCGGCGCCGTGCTCGCCGCCGCCGCCACCCTCGCGGTCGCCGGCCGGGCGCTGACCCTGCGCCGCCGCCGCAGCGGCGAGTGACCGGGTGATCGGGTGAACGGCGAGCCGAGGAGCTCCGGCGGCTCCCGGTTGCTGACCTTCGCCGCCTGGTCGGTGCTGGTCCTCGGCCTGTGGCTGTGGGGCCGTGAGATCACCGGGGTCGCGATACCCCTGCCCGGCCAGGCCGGCGGACCGGCCGCCCCGGGCATGCCCGCGGCGCACACCCCGCTGGGGCCGGCCGCGCCCGCGCGGGTCGACGTACCGTCCCTCGGCGTCCAGGCCCCGGTGATAGTCCGGGACCTCGACACGAAGGGGGCGATCGAAGCGCCCCCGTACGAGAACCCGGGCACGGTCGGCTGGTGGCGCGGCGGCGCCCAGCCCGGCACGGCCGGGACGGCCCTGCTGGTCGGGCACGTGGACACGCGGGCGAAGCCCGCGGTGTTCTACGGCCTGAGCTCGGCGAAGACGGGCGACAAGGTGCGGGTGCTGCGGGCCGACGGCTCGGTGGCGGAGTTCACGATCGAGGACGTACGGGTCCACGAGCGCGCGGACTTCGATCCCGCCAAGGTCTACGGCCCCAAGGTCCGCGGCCGGGCCGAACTGCGGCTGGTGACCTGCGGCGGCACCTACGACAAGGCGGCCAAGGAGTACTCGGCGAACGTGGTCGTGTCGGCGTACCTGACGGGCGTCGGAGTCCGCCCCGGAACGGCGGTCTGAAGCGGCCGGCGCACACCACGCGCAGCACGAAGAAGCCCCTCACAGTTTTCACTGTGAGGGGCTTCTCTGCGTCTGTGCGCCGCCAGGGACTCGAACCCCGGACCCGCTGATTAAGAGTCAGCTGCTCTAACCAACTGAGCTAGCGGCGCTTGGTGACAGGGAAAACTCTACCCCACCGCCACGGGTGCTCGTGACAAGCCGCGCGCGTTCTGTCCGATTAACCCATGTTTGGGGGTTTTGTCGTGCACGATATGTCTGGGCCAAGCCGCATCTGATGCCCCGCCAGATGCGGTCCCGGCCGACCAGTGACGAGCAGGGGAGTGGACGGAACCGCATGACGATGCAGCCTCCGACGCACGTGTACGAAGCGACGCCGGCCTCGACGCCCATGCCGACGCCGATGCCGGCGCAGACGGCGATGGCCGAGGCGATGCCGCCGATGCCGCTGCCCTCCTTCGAGGAGTACGAGCCCGCCGGCGACTGTCCGTGCCAGGGCTGTGCCCAGCGCCGTCGCACGCTCGCGCGCGCCCGGGCCATACCGCTGCGCGACGGCGGACACCCCGCCGCGCGCGGAGCCCGCCGGGCGCTGGTCCTGGCCACCGCCGCGGGCGTGGTCCTCGGCGGCGGCGGTGCGGCCGTGGCCACGGCCGCACCGGGCCCCGGCGGCCGGGTGGCCCTGGACGACCCCGGCTCCCCGCAGGGCGGCCGGGCCCCGCTGCACGGGCCGAAGGGAGCGAAGGGAACCCCCGCGAAACCGGCCGGGCTGCCGGGAGCGCCCTCCGCGGTGCGGCGGACCGACCGGGCGACGATCATCAACCGGGCGAAGCTGTGGCTGGACGCGCAGGTCCCGTACAGCATGGCCGAGTACTGGTCGGACGGGTACCGGCAGGACTGCTCCGGCTACGTCTCGATGGCCTGGAACCTCGGCACCAACGAATGGACCGGCAGCCTCGACAAGTTCGCGACGCGGATCACGAAGGAGGAGCTGCTCCCCGGAGACATGCTGCTCTTCCACAACCCGGCCGACCCCAACAAGGGCTCGCACGTCGTGCTCTTCGGCGGGTGGGTGGACGAGACGCGCACGCACTACGTCGCCTACGAGCAGACGCGGCCGACCACGCGGAAGCTGGCCACGCCGTACGGCTACTGGAACAACGCGGTGAAGTACGTTCCGTACCGCTTCAACGGGGTGGCGGGCGGAGTCGTTCCCGAGCCCCCGGCCACCGGCGAGCCGCCCGCGCCGGGCGGTACGCCGGTCGTCTCGGCCACCTTCCCCGGTGCGTCGAAATTCGGGCCGGGCGCGGACAACGGCTACGTCGCCCAGCTCGGCCGGATGCTGTCCGAGCGGGGCGGGCTGCGCTTCTACCCCAAGGGCGTCGGCACCAAATGGTCCGACGCCGACCGGCAGGCGACCGAGGCCTTCCAGCGCGCCCAGGGCTGGACGGGTGCGGAGGCCGACGGAGTCCCCGGCGCACAGACCTGGCGGCTGCTCGTCAGGCACCAGGGCAAGGACATCCCGCCGCTCACGGGCGGCGCACCCGGCCCCGCGGGCAAGCCCGCCTTCCCCGGGGCGTCGGTCTTCCGGCCGGGCACGTCCCACCCGTCCATCACCGCCCTTGGCCGCCAGTTGGTGAAGAAGGGCTTCGGCAAGTACTACACGGCCGGACCGGGCCCCCGCTGGGGCGAGTCCGACCGCCGCAACGTCGAGGCGTTCCAGCGAGCCCAGGGCTGGCGCGGCGCCGAGGCCAACGGCTACCCGGGCCCGGAAACCTGGCGCCGGCTGTTCGCATGACGGAGGCAACGATGTACCCCACGCGCACGACATCGACCACAGGCACCTTCGAGATCCCCCCGCACCCGACCCCCCGGGCGACGCCCCCGCCTCCGTCCGCCCCGACGCCGTCCGCCCCGACTCCGGCCGAAGCGGAACAGTCCACGGCGATCCAGCCCGGGCCCACCACCGCACCGGCGGCAGCCACACCGACCGCAGCCGCGCCGACCGGAGCCGCACCGGCAGCTGCCGCACCCCGTTGGGCCGCTGCGGCGGAGTCCGCACCGACCGAGGCCGGGTGGGCAGTCGCCGAGGCCGGCACCGAGCCGGGCTCGCACCTGTCGGCTTCGCCCGACCCGGCCACGCTCGTGCCGGCCACGCTCGTGCCGGCCGCAGCCGTGCCGGATGCGACCGAGCCTGACCGGGCCGAGTCCGTGCCGGCTGCCGCAGGGTGGGTGGCGGCCGGGGCCGGCACCGAGCCGGGCTCGTACCTGTCGGCTTCGCCCGACCGGGCCACGCCCGTGCCGGCCGCGGCGGTTTGGGTCCCGGCCGATGCCGATGCCGATGCCGATGCCGAGCGGGGCGCACACCTGTCGGCCGCGCCCGACGTGGCCGCGGCCACGCGGTCCGCGTCCGCGCAGGCCGCCCCCGTGCAGGCCGCGCCCGTCCCCGTGCCTTCGGGGCGGGCCGAGGCCTTCGTGGCCGGGGGCTCCGACGCGGTGCCGGTCGCCGCCTCCGTGTCGCCCGTGCCCGCGGCGGCAGTGACCGAGTGGGCCGCGCCCACGGGTTGGGCACTGGCGGGTGAGCCGTCCGGGTCCGCACGCGCCGAAGCCGCCTCCCGGCCGGCTCCGGCCGGGGCGGACCGGGACGCGGACGGGCTCGTCGCCGTGGGGGCGGGGGTGCAGGCCACTGCCGTCGCCCCGCACGGGCCCGCCGGACGGGCGGGTGAGGGTGCGCGCAGCGACGTACCGGCGGCGCGGGCCCAGGCCGAGCCGGGGGTGGACATCCTGCATCCCCAGGACGAGGCGGCCCACGCCGGTGCGGCCACGCTCCGGCTGCGCAATCCCGACACCGAATTCGCCCGGCCCCACCCGCAGGACGAGGCCTGGCCCCCGGCCGCCGTGCCCGCCAAGGCCGAGCACGCTCCACGGCACGCGGGTCCGCCCGCTGCCCGGGACCTGCCCGGACAGGGCGGCTCGTCCACCGAGCAGGGCCGCGCTCCGCAGCACGCGGTCCCGGGCCCCGCCCCGGAGGCCGAGTACGCGGATCCGTACCCCGTACCGGACCTGCCCGGGCCGGCAGATGCCGATCCCGGCGACCCGCCCGGCGGGCGGGAGGTGACCTGGTCGGTGCCCGGACCGGGCGCCGCCGGTGACGCCGGTGACGCCGGTGACGCCGGCGATGCCGGACCCGGAGCGCGGGAGGGTGCGGACGGCGAGGCCGACACCGCCGCGCAGTCCGCGACCGGTGGCGGAGTGGTCCCCGGGCCCGGGGCTGCCGAGGTGGTCGAGGTCGTCGCGCGGGCCGTGGCGCGGATCGCGGAGGACGATACGCAGGACCTGCCCCTGGTCACCGGGGTGCGCGGGGTCGCGGTGACCGAGGTGCCGGTGCACCTGCCGTTCCGCGGCGCCGCCCAGCCGCAGCCCCGGCAGCCGAAGCCCGAGCCCGAGCCGAAGCCGGAGCCGAGCCGGCCGAAGGCCCAGGCCGCCCCCGCGCCCCGGTCCGCCCCCGGACGCCGCGTTCCCCGTGGTGACGACCGGCTCCACGAGCACCACGGCCCGGTGCTGCCCGGCTGGATCGCGGTGGCCGTCGGCGGGATCGCGCTCGCGGGCTGCGCGGTCGTCCTCTGGCGGGCCGGGGCCGTCCCGGACTCCCTCGCGCTGGCGTTCGGCGCGGAACCCCGCCCCTACCGGGGACTGCAGGCACGGTTCTGGCCGCCGCTCGCCTTCCTCGGGGTCGTCGCGCTCCTCGCCCTCGGCGGGCTGGGCCGCGGCCGGGCCGGTCACGCCTGGGTGCTCACCCTCTTCGGCCGCTACCGCGGCACCGTCCGCCGCTCCGGCCTGACCTGGATCAGCCCCCTGCTGCTGCGCCGCCGGGTCGACGTCCGGCTGCGGCACTGGCGCAGCGACCCGATGCCCGCCGTGGACTCCGGCGGGCTCGCCCTCCAGGTCGTCGTCCAGGTGGTCTGGCAGGTCAAGGACACCGCCCGCGCCACCCTGGCCGTCGCCGACCACGTGGACTACCTCGCCGAGCAGGTCGAATCGGCCATGGCCAGGGTCCTGTCCCAGCTCCCCGCCGACGCCTTCCACGAGGCCGCCCCGACCCTGCGCGACGCCGAGGCCGTCGGCGACGCGCTGACCCGGATGCTGGCGGCGGAGACCGAGGCGGTGGGCGTGGAGGTGTTCTCGGCGCAGCCCACCCGGATCGAGTACGCCCCCGAAGTCGCGGACGCCATGCGGCGGCGCCGGGTCGCGGCGATCGACGCCAAGCACCGGGACACCGTCCTGACCTCGGTGGTCGACGCGGTGGACGACACCGTCCACCGCCTCACCTCGCGCGGGCTCGTGGAGCTCGACGACTACGAGCGCAAGGCCCTCGTGAAGGACCTGACCGTCGCCTTCTACACGGGCCGCGCCGAGTAGCCCTCGCAGGCCGGAGCACAGGCCGGAGCGCAGGCCGGAGCGGGCCAACTCAGGCCGACAGGAGAACGGGTGGAATCCGGGTGGTCCGGACCACCCGTTCTTCCGTTGGTCTGGACATGGCCAACTCCCGTCAATACTGTGGAACTTGGTCTAGACCTAAACCAGAGCTCGTGAACGGGCCGTGCCGCCGAAACCGGTACGGCCCATCCCCACGCGTGCGCACGCTCTCTCCGGACATCCCCCCACGTTCAAGGAGCATCAGCCTCATGCGTTCCTTCCGCATGCCCAGAACCAAGCGGGCCGCCGCCACGGCCACCGCCACCACCGTCGGCCTCGGAGTCGTCGCCGCCCTCGCGCTCGTCACGGCCCCCACGGCCAGCAGCCACGGGTACACCGACACCCCGATCAGCCGCCAGAAGCTCTGCGCCAACAAGACCGTCTCCGACTGCGGCGCCATCCAGTGGGAGCCCCAGAGCGTCGAGGGCCTCAAGGGGTTCCCCGCCGCCGGTCCCGCCGACGGCCGCATATGTTCGGCCAACCACACGGAGTTCGCCCAGCTCGACGACCCGCGCGGCGGCGCCTGGCCGGCCACCCCGGTGACCAGCGGGCAGAGCTACAGCTTCCGCTGGCAGTTCACCGCGAACCACTCCACCACCGACTTCCGGTACTACGTCACCAAGAACGGCTGGGACCCCACCAAGCCGCTCACCCGCGCCGCCCTCGACCCGCAGCCCTTCCTCACGGTCGCCTACAACGGTGCCCGCCCCGCCATGACCACCGTCCATCAGGGCGCCATGCCGAGCGGCAAGACCGGCCGGCACATGATCCTCGCCGTGTGGACCGTCAACGACACCGTCAACGCCTTCTACTCCTGCTCCGACGTCCAGTTCTGATCGCTACGGCCCGCCGCGGCGTTCAATTCTGACGGAACGTCAGCTATTCTCCGGCGGCATGCGGACGACGACACCCGAAACCGTCGCGGAGCTCATCGCGAGCCAATGGGGCGACCACCGGCCCGGTCTGAAGTACGCCGACGGCGTCCTCAGCCACCACCGGACCGCCCGGGAGGCCGCGGCGCGCGCCGCGCTCCTCGTCGACCTGCTGCCGCCGGGGGCGGAGCCGCACATCGGGGTGCTGCTCGACAACACCCCCGAGTTCCCGTTCTGGCTCGGCGCGGCGGCCCTCGCCGGGGCCGCCGTCGCCGGGATCAACCCCACCCGGCGCGGTCCCGAGCTGGCCCGCGACATCCTGCACACCGACTGCCGGATCCTGGTGACCGAGCGGACCCACCTGCCGCTCCTGCGCGGCCTCGACCTGCCCGGCGTACGGCTCCTGGTGACGGACTCGGACGAGTACGAGGCCCTGCTCGCCCCGTACGCGGGCGCGAAGCCCGGCGACGCGACGCTCGGCCCCGGCCCGAGCCCGTCCTCCCGGCTGCTCCTCTACTTCACCTCCGGCTCCACCGGCGCCCCCAAGGCCGCCATCTGCACCCAGGGCCGCCTGGCCGGCGCCGGCGCCTCGCTCGCACGTCACTTTTCAGTCACCCCGGACGACGTCCACTACGTCTGCATGCCCCTCTTCCACGGCAACGCCGTCATCGCCGACTGGCTCCCCGCCCTCGCGGGCGGGGCCGCCGTGGCGCTGCGCCGCCGCTTCTCGGCCTCCGCGTTCCTGGACGACGTACGGGCCTACGAGGCGACGTACTTCACCTACGTAGGCCGCGCGGTGCAGTACCTCCTCGCCACCCCGCCCCGCCCCGACGACCGCGCGCACACCCTGCGCCTCGGCTTCGGCACCGAGGCGGGCGCGGTCGACGCGGCGCGCTTCGCCGAGCGCTTCGGGGTCCGCCTCGTCGAGGGCTACGGGGCCACCGAGGGCGGCGCCTCCGTCCAGCGCACCCCCGACACCCCGCCGGGCGCCCTGGGGCGCGCGGGCGCCGGCGACGACCTGGCCGTCATCGACCCGGAGACGGGCCGCGAGTGCCCGCCGGCCGTGCTCGACCCGCGGGGCCGCCTCCTCAACGGCGCCGAGGCCATCGGCGAGCTGGTCAACAAGGGCCGCAGCCTCTTCGAGGGCTACTGGCGCAACCCCGACGCGGAGGCCGCCCGCACCCGCGACGGCTGGTACTGGACCGGGGACCTCTTCTTCCGCGACCCCGACGGCTTCCTCTACTTCGCCGGCCGCACCGACGACCGGCTGCGCGTCGACAGCGAGAACCTGGCCGCGGCGGTGATCGAGAACATCCTGGCCCGCTGGACCCGGGCGGCCGCGGTGGCCGTGTACGCCGTACCGGACGAGGTGGCGGGCGACCAGGTCATGGCCGCCGTGGCCCTGCGCGAGGGGGCCGTCTTCTCCCCGCAGGGGTTCGCGTCCTTCCTCGCCGCCCAGCCCGACCTCGGCACCAAGATGGCCCCGCGCTACGTGCGCGTCGTCGGCGTCATGCCGACCACGGCGACCAACAAGGTCCACCGGGTCTCCCTGCGCGGCGAGGCCTTCCAGACCACCGACCCCGTGTGGTGGCGGCCGCCGGGCGAGGACGCGTACCGGCGACTGGAAGCGGAGGACCTGGCCGGGCTCCTGGCCGCCTACGAGGCCCAGGGGCGGGCGGATCTGCTGAGCCGCTGACGGGGGCGCCGGCGGGGCCTCCGGAGGCGTCTGGGGAGGCGGTTTTGAGCACCCTGGAGGAGCAGGTAGTATTTTCTCTGTCAGCAGGCGCCGCTAGCTCAGTTGGTTAGAGCAGCTGACTCTTAATCAGCGGGTCCGGGGTTCGAGTCCCTGGCGGCGCACCTGTCCTTCGGGCGGTTTCCGGTTCACCGGGAACCGCCCGAAGTGTTTTCCGGGCCTGTGCGGGTCGGTCCCGGCCCGGTGTCCGGGGCCCTGTCGCGCAGGGCCCCGTGGCTCAGAGGGTGAGCGAGAGCAGCAGCGGCGCGGCCTTGCGGTTCAGCACGTCGGCCGCGGCCCGCAGCCGGTGGGCGTGCTCCACGGGCAGGGACAGGGCCAGGCAGCCCACCGAGGCTCCGGCCGTGATCGGGACGGCCGCGCAGACCGTGCCGACGGCGTACTCCTGCAGGTCGAGCGTGGGCACCGTGGCCGGCTGGCTGTCCAGCTTCGAGAAGAGGATCCGCTCGTTCACGATGGTCTTCGACGTCAGCCGGGCGATCTTGTGCCGGGACAGGTGGTCGCGCCGGCCGTCGAGGTCGAGCTGGGTCAGCAGGCACTTGCCGACCGCGCTGGCGTGCGCCGCCGAGCGGAAGTCGACCCACTCGTGGACCTTGGGGGTGCGCGGACTGTCCGCGAACTGCGTGATCCGGACCTCGCCGTCCACGTACCGGCTGATGTAGACCGCGGCGCCGACGGAGTCCCGGAGCCGGTCCAGGGTGTCCTGGAGCTTGTCCTGCAGGGCCTGCTGGCGGTCGACGCCGGAGCCGAGCAGGACGAGGGAGTCCCCTATGGCGTAGGCGCCGTCGGACACCTGCAGTACGTACCCCTCCCGGCGCAGCATGAGGAGCATGGGGGCGAGATGGACCGCGGGCAGGCCGGTCTCACGCGCGATCTGTACATCGGTCACGCCGCCGGTATGGCGTGCGACCGTTTCGAGTACGCGCAGGGCGTACTGCACCGAGTGGAACGGCGCGGTCGGCTCGGGCTTCAGCGCCACGGTTTCCCCCTAGCAGGTTGTTACCGCTTGCTCTCACACGATAGCCATCAAGAGGGCCGTGTGGAGCGCCTGTTGATGAGATTGATGGCTCAATCACACCGGTCTGCCTGGATCTACTCCACTGGCATATGCCTAGGTCATGGGTGGTGTCCGAGAGTGCCGGGAATGCCCGGACCGGCCGCGCGGTTCGGGTTCTTCGTACGGACGAGAACGGACGGGCGAGCGGAGCGGGAGAGACGATGAGTGACATCGCGGACGCGGAGGACGCTGGACGACGGGGAGCCGACCGTCCGGGCGACGGACCGAGCGCCGGACCGGGTGACGGATCGAGCGCCGGAGGGGTCCCCGGCGGGATCCGCGGGACGGCCCTCGGCCGGGCGCCGGTGCCGCTCTCGGTGCTGGACCTCGTCACCGTCGGCGCCGGCAGCACCGCCCGCGACGCCCTGCTCACCAGCGTCGACATAGCCCGGCTCGCCGAGTCCCGCGGCTACCACCGCCACTGGGTCGCCGAACACCACTCCATGCCCGGGGTCGCCAGCTCCTCCCCGGCCGTGATCCTGGCCCACCTCGCGGCCCACACCTCCCGGATCCGGCTCGGCTCGGGCGGGGTCATGCTGCCCAATCACGCCCCGCTCGCCATCGCCGAGCAGTTCGGCACCCTGGAGGCACTGGCCCCGGGCCGGATCGACCTCGGCCTCGGCCGGGCGCCCGGCACCGACGGGCACACGGCCGCCGCGCTGCGCGGGCCCGGGCGGCGCGACGAGGCCGTGGACGAGTTCCCCCGGCAGCTCGCGGAACTGATCCGCTTCCTCGACGACGACTTCCCCGACGGGCACCCGTACGCCCGCGTGCACGCGGTACCGGGTCCGGTGCAGGGTCCCGCCGGGCGGCCGCCGGTGTGGCTGCTCGGCTCCTCCGGCTTCAGTGCCCGCCTCGCCGGCGCACTCGGGCTGCCCTTCGCCTACGCGCACCACTTCTCCCCGGCCGGGACCCTGCCCGCCCTCGACCTCTACCGGCAGTCCTTCCGCCCCTCGGCCGTCCTGGACGCCCCGTACGCCGTCATCGGGGTCGGGGCCCTCGCAGCCGACACGGAGGCGGAGGCCCGCGCGCAGGTGCTCACCGGCGCGCTGGCGATGCTCCGGCTGCGCAGCGGGCGCCCCGGGCTGGTCCCGACGCCCGAGGAGGCGGCCGCGTACCCGTACACGCCGCTGGAGCGGGAGTTCGTGGACGAGCGGCTCGCGAGCGTGGTCCACGGAACCCCCGACGAGGTCACCGCGGGCCTGGACGACCTCGCGAAGCGGACGGGCGCCGACGAACTGATGCTGACCGCCAACGCCCACGCCGGCCAGGCCCGCCTGCGCTCGTACGGCCTCGTCGCGGACGCGTACGGCATGCCGCTCCTCGACGCCTGAGCCGCCCGCCCCGGTCCGGTCACGGACCGGGGGAACCCGGCCCGCCGCACGTCCGGTTCGGAGCTCCGTCGCGCGCCTCCTGATCGACCGGCGGGTCAGGCCGGATGCAGCACCGCCGTGGCGATCTCGCGCACGCGGTCCAGCGTGATCCCGGTGCGCTGTTCGACGGCGAGGGGGTGGTCGGTCGGCTCCAGCTCGATCAAGGGCCGCTTGCCGACCGGTCGGGTGTGGGCGTTGGTCTTCAGGTCGATGGTGCCCTCGGAGTAGAGCGCGAGCTCGGTGCTCAGCCAGCCGAAGTACGGCTTCGCGCGCTCGCGCCCCTCCGTGTTCCGCACCTCGAGAGCACGGGCGAAGTCGTCCCTGCTCAGAGAGACCCAGACGCCCCAGGAGAAGACGTCCCGGCTGCCGATCACGGGTATCTCGATCAGCCCCCTGATGAAGAAGTGCTGGCCCTTGATCACGCACTGGTCGGACGACAGCGTGCTGTCCGGATCGCTCTCGAAGGCGGGATCCCACACGTCAGGGGCCATGGCCGAGTGACTCATGGGGAGTTCTGCGTGGTGGTCGCCGCAGCATGCGCAGGTGAAACCGCGATCGTTAGCCATGGGGCGAGCGTAGTGCTGTGACCGGAAAGCCTGCCCGGTCCGCCGACGCGTGCCCGCCCGGAAGGGTTTACGGGTGTACACGAGCCCCGGGGGAGCCCGGAGGAACCCGCACGCGCCGGCAACCAGAGTTTGGCTGGTTTGTTGCTGAAACCTTGCCGGAGGGTGAATCAAGGGAGCCTTAAATCGCTCGTCACCATGGGTGGCGGGCGATTTTTGGTGTGGTCCCACGTCGCTGACGTGGGGTTCTGGGCCCGGACTGGTCTAGTCCTTCTTTGGTCCAAACCATTGACTCGGGGCCGGAGTGATCGCTATCACTATCCCCACCTGAAGTCTTGCCTTCCCCTCCCACTTCCCCGGAGGCAGTTCATGCACATCCGTAAATCCCTCATCGCGGCCGCCGCCACGGCCGCGCTGGCCGGCGGGACGCTGGCCGCCTTCGCGGGACTCACCACCGCCTCGGCCGCCGAGGCCGGGACCACCGCGACGGCCGGCAACGTCAAGATCGCCTACTACGACCAGTGGTCGGTGTACGGGAACGCCTTCTACCCCAAGCACCTCGACACCCGTGGCATAGCGGGCAAGTTGGACGTCATCAACTACTCGTTCGGCAACATCCACCCCACCAACCTCACCTGTTTCGAGGCGAACAAGGCGGCGGGCGACGACAACAACCCCAACGCCGGTGACGGTGCGGGCGACTCGTACGCCGACTACCAGAAGTCCTTCAGCGCGGCCGACAGCGTCAGCGGCGTCGCCGACAAGTGGGACCAGCCGATCGTCGGCGTGTTCAACCAGTTCAAGCAGCTCAAGGCGAAGTACCCGAACCTGAAGATCAACATCTCGCTCGGCGGCTGGACCTACTCGAAGTACTTCAGCGACGCGGCCAAGACCGACGCTTCCCGCAAGAAGCTCGTCTCCTCCTGCATCGACCAGTACATCAAGGGCAACCTGCCCGTCGAGGGCGGCTACGGCGGCGCGGGCAGCGCGGCCGGCATCTTCGACGGCATCGACATCGACTGGGAGTACCCGGGCTCGTCGGGCGGCCACCTCGGCAACCACTACGCCCCCGAGGACAAGCAGAACTTCACGCTCCTGCTCAAGGAGTTCCGCACCCAGCTCGACGCCCACGGCGCGGCCAACGGCGGCAAGAAGTACCTGCTGACCTCGGCCCTCCCGGCCGGCCAGGACAAGATCAAGTACATCGAGACGGACAAGATCGGCGCGTACCTCGACTACGCGAACATCATGACGTACGACATGCACGGCGCCTGGGACTCGGACGGTCCGACGTACCACCAGTCCCCGCTGCTGCCCTCGTCGTCCGACCCGACCGACGTGATCGCCCCGGGCAACGAGAAGTACAGCGTCAAGAACGCCATCGACTCCTGGATCGACGGCAACGCGGCCTACGGCATCACCGGCGGCTTCCCCGCCAACAAGCTGGTCCTGGGCTACGAGTTCTACTACCGCGGCTGGAAGGGCGTGCAGCCCGGCACCACCAACGGTCTCGCCCAGCCCGCCACCCTGGCCTCCGCCGCCCGTCCGACCAGCCAGCAGGCCGGCATCGCGCTCTACAAGGAGCTCGGCGGCATCGTCGACAACCCGGCGACCACCTTCTGGGACGACCAGGCCAAGGCCTCGTACTTCTTCAAGGACGGCGAGTTCTTCACCGGCCTGAACCAGAAGTCCATCCAGGCCCGGGTCGACTACGGCAAGCAGCGCGGCCTGGCCGGCGCGATGATGTACTCCCTGCTTGGCCTGGACGCCAACGCGACCCTGCTGAACCAGATCTCGGACTCCCTCGGCGGCACCACCCAGCCGCCGACCACCCCGCCGACCACGCCTCCCACCACCCCGCCCACGACGCCGCCGACGACCCCGCCGACCACGCCTCCGACGACGCCGCCCAGCACGGGCTGCACCGCCGCGGCCTACGTCCACGGCACCGTCTACACCGGTGGCAGCGAGGTCTCGTACAACGGCCGCAAGTACAAGGCCCAGTGGTGGACCCAGAACGAGGTGCCCGGCACCACCGGTGAATGGGGTGTCTGGAAGGACCTCGGCGCCTGCTGATCCCCCCCACCCCGCGCCGAGCGCCGGCCGCCCCCGTCCCCTTCCAGGGGCCGGGGGCGGCCGTGTCTTGCGCCGGGTCGTGGCTCCCGCTCAGACGGCGGGGTGCGGGGCGGGTCCCTCCGGTTGCCCGGGGTCGGTGCCCGTGACCGCTCCCGCGGCGGCAGCCACCTGGCGGCTGATGATGGCGGCGATCGCCTCCGGAGCCACCGCCCGGGAGTACAGCCAGCCCTGGCCGGTGTCGCAGCCGACGCGGCGCAGCCGGGCCGCCTGGCCGGCGGTCTCCACGCATTCCGCCGTCACCGTCAGGCCCAGCCGGTGCGCGAGCTGGACCAGGGCCTCGACGATGGTCTCGTCGGCCGGGTTCGGGTGGGCGCCCTCCTCGTAGCGGAAGCCGCGGACGAAGGAGCCGTCCAGCTTGAGCACCGAGACCGGCAGCCTGCTGAGGTAGGCGAGGTTCGAGTACCCGGTGCCGAAGTCGTCGATGGCGATCCGCACCCCCATGTCGCTCAGCGCCTGCAGGGCCTGGAGCGGCCGCCCGGCCGAGCCCATCACGGCCGACTCCGTCAGCTCCAGCTGCAGCAGCTGGGGCGCCAGGCCCGTCTCCGCGAGGATCTCGGCGACGTCGCCGACCAGGTCGGAGTCCCAGACCTGGCGCACCGCGACGTTGACGGACACGAAGACGGGGGAGTCGCTGGGCTGCTCGATCTGCCAGCGCCGCGCCTGCCGGCAGGCGGTCTGGAGCACCCACCGGCCCAACTGGACGATGGAGCCGTCCTCTTCGGCGATGCCGATGAACCGATTCGGCGTCAGCGTGCCGAACTGCGGGTGGTTCCAGCGCACCAGGGCCTCCACCCCGCGCACCACCCCGCTCTCCAGGTCCACGAGCGGCTGGTACTCCAGCGCGAACTCCCCCCGTTCCACGGCCGGCCGCAGCGTCGAGGACAGCGCCTGGCGGGTCATCCGGTGGGCGTTGCGCTCCGGGTCGAAGAGCGTCCAGCGGGCCTTGCCGTCCGCCTTGGCCCAGTACAGCGTGGTGTCCGCGGCCTGCATCAGCCCCGTCGCCGACGTTCCGGCCGCCGCCCGCTCCACCACCCCGATCGAGGCGGAGACCGACAGCCGCTGCCCGGCCAGGTCGAACGGCTCCTGTACGGCGGCCAGTACGCTCCGCGCCAGGTCCGCGAGTTGCTCGGTGCCGGTGGAATCCTCGACCAGCAGGGCGAACTCGTCGCCGCCGAGCCGTGCCACCAGGTGCCCGCCGGTGCGCCCGTAGCCGGACTGGTCGGCGCACTGGGTCAGCCGCTTGGCCACGGCGGTCAGCAGCCGGTCGCCGACCCGGTGGCCCAGGGTGTCGTTGACCGCCTTGAACCCGTCGAGGTCCAGGTAGCACAGCCCGATCCGGCCGGTGCCGCCGTGCTCGTACGAGGAGGCCTCCAGGGCGGCGGAGAGCCGCTCGAAGAACAGCGCGCGGTTGGCCAGCCGGGTGACCGGGTCGTGCATCTGGAGGTGGCGCAGGCGGGCCTGGAGGTCGCGCCGGTCGCTGATGTCGGCGACGGACAGCAGGACGTCACCCGTCCCGGGGACGGGCCCGAGGGTGATCTCGGTCCACAGGGAGTGCCCGTCGGGGTGCTTGAGGCGGCGGGTGCAGCGCAGCCGGGCCTGGCGGCCGCGCAGGACCTCCTGGTACGCCTGCCAGGTGCGGGCCTCGGAGGCCAGGTCCACCAGGTCGGCGGCGGACTGCCCGGCGAGGAGGTGCGGCTCGGAGCCGAGGAGGCCGGCGAGCGCCTGGTTGGCGAGGGTGACGTGGCCGGTGCGGTCGATGACGGCCATGGGGAGGTGGGCCGCGTTGAAGGCGGCCCGGTAGTCGGCCCTGTACTCGGCCCGGTACTCGGCCTGGTGGCCGGACCGGTGGGTGGCCTGACGGCCGGGCCCGTGACCGGTCGTGTGGCTCGTCGTGGGGGCTGTCGCGTGGCCCGTCGCGCGGTCCGTCGTGGGTCCGGCCAGGTGGTCGGTCGCGTGGTCGTCCCCGTGGTCGGCCGTCGGATCGGACGCGGCGTCGGCCGCGCGATCGTGCGGCGTGCACGCGGCACGGTCCGGGGTCGGCGTCGTCGCCGGTTCCGGGTGACGCTGCGTCATGGCCGGTCGGATGCTGTCGGCCGCCGAACCGGTTCCATCTGGGGTTCCGCTCACCGTTGGCTCCCGCAGTGCGTGTGAGTGTCCGTGCAGGAAAGTGTGCCGATCATAGAGGTTCCCGGACGGCCCTATCCAGCGGCGACGCCGTGCGGGGCGCGGGAGTTCGGCGTGATGACGGATCGTCGACGTGACGGCGACTGATCGTTTCCGCACGGCCGTGAGCATCCGACGCCCATCACTGATCCGACCTGATCGGTCGTGACTTTCCGTAGGCGAATGTGCGAAACCCGGCGTCACCGGCTTGCCCTAGTGCTCACTCGTGTGGGGCAGCGGAACAGGGCATTAGTAAGACAATCGCCCCAAGGTGGATGAAGAGGTACTAATCCACCACCGGAGGTCGATGTGCCGCGACAGCAGACACCCGGGGGAGTGGACCGCTCCCGCATGCGAACCACGGCGGCGGCGCTCACTTCCCTGACGGCGCTCGCCGCCATGTCGCTCGTCGCGGGACCCGCGGTCGCCGCCCCCGGAGCCGGACCCTGCGCGCTGACCCGTACCGCGGCACACCACTCCCTGGGCCTGGACAGCTGGAACGGCGCCTATCCCAAGCCCGAGCGGACCCTCAACGCGGTCATGGTCTTCCTCTCCTTCCCCGACCACCGCCCCACCCTGACCACCGACGAGCTCACCGCCGACTACTTCCCGGCGACCAGCGAGTTCTTCGAGCGGGCCTCCTACGGCCGCTTCCGCCTGGTCCCGCACCCGCAGAAGCAGTGGATCCAGATGCCGAAGCCGTCCGCCGCCTACGGCATACAGCGCGACTGGGCCCCGGCGGACCGGGCCGCCTACCTGCGCGACGCGGTGGCCGGGGCCGATCCGGCGGTGGACTTCGGCCGGTATGACGTCGTCTACTTCGTCGCGGACCCGGAGGCGCCCGGCGTCGACTCCGATGCCACCAAGGTCGTCAACTTCGAGCAGCCGATCCGGGCCGACGGCACCGACCTGCGCCGCATCGTCACGGTCTTCGAGAAGCACCCGCCGGACCGCAACGTGCTGGCCCACGAGACCGGGCACGTCTTCGACCTGCCGGACCTCTACCACCGGCCCTCCGACGGCAAGGGGGACTGGGACACGTACGTCGGTGACTGGGACGTCATGGGCAGCCAGTTCGGCATGGCCCCGGACCTCTTCGCCTGGCAGAAGTGGAAGCTCGGCTGGCTGGACGCCTCCCAGGTCGACTGTGTGGGAGCCGGCTCCTCCCTGCACACCCTCCAGCCGCTGTCCGAGGCCCCGCGCCCGGGCGGCACGGGCGGAACCCGGCTCGCGGTGGTCCGTACGGGCGCCGGCAGCGCGATCGCCGTCGAGGCGCGGGGCTCCGCCGGCAACGACGGGGACACCTGCACCGAGGGGGTGCTCATCTACCGGGTCCGCAACGAGGCGGCCTCCGGCGGCGGGCCGATCGAGGTCGTGGACGCGCACCCCGCCACCGAGGCCTGCTGGGACCGCTCGGTGTACCCGCCGCTGGCGGACGCGCCGCTGGAGGTGGGGGAGACCTTCACCGTCCCGGGCGAGGGGATCACCGTGGAAGTGGCGGACCGCACACAGTCGGGCGCGTACACGGTGAAGATCACGCGGGAGGAGCGGTAGGGGGCGCGGGACCCCGGACACGAAGAAGGCCCCCACTCGCGTGGGGGCCTTCTTCCGTCTGTGCGCCGCCAGGGACTCGAACCCCGGACCCGCTGATTAAGAGTCAGCTGCTCTAACCAACTGAGCTAGCGGCGCTTGGTGACGAGGAAGACATTAGCACCCCGGGCGGCGATCGGAAAAATCGATATCCGCAGCTCGGGTGGCACGGACGAACGCCCACAGCAGAGCCTCCGGCCCGGGCAGCCACGGCAGCCGGGTATCGGGCGCCACGAGCCAGCGCGAGGGCCCCCCGTCGGCGGCCAGCGGGGGCACGGTGACGGCGTCGCCGCGGCCGTGGCAGAGCGGGGCGGGTACGGGGGTGTTCCACTCCTCCCAGGCCAGCAGGGCCGGGAGGCGGTGGGCGGTGCCGGGGGCGGCGAAGAGCAGGGTCCGCCCGCGGTGGACGGCGGCCGGGCCCGAGCCGGGGCCTTCGGCCCAGAGCAGGTCGAGCATCCGGCGTCCGAGGACGAGGGGGACGTTGACGACGTCGAAGGCGGTCCCGCAGGGCAGCACGGCGGGCGCGGTGGGCCGGGCCTGCCAGGCTGCCAGCGTGCCTCCGGGCTGGGCGGAGGCCGAGGCCAGCCAGGCTGCGCCGGCCGGGGTGACGTGGGTCGCGGAGGCGGTCGTCGTCGTCCGCAGGTCGAGCGCGGGGCAGCCGGTCAGGGTCGTCATGTCTTCAGGTCTACCCGGAGTGGCGAACCGATCTCCGGGAGTTACGGGAAACCGGGACAGGCCGGGTGGGACTGGGGTATGTTGCGCCCCGCATATGCCAGAGGTCGCGGCCGGGCGCGACCTCAGGTGCCCTCGGGGGCGGTGCCGCGCAGCAGGGGCTCGCCGAACTCGATCATCTTGCGGGCGTAGTCCTCGGTCCACTCCGCCTGCTCCGCGATCGTCGCCGCCGAGAGCCGGTCGAACCGCCGGGGATCCGCGAGCTGCGCCGCCGCCACCGCCTGGAACTCCACCGCCCGTTCCTGCGCGGCGCGGAAGGCCAGGGTCAGCTCCGTCGCCCGGACCAGCAGTTCCCGCGGGTCGTCGATCGATTCGAGGTCGAAGAAGTGCTCCGGGTCCGTGACGGTCTCCGACGGCTCGAAGAGCAACTGCGCGGGCCGCAGCCTCCGCTCGGTCCGCTCGGGCTCTGCCATGCGTGTCCTCCTGCTGGACGTGGGGGAAGCCTCCCGGCCGGGAGGCCCCCGGGTCGAAAGGCTTCCGGGTCGAAAGCTTCCGGGCCACCGTCCATTGTCCAGCTTCGCGCAAGGGTGCCCGAGGGTCCCGGCGCATGGGCTAGAACGTGCGTATGACCGATGGTGTGCACGAGACGCTGGACAAGCTCTGCGACGAGGGCATCGAGCAGGTGATCGGCTGGCGCCGCCACCTCCACCGAAATCCGGAGCTGCCCAACCGGGAGGCCGCCACCGCGCGGCTCGTGGCGCGGGAGCTCGCCGCGTTCGGGCTGGACGAGGTGCGGACCGGCATCGCCGGGCACGGAGTGGTCGGGGTGCTGCGCGGCGGCCTGCCCGGGGACCGGGTGGCGGCGCTGCGGGCCGACATGGACGCGCTGCCCGTCCCCGACCGCTGCGGCGCGGACTTCGCCGCCACCGGGCAGGCCTCGCACGCCTGCGGCCACGACTGCCACACCGCGATGCTCCTCGGAGCCGCGCGCGCACTGGCCGACGTACGGGTGCGGGAACGGCTGCCCGGGACCGTGCTGTTCGTGTTCCAGCCCGCCGAGGAGGGCCCGCCGGTCGGCGAGGAGGGCGGGGCGCGCCTGATGGTGGCCGAGGGGGCCTTCGACGACCCCGTCCCCACGATGGCCTTCGGCATGCACGTCACCCCGCACCCCAAGGGCTGGGTGGGCTACAAGTCCGGCCCGATGTACGGGGCCTCCTGCCTGGTCCGCGTCACCGTCACCGGCCGGCAGTCCCACGCCTCCTCGCCCTGGTACGGCATCGACCCGATGCCCGCCGTCGGGGCGCTGCTGACCGGGATCGGCCAGCTGTACCGGCAGGTCTCGGCGTTCTCCCCGGTCACGGTCTCCATCGGCCACATCGAGGACGTCGGCCGGTACAACGTCATCGGTGAAACGGTCACCTTGTGGGGCACGATCCGCTGCGCCGAGGAGCGGGACATGGCCGAGGTCAAACGCCGGCTGACGGTGCTGGCCGAGCACACGGCCGAGGCCTACGGGGCCTCCGCGACCGTCGAGCTGCTCCAGGACGTGCCCGCCGTGCGCAACGACGCGGCCTGGGTCGAGGCCGCGCTGCCCACCCTGCGCCGGGTCGCGGGCACGGACCGGGTGGTGGAGGTCGGCGGCACGCTCGGCTACGACGACGTCTCCGAGCTCATCCTCCGCTTCGGCGGGCTGTACGTGATGCTCGGCGTCCAGGACACCGCCCTGGACCCGGCGAGCGGCGAACCCGTGGCCGTGCCCGGTGGCCGGGGCCTGGTGGGCAACCACCACCCCGCCTTCTACGCCGACGACGACACCCTGATCACGGGCGTACGGCTGCACGCGCACGCCGCGTACGACCACCTGACGGGGGCCCTCGTCACGCGCTGACCGGCGTCTTCGCGAGGGCGGCGAGCTCGTCCAGTACGACCGCGAGCTCGCCCGCGAGGCCCTCCGGGGCGCGGAATCCGTCGGCCGTGACCAGCCCGGTGATGCCCGGGACGGCCACCGAGGCCCCGGTCGGCACCATGCCGACGGCCTCCAGCACCGGCCGCAGCATCCGGCCGGCCGGGGCGCCGCCGGAGCCGCCCGCGCTGTAGGAGAGCAGGCCGGCCGGCTTGCCCTGCCATTCGCGGTAGAGGAAGTCCACGGCGTTCTTGAAGGGGGCGGTGAAGCCGCCGTTGTACATCGGCAGGACGAACAGGAAGGCGTCGGCGGAGTCGACCAGGGCGCTCCACGCGCGGGTGTGGGGGTGGGCGTAGATCCCGGTGGAGGCGTATTCGGGCTCGTCGAGGAAGGGCAGGTCGATCTCGGCGAGGTCGACGGGGGTGACGTCGAAGCGCCCGTGCTCGCGCGCCCGGCCGGCGGCCCAGCCGGCCAGCGGGCGGGCGGCGGAGGTGGGGCGGACGGAGGCGGAGACGACGTGCAGGCGGATCGGGTGCGGGTTCACGGTGGGCTCCTCGCGGCCTGGAAAGTTTTGTTGACGTGTCACCTATGGCGTTGCGCCCATGGAAGCGCAGGAATGGGTGACGTGTCAACTAGGTAGGTGACGTGTCACGTACCGGGCTAGACTTCGACCATGACCGAGAACGGGAGTGACAGCGCACCTCGCTGGCTCAGTGAGTCCGAACAGCAGGCCTGGTACGCCTGGCGGCGGATGTTCCCGCTGGTCAACGCCGATATCGCGCGCGATCTGACCCAGGACAGCGGGCTCTCCGAAGCCGACTACGACGTCCTGTCCGTCCTCGGCTCCACCGACGGCCACCGCATGCGCATCAGCGCCCTCGCCGTCCTCATGCAGTGGTCCCGCAGCCGGCTCTCCCACCAGCTCACCCGGATGGAGCAGAGGGGCATCGTCCGCCGCGAAGAGGTGGCCGACGACGGACGCGGAGCCGAAGTGGTGCTCACCGAGCAGGGCGTCACCACGATCATGACGGCCGCCCCGCTCCACGTGGAGTCGGTGCGCCGCCACCTGATCGACATCCTGACCCCGGAACAGCTGCGCACCTTCGCCGAGGTGGGCGAACTGCTCCGCACCCGCCTCGGCGTGGAGCGCAAGACCCGCTGACCGTGGCTACGGCCGCCAGACCACCCGGTGTTCGGCCAGGTGGGCCAGTACCGAGTGGTTGGCCTCCCACCCGTCCGGGAACTTCATGGTCACGCCCAACTGCACCGGCTCCGAGGACGGGTGGGCGTCCAGGAGGTCCGCTATCCCCGCCCGGGCCACCACCACGCAGGCGTGCCGGTGGCGTGAGGCCAGTACGCACAGCCGGCCCGTCTCCAGGTGGAAGGCGGTCGCGTCCGGGCGGCCCGACAGGGGGTGCAGGACCACCGTGAGGTCGTACTCGCGGCCCTGGAGCCGGTTGGCCGTGTCCACGGTGACCCCCGTGACCCCGAGCGCGGACAGCGCCGCCCGGACCGCCGCCGCCTGGTCCCGGTGCGCGGTGCCCACCGCGATCCGGTCCGCCGTCAGCGGGGACGGGCCGCCCGCGTGCTCGTCCACCGTCACCGCACCCCGGTCCAGCGCCCGGCGCACCACCAGGGCCACCGCCCGGACCGCCTCCGGGTCGGTGCGCGGGGTGTGCCGGGCGGGCAGCTCCAGCAGCCCCCACCCCGACTCGGCGGCCTCGTCCAGCACCCGGTCGGGGCCCGAGCCGTCGCCCGCGACCCCGTAGGACATCCGCCGATCGCCCGGGCCCGTGCCGCTGCGGAACTGCGTGTACGGGTAGAAGGCGCGGGAGACCAGCGGCGCGGCCGAAGCCGGCAGCCGCCAGGACACCGGCAGCCGGTGCTGCGGCAGGTCCGGGTTGTGCGCGAGGAGGGTGGACACCGCCGAGGCCGAAGGGTCGTAGGACAGGCCCGCCCACTGCTCGGCGCCGACCACGCTGAAGGGGTCCAGCTGCCCCGGGTCGCCCACGAACAGCGCCCGGTCGAACAGCCCGGCCACGGCCAGCAGCGCGTCCGAGCGCATCTGGTACGCCTCGTCCACGATGGCGTGCTCCCAGGGCTCCACGTCCTTGACCCAGGCCCACTTGGCCGCCGTCGAGATCGTCACCGGCAGCCCCGCCAGGTCCCCCGGCTTCGCCGAGAGGACCACCGAGTCCAGGTCGCGCAGCGCAGGATCGTAGGCGTCGCCCTCGCTGCTGTGCAGCCGGCCCACCTTCAGCTCGGGATCCTTCGCGTGCAGCCGCAGCACCAAGTCGTCGACCTGCGCGTTGGTCTGCGCGACCACCATCAGCCGGCGCCCGGCCGCCGCCAGGTCCCGGGCCGCCCGCACCACCAGGGTGGACTTCCCGGCCCCGGGCGGGGAGTCGACGACCACGCCCCGGGCCCCGCCGTGCAGGGTGTCGCGCAGGATGGCGTCGGTGGCCCGGCCGGCGGCCGCGCCCGGATCGAAAGCGGTGCTCGCGGTGCTCACAGGAGGTCCTCGGCGGTCACGGGGTCGGGCAGCGGCAGCGCGGGGGCGTCACCGGTCAGGTGCGCGGGCGGCCCGCCGTGGGTCCACGGGGTCCGCTCGGCGTCCGGCAGCTTCGGGCCGCCGCGCGCATCGTGCTCGAAGAGCGTCCAGCAGAACCGGTCGCCCTTCTCCGGCACCGAGCCCGGCTCCGGGTCCTTGCCCCGGCCCATCTTGTCGAGGACGCGCAGCAGGAGCCGGCCGTCCTCCTCCCGGCGCACGAACTGCGCGCTCTGCGGGCGCCCGTCCAGCGAGCGGTACACCTTGGGACCCGCACCGCCCGCGCCGCCGCTCCCGCCGTCCTCGGTGAGCTGCGGCCGGTCCTCCGTGGCCACCCACACCAGCGGGCGCGGGCTCGGCCGCTTCGACTCCGTCCACTCCATGACCACTTCGGTGACCTCCCCGGCGAAGGCCTCGCCCGCGAGCCGCCGCCCCGCCATCACCAGCAGGTCGTCCAGCGCCTCCTGGGCGTCGAGCCGCACCTGCTCGGTCTCCCGCGTCGCGAGCTTGCGGGCGGCCGTCACCGCGTCGTCGCGGCGCGGCTGCGGGCCCTCGCCCGCCCGGACCCGGTCCCGGTGGCCGGTGTACGACCAGCGGTCACCGGTCCAGCGGTCCTCGGTCCGCTCGCCCGGAGGCAGTTCGCGCATCAGGTCCAGCGCCTGCCACACGGCCCACCAGGTGCTCTGCATCTGGTCCACGACCAGCCGCCGGACCGCCCGCTCGGCGAACCGCGGACCGTCGCCGTCCCTGGGTTCGCTCATGCGCGCCGCGTCGAACTTCGCGATCGCCGGGGCCAGCAGCTTGTTGTCGAAGGCCGGATCGGTGGCCGGACCGGCCGGCGGGAGCAGCAACTGGCCGTGCTCGTCCCGGCCGAGTTCGGCGCGCAGCGCCTGCTCGGCGCCGGAGGTCCCCTCGGGCGGGTCGATCCACGCCAGCAGCGCCTGCAGGTGCTGGTCCTCCAGGTTGCTCTGGCCGGTCGCCCAGTGCCGCGACAGCAGGTCCGTGGCCGACAGCAGCATCGAGGCACCGGGTACCCGGGAGCGCTCGGCGAAGTGGGTGAACCAGCGGCCCAGCAGCGGTACCTGCGTGGGTACCGGATACGGGTTCTCGGGGTCCTCCTCGGCGGTCCGCCGGAACCGCATGGACCGCCCCAGCAGCCGTACGTACTCGATGCCCGCGCGGCTCGGCACGATCAGCTGCGGAGCGTCCAGGCAGAGCTCGGCCTCCACCTTGACCCGCTTGCCCGTCTCCGGGTCGGTCTCGGTGCGCTCCACCGGCTCGACGGCGTCCGCGTAGCCGTCGATGTACGGCATCAGGTTCCGGGCGAGCTCGGCCAGGAACTCCCACCGCATGTCCCGGTCGCGCGGCTGCGGCACGACCAGGATCCGGGGGTCCTGCCGGTCGGTGCCGAACATCGCGCCCAGCGGGGCCCCGGCCTCACCCGCGGTCGTCAGCGGTACGAAGACCAGCGGCTGCTCGCCGAGATGCCGGTGCCGTACGGTCGCCAGCGGCCGCGCCCGCCCGGCGCGGACGGCCTCCAGCCGGGCCAGGGTGTTCAGCAGGGACATTCGACGACCTTCGGGCGGATGCGGGCGGGGGCTTGCTCCAGTGCCTCGGCGCGCAGCCGGGCGGCGTACCGCAGCGCGGCCGCGGTGGGGTCCTCGAAGGCCACGTCGGGGGCGGGGCCGGTGCCGTCGGTGCCGTCGGGGCCGGTGCCGCCGGGCGCACCGCAGCCCGCGGCCGCCGCGAGGGCGGCCTCGACCGTGGTCAGCCCGCCCAGCTCACCCCGGACGGAGCGGCCGAGCGTGGTCACCTCGTCGGCCGTGCGCGCCCGGTCCCGGCAGTGGAAGGCCAGCTCGCAGGCGGCCAGGCACTCGGGGGCGTAGGCGGCGGACACGGCCGACACCGCCTCGGTCAGCTCCTCGGCGGAGCACGCCGGATCGAAGGTGAGGCCCGCGGGCAGGCTCTCGGCCAGCTCCTCGACGCGGGTGAGCCGCTCCAGCTGGCGCCGGGTCACCGAGCGCTCGCGGCGGATGTCGACCGGGGCCGCGGTGGGCAGGTTGGAGAAGTCCTTGGGGCAGACGAGCAGCACGGTGTGCCCGACCTCGGCGCCTTTCACCTTGGCGGCGGTCGTCTCCAGGGCCAGGACGTAGACGGCGGCCTGGCGTGCGGCGGCGCCCACCTTCGCGGCGTCGGCGGATCCGTCGATCATCGGGAACGACTTGATCTCCACCACGGTCCAGCGCCCGTCGGGGTGCACGACGACGGCGTCCGGCTCCAGGTAGGCGGGGGAGCCGGCCACCTCCAGCGCGAGCATGGGGTGGTCGAGCAGGGTCCAGGCCCCGGCGGCGGTCGCCTCGCGCAGCGCGAGCGCGGTCCGGGCGGCGCGGCCCTGGGGGCCGGCGGCGGTGAGGTCGGGGGTGAGGGCGTCCGGTCCGGGCGGGCCGGCCGCGCCGGCGGGCCCCGCGTCATCGAACCCTGCGCCGAGGTGCTCGTACACCAGCCGCAGCAGCTCGGCTCCGCCGTCGCCCTTGACCTTGGCCTCGAAGGAGTTGCCGCGCACGATGGCGAACTGCGACTGGCCGAAGGCCGCCGGGGAGCCGAGGGCCGCCGCGAGGACGGTCTTGTCCACGCCGGCGCCGTCGAGCAGGGCGCGTCTGCCGCACCCGGGGTTGGCGGCGAGGGCCGCCAGGGCGCGGGCGTCGAGCGGGCGCGGTGCGACATCGGCGCCGCGCAGATCAGCGAGCCGTTGCCGCAGCGTCTTCGGGGGAGTCGGGGGACTCATCGGCTGCGCGGCCTGCGCGGCCTGTGCGGCCTGTGCGGTCTGCCAGGCCGGCGGCTGCGCCGTCGGCGCGGGGGACCGCGGCGGGGTCTGCGGCGGCGAGGCGCTGGACGGGTAGGAGCTCACCCGCGGAAGTCTCCCATCCGCCACTGACAATCGTGGACTTACCGCGAAAACCCGCTGTTCGGGTGGTGTGCGGGGCGGACCCGTCGGGCCCGGCGGACGCGAGGACTCGGGCCCCGGCGACCCCGGCGACCCCGGTGATGCCGGCGGGCAGGGCGCGGGCCGCCAGGTAGCCGGCCCCCATCACGGCGGCCCCGGCGACGGCGTCGAGGAAGTAGTGGTTGGCCGTGCCCATGACCACCACGGTGGTGACGGCCGGGTACGCGGCCCCCAGCGCCCGGACCAGCGGCCGGCGCGCGCAGCACCACAGCACGACCCCGCACCACAGGGCCCAGCCCACGTGCAGGCTGGGCATGGCCGCGAACTGGTTGGTGAAGGAGCCGAGCCCGCGCGGCGCGCTGGCCTCCGCGCCCCACCAGCCGTAGGCGCTGTACTGGGCCATCGTGTCGGTGAACCCGTACGAGGCGTCGAGCAGCCGGGGCGGGCAGGTGGGCACCAGGGCGAAGCCGACGAGTCCGAGCAGGGTGGAGAGCATCAGCCAGGTGCGGGCGAATCGATACTGCTGGGGGCGGCGCCGGTAGAGCCAGACCAGCACCGCAGGGGTCACGAGGTAGTGCAGGGAGGCGTAGACGAAGTCGGCGGGTATGCCGAGGACCGCCTGCCCGGTGAAGAGCCGGTTGAGCGGCCGCTCCAGGTCCATGGCCAGGAGCTCCTCCAGACGCAGGATCGCGAGCCCGTGGTCCACCGCCAGTCCTACGTCGCCCCGGGCGAGGAGTCTGCCACCCGAGTACGCCCCGTAGACGAGTCCCAGGAGCAGCAGTTCGGCCCACCAACGCGGAGGCTGCCGCCTATTAGTCATACGGCGTATGACGTGTGTGAAGACGCAAGGGTTGCGTGGCGTTCATCTGATGGATGATGGAGCGGCGACGCAATACCCGCAAAGCCGTGCGAATGGTCGGGGCCGTCGATGCTCCGCCCGTACCGCCCATCTCGCTTCTCAACCGGGAGAACTCATATGGCCCCCCGCATCCTCTTGGCCCGTCACGGCCAGACGGCGTGGTCCCAGCTCGGCAAGCACACCGGACGCACGGACGTGCCCCTGCTGGAGGAGGGGAAGCGGGGCGCGAAGCTGCTCGGCGAGCGCCTCGCCCGCGGCCCGTGGGCGAGCCTGCGCGGGCTGGAGGTGCGCACCAGCCCCCTCGTGCGGGCGAGCGAGAGCTGCGACCTGGCCGGCTTCGGAATCCAGGCGGAGCCGTGGGACGCGCTGATGGAGTGGGACTACGGCGACTACGAGGGCATGACCCCGGCCGAGATCCAGGCGATCCGGCCCGGCTGGCTGATCTGGCGCGACGGGGTCCCGGGCGGCGAGTCCGTCGCGGAGGTCTCGGCCCGCGCGGACGAGGTCGTCACCTGGGCCCGCTCGGCCGAACGCGACGTCCTCGTCTTCGCGCACGGCCACATCCTGCGCACCCTGGCCGCGCGCTGGCTCGGCTTCGAGGCCTCCTTCGGCGCCCGCATCCGGCTGGAGCCGACCTCGCTGTCGGTCCTGGGCTGGGCGTACGGGGTCCCCGCGCTGGAGCGCTGGAACGACACGGGGCACCTGGAGTAATCCAGCCCCTCCGGCGTTTGGGGAGCGGGGTCTGGGGCGGAGCCCGGAGGCTCGTGCGCAGCGGGCCGCTCCCCCCTGGCCCCCCGGAGGGTCAGGCCGACGCGTGCCGCCCGAGGAACGCGCCCACGCGCGGGGAGCGCTGGTGCGGAACCAGCGTGCGGGCCGTCGCCGCCAGCATGGACTGGATCCGGGTCGACTGGACCTCCTCCAGCAGCTCCAGCACCCGGCCGCCCGCCCAGGCGGCCTCGTCGGGGGCGCCCGCGTGGGCCAGGTTGTCGGCCAGCTCGGCGGTGTAGAGGGCGACGTTGCGGGCGAAGTGCGGGTCCTGGAGGTCCGCCGCCCGGCGGGCGTGCCGGGCCGCCCGGGCGTGCTCTCCGAGCGCGGCCCAGCAGCGGGACTCCAGGGACTCCAGCTCGGCCTCGCCGAAGAAGGACATCCACTCGGGGTCCGCCCCCGCCTCGCCGCGCGAGAAGTCCGTGTGCGCCCGGGTCAGCGCCTCCTCGCAGGCCTTGCGGTCCGACAGTCCGGCCCAGCCGCCCGCCTCCCGCAGGGCGAGCAGCGACAGGAGCCGCGGGGAACCGAGCGAACGGGCGGCCCGGCGGCCCGCCTGGGCGGCCCGTACCGATTCGCGGGGGCGCCCGCAGTCCCGGGCGAGGAAGGCCATGTTGCTGAAGGCGTGCGCCTCCAGGCCGGCGTCGCCGGAGACCCGGGCCGTGGCCAGCGCCTCCGCGTAGTGCGAGCGGGCGTCGTCGAACCGGCCCGAGTCGTGCGCGAGCCAGCCCACCGAGATGGCCAGCTCGCCCGCGCCCGCGTGCAGTCGGTCCTCGGTGGACTGCCGGGTCGCGCCCGCGTCGAGCAACGCGTACGCGGTGCGCAGGGGTTCGGCGGCCCGCCGGTACAGGGCGTCGGCGCCGTGCCGGTCGTCCAGCAGCCGGATCTGGCGTACGGCGTCCTCGACGGCGGCCGCCTCGGACTCACCGGCGCGGGAGGGCAGTCGGCGGGTGTCGCCGAGCAGGGTGAGGCTGAGGGTCGCGGCCGCCACGGTCGCGGAACCCCCCGCCATGAACGCGCGACGCAGCACGTCGCTCTCCTTGGAACGCGAAGGGGCGGGGGAGCCGACGGAGTGGGTGTGCCTGGCGAAGGCGGAGAAGGGCGCCGCCTGTTCACGCTGCGCCAGCCGGCCCCGTACCGTCTCGCGCGGGGAGAACCCCAGGTCGGCCAGGGTGCGGCCGGGGAACATGTGGAGGAAGACCCGCTCGTAGGCGTAGTTGGGGCAGCGGATCTCGCCGGATTCGACCCGGCCGATGTAACGGGCGTCGCAGGAAACCGTTTCTCCGATTTCCTTCGCCGCCCTGCGCACCAGCGCGGCGAACTCGGCCGGGGAGTGCTGACCGCGCAGCCGCCGGAAGGGGGTGTTCGGTGAGTGGGGGGACGTCGCCATGGACGCGGCCTCTCTGGGCAAGTGATTGCGCTGCCGGTGACTGTGTGGTGCCTGTGACGCGCTGCCCGGCGGGCATGAACGTACCGCCAGCGGCGGAGGGTTGACTCGGTGTTTGGCTACAAAACGGATATCTCACCCGCGATCCGCCATGAACTGCCATCCTTTGCAGCGTCTTGCCGCCGCACCTGTTGACGTTCCCGTGCGTTGAACTTATGCGGAGTGGGAGGAAGCCCGCCGGCTTCCGGGACCGCTCCCGCGTTGCTCGTACGCGGATCGAGGAGGGGTTCCCTTGGTGGAGGGCGGCATGGAGAGCACGGACACGAACACCGCGCCCGAGACCGGAGCGGTCCTCCTCACGGGCGCCCCGGACCTGGTCACCGTGCCCACCCGGCAGGGGCTGGAGGCCGTCGACATCATCCAGCGGGCCGCCGGTCAGGCCAGCCGCGCGGGTGGCGTCGGCCCGGTCCTGCACGACGGCTCCGGCAGCACCCTCGGCTTCCTCGTCCCGCCCGGTACGGCCGACGCCTGGGACCTCCCGGGCAGTGCCTGTACGCACACCAACGGGCGCGGCATGCGCTTCGGCGACAGCTCGCCCACCGCGGGCGACACCGGCTGGCTGCTGCCGCCGGAGGCCGTCGGGCCGGTCACCGACCCGGAGGTGCTGCGGGCGGCGCTCGGCGAGGCGGCCCGGCTGATCGAGGCCGCGGACAACTGCCGCTAGCGGGTGTCGGGCCCTGACCAGCCATAATGAGGACGTGGCGAGCAAGGGCAAGGGCAATGACAAGCGGCGCGGGCGCGAGACCTCCGAGGCGCCGGCCGGGCCGGTGGACGGCGGTCACGCCGCGCTGGAGCCCGACCGGGAGCGGTCGCGCGCCTGGACCCTGCTGATCGACGGGGCCCCGCAGTCCCACGTGGACCTGGACGACCCCGGACACCTGGACTTCGCCTACCAGCGCCGGATCGGCCACCTGATCGACCTGTTCGCCCCCGCCCGGCAGCCCCTGAACGTGCTCCACCTCGGCGGCGGCGCCTTCACCCTGGCGCGCTACACGGCCGCCGCCCGCCCCCGCTCGACGCAGCAGATCGTCGAGATCGACGCCGGGCTCGTGGCCTTCGTACGGGAGCACCTGCCGCTGGACCCGCAGGCCCGGGTCCGGGTCCGCGCGGTCGACGCCCGGGCCGGGCTGGCGAAGATCCCCGACGGCTGGGCCGACCTGGTGATCGCCGACGTGTTCAGCGGGGCCCGCACCCCGGCGCACCTGACGAGCGCCGAGTTCCTGGACGACGTACGCCGGGCCCTGGCGCCGGGCGGCTGGTACGTGGCGAACCTCGCGGACGGTCCGCCGCTCTCCCATCTGCGGGGCCAGATCGCCACGGCCGCGTCCCGGTTCGCGGAGCTGGCGCTGGCCGCCGACCCCGTGGTGTGGCGGGGGAAACGCTTCGGCAACGCCGTGCTGGTGGCCGCCGACCGGGAGCTCCCGGTCGCCGAGTTCACCCGGCGGGTGGCGAGCGATCCGCACCCCGGACGGGTCGAACACGGCCGCGCCCTCATCGACTTCGCGGGCGGCGCCGTCCCGGTCTCGGACGCCTCGGCGGTGGCCTCGCCGGAGCCCCCGCCGTCCGTCTTCCGCTGACGCCCGGCTACTCCCGCGAAGCCGCGGCCAGCTCGCGCAGGCGCCGCTTGTCCGGCTTGCCGCGGCCCGTCAGCGGGAGCGCCGGCAGCCAGAACACCGCCGCGGGCCGCTGCCCCGGCGCCAGCTCCGCCTCGACCAGCGCGCACGCCTCGGCCGCCGCTTCCTCCGTCGGGGCGTGCCCGGGGGCCGCGACGAGGAACGCGCACACGGCTTCCCCGGTGACCGGGTCCGTCCGCCCCACGACGGCCGCCCGGGCCACGGCGGGGTGCCGGGTCAGGGCCGTCTCGATCGGGCCGCAGTAGATGTTGGCCCCGTGCACCATGACCACGTCCTTGACCCGGTCGTCGAGGTACAGGTACCCGTCGGCGTCGAAATGCCCGACGTCTCCCGTGCGCAGCCAGCCGTCGTGCAGGACCTCGGCCGTCAGGGCGGGCTGGTTGCGGTAGCCGGCCATGACCATCGGGGAGCGCACCCACACCTCGCCGGTGGCCCCGGGCGCGCAGCCCCGTACCTCGACCTCCACCCCGGGCGCCGGCCGGCCGACGGAACCGAGCAGTTGGGGGCGGTCGGTGGCCGCCGCGTCGTGGTCGGCCGGGGAGAGCCGGCTGAGCACCCCGGCCTCGTTCATCCCGTAGCCCTGGGTCCAGCGCACCCCGGGACCCCAGCGGGTCAGCGCCCGCCGCAGCCGCTCCGGGTGCACGGGGGAGTCGCCGTAGGAGACCCGTACCAGGCCGGGCACGCCGTCGGCGGTCTCCGGGTCGTCGAGCAGCCGGTACAGCATCGAGGGGGTCAGGTACGTGGCCGCCGGCCCGAGCCGCCGGCAGGCCTCGGCGAACTCCCGGGTGCCGAGGGGGTGCACGATCTCCGAGCGGCCGCCGACGCGCAGCTGCTCCAGGCAGCGGCCGCCGGAGCGCTGGGAGAGCGCGTCGGTCGAGACGAACGTGAGCGGCGCGGAGCCGTCGGTGGACGGGGAGTCGCCGCGGGTTGCCGTACGGGCCGCCATCGCGGCGAAGGTCGAGGCCACCCCCTTCGGCCGGCCCGTCGTACCGCCCGTGTAGGTCACCCGGGCCACGTCCTCGCCGCGCGCCGCCACCGCGACGGGCAGGGCCTCCCGGGTGGAGGCCAGCTCCAGCAGCGCGGCCAGCCCGATGCGGGCTCCCGGGCCCGGCGGCACCGGGGTGTCGTGGACGACCAGGTCGGGCTCGCAGTCCCGTAGGAGGTGGTCGAGTCCGTGGGTGGTGGGGCCGACGCACACGTGGGTCAGCCGGGCCCCCAGCACGTGCGCGGCGAGCCGTACGAGCAGGGTCCGGGGCGGATTGCCCGCCGATACGCAGGCCAGCCCGGAGCCGCGCCGGATCCCCAGCTCGGCCAGGGCGCCCGCCAGCCGGTACGTCCAGGCCAGCACCTCGGAGTGGGTCAGGACCCAGGACCCGGACCCGAAGGCGGGGCGGTCGCCGTACCGCTCGCAGGCGTCGATCAGGTCCGTGACGTACCGCGCGCCGCTGCTCATGGCGCCACGGTATCCGGCGGTCCCGATCCGAAGGACGGGCCCTGCCACCAGGAGACGGTCTAGGGGTCGACGATCTCCACCAGCGGCGGGTGGTCGTGCCAGGTGCAGAACACCGACACCTCGCGGCCGTCACGGGTGAAGGTGACGCGGATCCAGGACGGCTGCTTCCAGACCTGCATCCGCCACCCGGCCAGCGGGGTCGCCGAGACCAGATCGGCGGAGGTGGTGCCCAGATCGAAGACGACCCGGCCGCCCGAGACGCTGTACGCCTTCACGTTCTCGCTCGCGGCCCCCTGCCGCTGCGGCCGGGGGGTGGGCGGCGGGGAGGATCTGGCAGAGGGGGAAGGGGAGGCCGGCGCGGTGGACGCGGACGCGGACGGCGACGGCGAAGGCGACGGCGAGGGTGTCGGGGACGGCAGGGGCTCCGGCTGCGTCGCCCGGTGGGTGGAGGAGGAGAGGGGCTGCGTGGCCAGCGGCACCGCGAGCGGCGGATCGTAGGCGGTACCGGACATGACCGAGTGCACGCCCCACCACGACAGCGTCACCGCCGCCCCGGTCGCCAGGGTCCACGCACCCGCATGGCCGACTGCTCTCCCGACAAGTCCTCGTCGCATCGGGGGACATACTGCACCACCCGTCCCAGACCCGGCCCGGCACCCCTCGCCATCCCCCGAATGGGCTACCGTGCGGGCCATGGCTAGTGTGCTCGTGGTCGAGGACGACCAGTTCGTACGTTCCGCCCTCATCCGGCACCTGACAGAGGCCTCGCACACCGTGCGCAGCGTCGGCACCGCCCTGGAGGCGCTGCGCGAGGTCGCCCACAACCGCTTCGACGTGGTGATCCTCGACCTCGGACTGCCCGACCTGGACGGCGCCGAGGCCCTGAAGATGCTGCGCGGGATCACCGACGTGCCCGTCATCATCGCGACCGCCCGCGACGACGAGGCGGAGATCGTCCGGCTGCTCAACGACGGCGCCGACGACTACCTGACCAAACCCTTCTCCGTGGAACACCTCTCCGCCCGGATGGCCGCCGTCCTGCGCCGCGCCCGCTCCTCCGCCGGGGCCGAACCGCCCTCCCGCGTGCTGCGCGTCGGCGGCCTCGCCATCGACCCGCTGCGCCGCCAGGCCGAGCTGGACGGGGCGGTACTGGACCTCACGCGGCGGGAGTTCGACCTGCTGGCCTTCCTCGCCGGGCGGCCGGGCGTGGTCGTGGCCCGCCGGGAGCTGCTCGCCGAGGTCTGGCAGCAGTCGTACGGCGACGACCAGACCATCGACGTCCACCTGTCGTGGCTGCGCCGCAAGCTCGGCGAGACCGCCGCCAGCCCGCGCTACCTGCACACGTTGCGGGGTGTCGGGGTGAAGCTGGAGCCGCCGGCGTGAGGGGCCCGCTGTGAGGTGGGCGCTGGTCAAGGTGTGCCTCGCGGTCACCGTGATGGTGGTCGTGGCCTTCGCCGTACCGCTCGGGCTCGTCGTCCAGGAGATGGCCAGCGACCGGGCGTTCTCCAACGCCGAGCGGCAGGCCGCCACCATCGGGCCGACGCTGTCCATCACCACCGACCCGGTGCAGTTGCGCAAGGCCGTGGAATCCACGCAGATGGGCGCCGACCGGCGGATGGCCGTGCACGTCCCGGCCGTCGGGGACGACCCGCGCGTGGACATCGGCGACGGCTGGGCCGGCGAGCGCGCCGTCTCCCAGGTCCGGCGGATCGGGCGGGCCGCGACGGCCCCCGTGGCGGGCGGCGGCTTCGCGCTGCTCCAGCCCGTGGCGCTCGGCTCCGGGGACATCGCCGTGGTGGAGATCCTCGTTCCGGAGAGCGAGGTCAGCAACGGCGTCGCCACCGCCTGGGTGGTCCTCGCCGGAGTGGGCCTCGCCCTGGTCGTGGGCTCGGTGGCGGTCGCGGACCGGCTCGGCGCCCGCCTGGTGCGGCCGGCCGAGCGGCTCGCGGACGCCGCGCACCGGCTGGGCGAGGGGCGGCTGGGGGCGCGGGTCCCGGAGGACGGGCCGAAGGAACTCCGCTCGGCGGCCGTCGCGTTCAACTCGATGGCGGACCAGGTGGTGGAACTCCTGGCCAACGAGCGGGAGCTGGCCGCCGACCTCTCGCACCGGCTGCGGACCCCGCTGACGGTGCTGCGGCTCAACGCGGCCTCGCTCGGCGACGGCCCGGCGGCGGAGCAGACCCGGGCGGCCGTGGAGCAACTGGAGCGGGAGGTCGACACGATCATCCGTACGGCCCGCGAGCAGCGGTCCGCCGCCGCACAGGGGCCGGGCGCCGGCTGCGACGCCTCCGAGGTGATCCGCGACCGGATGGGGTTCTGGTCGGCGCTGGCCGAGGACGAGGGCCGCGAGGTGCGGCTCGCGGGGGTCGACCGTACGGTACGGATCCCCGTGGCCCGGCCGGAACTGGCCGCGGCGCTGGACGCCATGCTCGGCAACGTGTTCCGGCACACCCCCGAGGGCACCCCCTTCGCGGTGGACGTCCACGACGCCGGGGACGCGGTCATCGTGCTCGTCTCGGACGCGGGAGGCGGCATCGCCGATCCGGACGCGGCCCTGCGGCGCGGCAACGACGGCGGCCGCGACGGGTCCACGGGCCTGGGGCTGGACATCGTCCGGCGGGTCGCGGAGTCGACGGGCGGGGACGTACGGCTGGGGCGTTCGGTGCTCGGCGGCACCGAGGTGCGGGTGTGGATCGCGCTGGACGGGCGGACGCGGGGAGACGCGGGGCGCGCCGGACGCAGCCGACGCAAGCGGCGACGCAACTGACGCAGGCGACGCACCGGGCGCAACTGACGCAACCGGCGTAGGCCACGCAACTGACGTAACCGACGTAACCCTGCGGGCGGCCGGGGCGCGCCGCCCGCCCGGAATGTCCCCCTGTCGGTACGGTCCGCGCCATGGACACCCTCATCTTCGGCGGCCTCCTCGCCACCCTGATCTCGATGTACCGGGACGCCCCGAGGTTCGTCGTGCTCGGCGCCTGGTGGCTCATGCTCCTCGCCGTGATCCTGCTGATGGCGCACCACATCACCAGCGGCCTCGCCCTCACCTTGAGCTACTGACCGTGGCCGCGATGTCCAGCCTCCTCCCGGAGGCCTCCCTGGAGGGCGGCCTGCTGGGCCGGGTCCAGTTCTGGTTCGCGTGCGTCTTCGCCATCGGCTGGACCGGGGTGGTGTGCGGCGGGCTCTTCTACCAGTTCGGCATGTGGGAGTACCCCTGCCCGCTCTGCATCGTGCAGCGGATGTTCATGCTGCTGGCGGCGATGGGGGCGGCCCACATCATCCGGACGGCACTGTCGCGCGGGGCGGTGACCGGCCGCGACTACATGATGGGCTGGGGCCTGTCCCTGGTCGCCGTGATCGCCGGCTCGTTCGCCTCGTGGCGGCAGACGATGCTGCACGTCCTGCCGGGCGACAAGGGCTACGGGAGCGAGGTGTTCGGCCTGCACCTCTACGTCTGGGCGTGGATCCTCTTCCAGGCCTCGGTCGTCGCCGTCGGCATCGTCCTGGCCTTCGCCCACGCCACCGCGGACCGGGCCGTCCCGGCGCAGGACCCGGGACCGTACCGCGCGGTGGGGACGGCCGCGCTGTGGTTCCTGGGGCTGGTGATCGCGGTGAACATCGTGGCCGTCTTCCTGGAGGAGGGCTTCCACTGGTTCCTGCCGGACGACCCGTCGCGCTATCAGTTCTTCTACGACGTGGGGATCCTGGACTAGCTGAGGTTGGCGCGGAGTCGACGCCGCCCGGCGCGGGAATCCGTACGACCTGCTTGAGTGGGGCCGCCCTTCTCGTTGATTCCTTCCGTTCCTTCCGTTCTTTTCCGTCTGTGAGGGGAAGCCGTCATGCGCTACGCAGTCCTCGGCACCGGGATCGTCGGCCGTACGGTCGCCGCCCGGTTGCTCTCCCTCGGCCACGAGGTCGTCATCGGCACCCGGGACCCCGCGGCCACCCTCGAACGCGACGAGTACGCCACGTGGCAGCAGGCCCACCCGGCCGCGGTCCTCGCCCCCTTCGCGGAAGCGGCGCGGTTCGGCGAGGTGCTCGTCAACGCCACGGGCGGGCAGGTCAGCGTGGCCGCCCTGACGGCGGCGGACGCCGCGCACCTGGACGGCAAGATCCTGATCGACATCGCGAACCCGCTGGACTTCTCCCGCGGCTTCCCGCCCGGCCTCGACCCGGTCGACAGCGACAGCCTGGGCGAGCTGATCCAGCGGACCTTCCCGGGGCTGCGCGTGGTCAAGACGCTGAACACGATGAACTGCCAGGTCATGGTCGACCCGGCCAGGGTCCCCGGCGACCACACCGTCTTCCTCTCGGGTGAGGACGCCGAGGCCAAGAAGGCCGTACGGGAGCTCCTGTACTCCTTCGACTGGCGCGAGCACACCGTCATCGACCTGGGCGGCATCGAGACGGCGCGCGGTACGGAGATGCTCCTGCCGATCTGGCTCCGGCTGATGGGGAGCCTCGGGCACACGGACTTCAACTTCCACATCCAGGGCGCGAACCGGACGGAGTAGCGCGGCGCCCGGACGGAGGCGGAGATGTTGCCGCCTCCCGCACCCGAGCTCAGGGTGGCCGTGACGAAAGGAGCCGCGCATGAGAGTCATGCTCAGGGCCCATATGGACACGGCGGCGACGAACGAGGGCATCAAGAGCGGCGCCCTTCCGGCGGCCATGAAGAAGCTCATGGACACCGTGAAGCCGGAGGCCGCCTACTTCGGGCTCCACGAGGGCGTCCGGTCCTGCTGGATCGTCTTCGACCTCCAGGACAGCGCCCAGATGCCGCCCCTGATGGAGGACCTGTTCCTGCAGTTCAACGCCGAGCTGGAGGTCGCCCCGGTGATGAACGCCGAGGACCTGGCGAAGGGGCTGGCGGCGATGAAGAGCTCGGGCTGAGCCCCGGCACCCGGGCCGGTCCCGGGACCGGCCCCAGTACCCGGTCGGTGGCCGCCCACGCCAGCACCGCGGAGGCGGCCGCGGCCGCGCACGAGACGGCGAAGGCCGCCCGGTACCCGTAGGCCGCGGCGAGTGGACCGGCGGCCGCTGCGGCCAGTGCCTGGCCGATGATCAGACCGCTGCCGGCCAGGGTCATGGCCTCGCCCATCCGGCGCGCGGGACCGGCCCGTTCCACGAGGCCGAAGAGCGCGATGAGGTGCGGGGCGACGGCCAGTCCGATGCCGGCGACGGCGAAGGCGGCGCCCCACAGGCCGGAGACGGCGAGCAGCGGCAGCGTCAGCAGCGCCTGGACGGCGATGGTCCGGCGCAGCCGGACGGTCAGGCCTGCCGTCCCGGGCCGGGCCACGGTCACGAAGCCGGCGATCGAGCTGGTCACGGCCATGGCCGCCCATACGAGCCCGGCGGCCCCGGGGGAGCCGACCGCCACGGCGAGCGCGTTGACCCCGGTATTGGCCCCGCTCCACGCGGCGCCCTGCAGGACGGCCACGAAGAACAGCAGCGCGAGCCCCGGAGACCACAGTCGTACGTCGCCCCGCGCGGCGGCGCCCGGTCCCGTCGGGCCGGGCGCCGTGGGATGCAGGGCGAAGAGCGTCCCGAACACCAGGCCCAGGGCGGCCGCGAGGAGCAGCGCCGACGCGGGATGGACGGTCACCGCGAGGATCCCGGCCAGCGCGGGCCCCACCATGAAGCCGACCTCGTCGAGGGTGGTGTCGAAGGAGAGCGCGGCCCCGACCAGGGCCTTGTCCTCTCCGGCCAGCCGCGCCCACCGGGCCCGGGCCAGCGGCCCGATCTGCGCCGCCGTGAGACCGGCGGCGACGGCCAGCGCGATGCGGGCGGCGAGCGGAAGCCCGCCGAGGACGGCGGCGACGAGGGCGAGGAGCACGGCGGCGTTCGCGGCGCAGGCGACCAGCAGGACGGGCCGGTGGCCGCGCCGGTCGGCGAGCCGGCCGATGACCGGGCCGCCGAGGGCCTGGCCGAGCCAGAGGGCGGCGGCGATGGCCCCGGCGTCACCGATGCCGTCGCGTTCGTTGATGAGCAGCAGGGTGCCGATGGGGCACAGCGCGGCGGGGAGCCGGGCGAGGAACCCGTAGACGGGCAGGGCACGGCCGCCGAGGGCGAACACCCCGCGGAAGCCGGCGGGGGCGGATGGGGGTGTGGGTGGGGGAGTGGGCGCGGGTGTGGGCATGGGCGTGGACATGGACAACCTCCAGCCGCACGCCGACCCTCCCGTTTCTCCGGCGCGCGCCGTTGCCCGTTGGGCGGGAGGCTAGCGCCGGACCGGCCGGTTCGGTAGGTCTCAGGCGGTGTCCCCCGAGGTCAGCCGCTTGGCCTGGGCGCGGCCGACCTCGGCGGCGCGGTGCAGGTAGTCGGCGATGACGGCGAGTTCGGTGTCGGAGTAGCTCGCCAGAACGGCGCCGAAGGCGCGGCCGGGAGTCTCCCAGGCGGCGCCGATCCGGTCGCGGGCCGTGGGGGAGAGGGTGACGAGGGAGCGGCGGCGGTCGTTCGGGTCGGCGTGCCGCTCGACGGTGCCGGCCTTGACCAGGCGGTCCACGAGGCGGGTGGCGGAGCCGGAGGTCAGGCCGGTGAGGCGGGCGATGTCACCGGTGCTGACCGGGGCGGGCTCCATGTCGAGGAGGGCCACGCACTGCATGTCGGTGGGGTGCAGGCCGACGTGGTCGGCCATGGCCTGGTTGAAGAGCGAGTAGTCGGCGTAGTGCCGCTGGCTCTCGGTGACGATGCGCGCGAGCAGCTCGGCGCGGGTCCACTCATCACTCGAACGAGCGTAATCGGTTGACATGGGCTTCTCCGTGGTCCAAATTTATCTGTGTGACGCAGAGATTGCGTCACACAGAATCTGCGTCACGTATTCAGTCTAGAACAGGAAGAGCAGGAATCCGCCATGTCGAACACCCCGAACACTCCGAACACCCCGACCGCGTCGAACACGCCGAGCGCGTCGAAGACGCCGCAGACCCTCGTCACCGGGGGCCGCGGCTCCGTCGCCCGAGGTCTCTCGTCCCTCCTCGCCGCCCACGGCGTCCCACACCGCCTCGCATCCCGCGCGCCGGACACACCCGGCACCGTCCGCTGCGACCTCACCGATCCAGCGACCTTCCCCGAAGCCCTCGCCGGCGTCCGCTCCGTCTTCCTCTACGCCGAGGCCGCCGCCATCGATGCCTTCGTGAAGGAGGCCGTCGGCGCCGGCGTCGAGCACGTCGTCCTCCTGTCCTCCTCCTCGGTCCTCGCCCCCGACGCCGCCGACAGCCCCCTCGCCGCCTCCCACCTCGCGGTGGAACGAGCCCTGCTCGCCTCCCCGCTGCGCACCACCCTGCTGCGCCCCGGATCCTTCGCGAGCAATGCCCTCGGCTGGGCCTGGCCGATGAAATCGGGCCGTCCGGTCCACCTGCCGTACCCCGGTGCGTACAGCGACCCGGTCCACGAGACCGACCTCGCCGAAGCCGCCTTCGCGGTCCTCACCGACCCCTCGCTCGGAGGGCGCGCGTACACCCTGACCGGGCCGCGGACGCTGACCTTCGCCGCCCAGCTGGCCATACTGGGCGACGCTCTCGGCCGCCCCATACCCTTCGAGCCGGTCTCGCGCGAGCAGTGGAAGTCCGAGGTCGACGGCTACATACCCGGCCCGTATGCGGAGGCCCTGTTCGACTTCTGGTCCGCCTCGGACGGCCTCCCCGTTGATCTCACCGACGACCTCGAACGGCTCACCGGGCACGCGCCGCGCACCTTCGAGACCTGGTCGGTGGATCATGCCGACGCATTCCGGGCGTAGGGCCGTCTTCCCTGGCCCCAGGCATCTCCGTCGGCAGAGGTGCGTGTTAGCGTCCGCCGATTGATCGATTGCAGGGGGGAAGCATGCGAAGGCTTTTGAGTATCGGCAGCGCGGTGGCGCTGCTCGTCACCGGCGGTGTCTTGGGTGCGGGGGCGGCCGTGGCGGCCGGGGACCCGACGTTCTTCTTCGACCCGGTCGTGGACAAGGTCCTGATGCCCGGCGAGGAGCGGATCGAGCTGTCGCCCTCCGGTTGGGGTGGGCAGAACGGCGGACAGCCGGACGGTACGTACATCTACGCGCTGAGCAAGAAGCCCCTCACGGATGCCGGCTGGACCGGCGGCGGGGTGCCGACCGGGTTGAGCGTCGACCCGACGGACGAGTGCGCGCCGAAGGCCGGGATCGCCGGGGTGTACCTGTGTGACGTGAAGGAGTGGGGTCACCCGACGCCCCGGATAGCGACGGCGGCCACCGCGCCGGATGGCGCGACGGCCTACTACGGCCTCGTCTACGTGCCGCGCGGGGCCAGCATCAGCGCGGGTATCAAGGAGGCGCAGACCGCGGGCTCCAAGGACATCGGACCGCGCCGGGCACACGCGACGGTCACGGTGAAGAGCAACGCACACGTCGCGCAGAACACGATGGCGCTCTCGACGCCCACGCTGCCGGCCGGTGGTTTCGTGAAGCACACGGTGAAGCTGCACGCTGTCGACAAGGGGCGGCTGCGGCTGTATCCGTCCCCGGCACCGGGCTTCCGGCGCTGGGACGACGGTGAGCTGAAGGTCGCCGCCGGGTTCGACGCCGGTGGCGCCGCCGGGGCCGGCTGCTCCCAGGAATGGGGCCTGTTCGACGGCCTCGCGTGTGACATCAAGAAGCCCGGCGACTACACGCTCACCTACACGCTGACGGCGGAGGCGACCGCGCCGGCATGGAAGGTGCGCACCACTGCGGTCTACGACGTGTACACCTCCGGCACGGGCAACCCGGAGGAGACCTCGGACTTCGCCGTCGCCAGTTCCACCCCGGTGACCCAGCGATTCCGGCTCGTGGGCCGGGACGCCGAGGGCGGTCTGTGGGACTACCGGGGCACGGGCAAGGCCGCCGAGCCGTTCACGCCGGTCGACCCGGTCGGGGGCAGTTTCGACTGGAGCCAGTACACCGCGCTGACCCGGCTGGAGCCGGTGACCGTGCAGAGCACCGGGCGGGGTGCGGTGGGGCGGGACAAGGCCGGGGTGCTGTGGTTCCACCCGACCTCCGGTGACGGCTCCATATACAAGGACCGGATACGGGTCGGTGGCGGCTGGAACATCTTCAACGCGCTCGTCGGCGTCTCCGACGTGACCGGCGACAAGAAGGCGGACCTGCTGGCGCGCGACGCCGAGGGTGGCCTGTGGCTGTACCCGGGCACGGGCCTGGACGCGAAGCCGTTCGGGAGCAGGGTCAAGGTCGGCACCAGCTGGAACATCTACGACCAGCTCGTCGGCGGCACCGATCTGACCGGTGACGGCAAGGCCGACGTGGTGGCGCGGGACAAGGCGGGCAACCTCTGGTTCTACCAGGGCACGGGGGTGGCTGCGAAGCCGCTCTCGGCCAGGAAGCAGATAGGTACCGGCTGGCAGATCTACGACTCGATCGTGGCGCCGGGTGACCTGACCTCGGACGGCAAGGCCGACATGGTGGCGCGGGACAAGTCGGGCAACCTGTGGCTGTACCAGGGCACGGGAGTCGCGGCGAAGCCGTTCGGCTCGCGGGTGAAGGTCAGTGTCCTCGGTACCGGCTTCGGCAGGTACAACCTGCTGTTCTGAGAAACGCGGAAGGCCCCGGTCCGCTTTCGCGTACCGGGGCCTTCCCACAGGGTGAGTGACGGGACTTGAACCCGCGGCCACCTGGACCACAACCAGGTGCTCTACCAACTGAGCTACACCCACCATGTCCGGTCGGAAAACCGACCGGCCGAAGAAAAGGGTACAGGGTCCGGGAGGGTGCTCGCTCCCCCCTTTGTCCGCACCCCTCTCCGGTGGGTGCTAGGCGCCGGGGACGACGTGCTTGGCGGCGATGGTGCGCGCCGTGTCCGAGTCCGGACCGGGCTGCGGTACGAAGACGGCCTCCCGGTAGTAGCGCAGCTCGGCGATGGACTCCTTGATGTCCGCGAGCGCCCGGTGGTTGCCGTTCTTCGGCGGGCTGTTGAAGTAGGCGCGCGGGTACCAGCGGCGTGCCAGCTCCTTGATCGAGGACACGTCCACGATCCGGTAGTGCAGGTACCCCTCCAGCGCGGCCATGTCGCGCAGCAGGAAGCCGCGGTCGGTGCCGACCGTGTTTCCGCAGAGCGGGGCCTTGCGGGGTTCCTTCACGTGTTCCCGTACGTAGGCCAGGACCTGTGCCTCCGCGTCCGCGAGGGTGGTCCCGCCGGCCAGCTCGTCGAGCAGGCCGGACGACGTGTGCATCTCGCGCACCACGTCGGGCATGGTTTCCAGGGCCGCGTCCGGCGGGCGGATCACAATGTCCACGCCTTCGCCGAGCACGTTGAGCTCCGAGTCGGTGACCAGTGCGGCCACCTCGATAAGTGCGTCGTCCGTCAACGAGAGCCCGGTCATCTCGCAGTCGATCCACACCATGCGATCGTTCATGCGCCCCACCTTATGCGGAAGGTCCCCCGCAACGGTGACCACCGAGGTGACCACTGCTGCGGGGGACCTTCCCGGGACCTCTGTTACGCGTGCTCGCGCAGCACCCGGCCCGGGGCGTACAGCTCCGTCACCGTGGGACCGGAAGCGGCCAGGGCCGCGGCCGCCCGCTGCGGCTGCGGAGTGCGCTGGTGCGGGACCGGCGAATCCGACAGCTGAGCCACCTGGACCACGTCGGCCTGCGGGCGGCGGGCCCGGTAGGCGGAGCGGTAGGCGGCCGGGGAGGACCCCAGCTGGCGGCGGAAGTGCCCGCGCAGCGCGACCGGCGAGCGGAACCCGCAGCGTCCGGCGACCTCGTCGACCGAGTAGTCGGAGGTCTCCAGCAGCCGCTGCGCCTGAAGCACCCGCTGGGTGATCAGCCACTGCAGCGGCGCACTGCCGGTGAGCGAGCGGAACCGCCGGTCGAACGTGCGCCTGCTCATGTAGGCGCGCGCCGCCAGCGTCTCCACGTCGAACTGCTCGTGGAGGTGCTCCAGGGCCCAGGCGACGACCTCGGCCAGCGGGTCGGCGCCGATCTCTTCCGGCAGCGACCGGTCGAGGTAGCGTTCCTGGCCACCCGTGCGGCGCGGCGGGACGACGAGCCTGCGGGCCAGTGCTCCCGCCGCCTCGCTGCCGTGGTCCGTGCGCACGATGTGCAGGCACAGATCGATTCCGGCCGCGGTGCCCGCGGACGTCAGCACGTCGCCGTCGTCGACGAACAGCTCGCGCGGATCGACGTGGACGGACGGGTAGCGCTTGGCCAGCGTCGGCGCGTACATCCAGTGCGTCGTCGCGGGCCGGCCGTCCAGCAGACCGGCGGCGGCGAGCACGAATGCCCCCGTGCACAGTCCGACGATCCGGGCCCCCTCCTCGTGCGCCAAACGCAGCGCTTCGAGCGCCTCCGGCGGCGGAGGCGAGGTGATGGAACGCCACGCGGGAACGACGACCGTGCCTGCCCGGGCGATCGCCTCCAGCCCGTATGGCGCGGTCAGTTCGAGTCCGCCGGTGGTCCTCAGCGGACCGTCCTCACCGGCGCACACGAGCAATCGGTAGCGTGGAACTCCCGCGTCCTGCCGGTCAATGCCGAACACGGAAAGTGGAATGGAGCTCTCGAAGATCGGTCCGCCGCTGAAGAGCAGCACCGCGACGATCTCCCTGCGGCGACGCCCCGCGAGCTTCCTGCCGTCTACGACGACGGCGGTGGAATCCTGGCTCATGGCGCTAAGCCCCCCTTGGGTGTCGCGACTCCTTGGTCTGGTCGCACCTGCACGTATCCCCTCGGCCTTGCACGTGGCTCCCCCGCCGTAAATACATGATCGAATCTACTGCGTCCCGTGGTGTCGGCGTGACAAGTTCAGCACGCAGCGCTATGTCGACTTGGCAACTTGGCGAAAAGCATTCGATCAGGAAGCGTTCCACTCCGCTACCCGGGTGGAAAGCGCACTGTCCGGCCATGGCCAGTACTCGTAGGGTCAAAGACCCCCTGTGGCGCCGTAGTCGCTGATGGTGAGGGGGGTGGGGGGACATTCCGGCAAGGGGGGTGACCTGCCGGGAAGTTGGCTGAAAACATGCGGGTGTGGATGTGCGAATAAGTCAGTCTTGAGGGGACATCCCAGAGGAAACCTGACATCCGCGCTGGCCCCCGGCCCCGGCGCGCGAGTGCCGGCCCCGATGCGAGGGCGTCAATCGGTCCTCCGCGAGGATCCGGGCGGCACTGCGCTCCGTCCGCTCGGAGTGGCGCAGCAGCACCCGGCAGGCCGCCGTGACGGCGGCGAGGCCCAGGGTGGCGACGGCGGCCCCGCCGAAGGAGGTCCCGTAGACGACGAGGACCACGGGGACGAGCAGGCAGCTGAAGGCGGCCCATCGCACCACGTCACCCGCGGGGTCCCCGTGGGGTCGCCGAGCGGCCTGCACGGACGAGTGAAGGGGAGGGGGTGGCGTGTGGACGGACTGCGTCGGCTGAGCGGGCGACTGAGCGGGCTGGACGGGGTGAACCGGATGACCGGGCACGGCGTGCTCCCTGCGGGCTCTTCCTGGACGGTCGGACTCCTGTCCAACGGCGTGCGGCGCGGCTCGGTCACTGCGCGCACGGGTGGCGCACACCCGATGGGGTGCTCCTGGTCACTGGCTGTAGGGGGCAGCGGACATTGCCAAGGAGGCGTGGCTGCGGCATGCTCCCTGGGACGCTCTCCAAGGGCGGCATGACCTGTGCAGCACAGGAGTGTCGCCGTACCCTGGTGGGTATGGGCTTGGGAAGATGCTTCCCGGACAGAGCTCGGTCACACTGAGTTGTCGTTTTCTGGAATCGTCCCGCTTGAATCGTCGCTTCCGCCTACTGGCGCCCCGCCCCCTTGTCCCTTCCCCTGAGGACCTCTTCGCCGAGACACCCATGGCCGGTCACGAATTCTCCGAACCCGCGGACCGTAAGCGCAAACGCCTCGCCGACCCCGAATCGGCCGACCTGCGCGCGGTGGAACAACCACGTCATCCCTGCGACCCGGCCTTCCGGCACGGGGTCGTGGTGGGCTTCGACGGATCCACGTCCAGTGAGCGCGCCCTCGCGTACGCGATCGGGATGGCGCGTCGCTCAGGCTCCGGTCTGATCATCGTCCATGTCGCGAACCGGCTGCCCACCACCGTGTGGGCGGGCTGTGAGCCGCCGGTCTTCGTGGACGTGCCGGACCACCGCACCGAGGTGCTGGGGCTGGAGCTGGCCTGCGCGGACTACCTCTCCGAGGTTCCGTGGATCCTCGTCGAGCGGGGCGGGGACATCTGCCACGAGCTGGAGGAGGTCGGCCGGGAGTACTCGGCGGACGCCATCGTGGTCGGCTCCACGCACGGCATCGTCGGCCGGATCTTCGGATCGGTGGCGGGCCGGCTGGCGAAGCGGGCGCAGCGACCGGTCGTTGTCATCCCGTAACCGACTGTATGTCGATTGTGCGGTTGTGCACCCCCATGTAAGGGGTAGATAAAGGCTGCTGGGACGCAGCAAACAACTGCAGATCGAAGGGAGCCCGCCGTGGACAATGGTGTCTCTGCGGGAAGCACGGCCTCGACTTCGACCCTCGGGCACATCGCCCTGGGTCTCACCCTTCTCGCGTTCGGTATCGGTACCACCGGCATCATCGACGGTGTGACCGCGGCCAACTCCGTGTCGCTCGCCATGTACCTCGGCGGCCTCGCGCTGTTCGTCCTCGGAGTCCTCGAGTACCGCGGCGGCAACGGCTTCAACGGCACGGCCTTCGCGGGCCTCGGCACCTTCTGGTTCATCTGGGCCAACGGGGCCGACGGAAAGGTTTCGGCAGACGCGGCCGGAATGTTCCTCGTGCTGTTCGCCATGCTGGCACTGACCCTCACCGCCGCGGCCTCGGGCGGGCTGTTCGGGCAGGGCGTGTACGGCCTGTTCACCCTCTCCCTGCTGCTCCTGGCGATAGGCACCTTCGCCGAGAGCGACGGGCTGGCCAAGGCGGCCGGCTGGGTGGCGGCGCTCGCCGGACTGCTGGCCTGGTACGGGGCCACCGCGGCGCTGGCGAGCTGGCCGATGGCCTTCGGGAAGGGTTCGCGTCGCGGCGCGGTCGCCGCGAGCTGACGGACCACGCAGCACCACGTAGGACGTACGGCGCACGACGCGCACCGTACGAAAAGGCCCCCGGGGGATCCCCGGGGGCCTTCCTCGTGCGCGTGTGACCTACAAGGTCTGCGCGACCTACTCGACGGTGACGGACTTCGCCAGGTTGCGCGGCTTGTCGATGTCGCGGCCCATGGCCAGGGCCGTGTGGTACGCCAGCAGCTGCAGCGGGATGCCCATCAGGATCGGGTCCAGCTCGTCCTCGTTCTTGGGCACGAGGATCGTGTGGTCGGCCTTCTCCTGCTTGGTGTGGGCGACCGCCAGGATCCGGCCACTGCGGGCCTTGATCTCTTCGAGCGCGGCGCGGTTCTTCTCCAGCAGGTCGTCGTCCGGGACGATCGCGACCGTCGGCAGCGAGGGCTCGATGAGGGCGAGCGGACCGTGCTTGAGCTCGGAGGCCGGGTAGGCCTCGGCGTGGATGTAGGAGATCTCCTTGAGCTTCAGGGAGGCCTCCAGGGCCACCGGGTAGCCCCGGACGCGGCCGATGAACATCATCGACTTGGCCTCGGCGTACTCCGCGGCCAGCTTCTTGATGTCCTCCTCGCCGTCCAGGATCTCCTGGATCTGCGCGGGCAGCTTGCGCAGGCCGTCGATGATCCGCTTGCCGTCGGTGACGGACAGGTCGCGGATGCGGCCCAGGTGCACGGCGAGCAGCGCGAAGGCCACGACCGTGTTGGTGAAGCACTTGGTGGAGACGACGCAGACCTCGGGGCCGGCGTGCACGTACACGCCGCCGTCGGCGGCGCGGGCGATCGCGGAGCCGACCACGTTGACCACGCCGAGGACGCGGGCGCCCTTGCGCTTGAGCTCCTGCACGGCCGCGAGCACGTCGTACGTCTCACCGGACTGGGAGACCGCGATGTAGAGGGTGTCGGGGTCCACGACCGGGTTGCGGTAGCGGAACTCCGAGGCCGGCTCGGCGTCGGCGGGGATGCGGGCCAGGCTCTCGATGAGGCCCGCACCGATCAGGCCGGCGTGGTACGAGGTGCCGCAGCCCAGGATCTTGACCCGGCGGATGCCGCGCGCCTCGCGCGGGTCCAGGTTCAGGCCGCCCAGGTGGACGGTGCTGAAGCGGTCGTCGATCCGGCCGCGCAGGACGCGGTCGACGGCGTCGGCCTGCTCGGAGATCTCCTTGTGCATGTACGTGTCGTGGCCGCCCATGTCGTAGGAGGCGGCCTCCCACTCCACGGTCTCGGGCGTGGCGGTGGTCGTCGTACCGGAGGTGGTGTAGGTCCGGAAGTCGTCGGCCTTCAGGGTCGCCATCTCGCCGTCGTCGAGGGTGACGATCTGGCGGGTGTGCGAGACGAGCGCGGCGATGTCCGAGGCGACGAACATCTCCTTCTCGCCGATGCCGAGGACGACCGGGGAGCCGTTGCGGGCCACGACGATGCGGTCGGGGAAGTCGGCGTGCATGACGGCGATGCCGTAGGTGCCCTCGACGACCTTGAGCGCCTCGCGGACCTTCTCCTCCAGGGTGTCGGCCTGGGCGCGGGCGATGAGGTGGACGAGCACCTCGGTGTCGGTCTCCGAGAGGAAGGCGACCCCGTCGGCCTCCAGCTTGGCGCGCAGCTCGGAGGCGTTGTCGACGATGCCGTTGTGGACGACGGCGACCTTGTTGTCGGCGTCCAGGTGCGGGTGGGAGTTGAGGTCGCTCGGGGCGCCGTGGGTGGCCCAGCGGGTGTGGGCGATGCCGGTGGTGCCGGCGAAGCGCTTGGGTACCCGGGACTCCAGCTCGCGCACGCGGCCCTTGGCCTTGACGACCTTCAGGGCCGCCGCCTTCGGGCTGTTGACGACGATGCCCGCGGAGTCGTAGCCGCGGTACTCCAGTCGCTGCAGGCCCTCCAGAAGCAGCGGTGCCACGTCACGCTTGCCGATGTAACCCACGATTCCGCACATAAGGTCTTTCCCCTCCTGAAGTTCGGTTGCTCTTGCCGCTGTCCGGATCCCCGGCGGGTGGTGCTCAGCCGTAGACGATGCGGCGCAGTTGCCGGAGCGAGAGCTCCGGCGGTGCCACGGCGCGGTGCGGCAGTTCGGCCGCGATCCGCTCGAAGATGTCCGCGTTGACCGCGCCCCCGGACTGGAGCTCACGGTGGCGCCGACGGACGAACTCCTCGGTGCTCTCGTCGAAGTACGCGAGGACGTCGAGTACCACTCGGGCGGCTTCGCCCCGCTGGAGCGAGGTGCTGCGCACCAAGTGGTCGACGAGGTCGTCGTGCGACGGGCGGCGGTCGGGCATCCGTCGATATTGGCGGTACCGGCCGCAGAACGCAAAAATCCTGCCCGAAATCGGGCAGGATCGCGCTGGTCTGGACCAGGGGAGGGGTGAATTCCGGTACTAGATGCTCAGAAACGACCCAAAATCGCCGCTTTCGCCGTCGAGAACTCCTCGGCCGTGAGGATCCCCGCCTGGTGCAGCTCTCCCAGCTCGCGCAGCCGGCGCAGCAGGGAGTCGTGGTCGGTTGCCGGGGCGGTGCCGGCGGCCGGAGCCGGGGCGGCAGCCGGAGCAGGGGCCGGGAGGGTCCCGGGCGGGAGCGGGAGCGGGAGCGGGAGCGGAAGCGAGGGCAGGGGCTCGGGCCCGGGCGCGGGTGCCGCCGGGTGGGGCATGCGGACCACCACGGCAGCCGCGACCAGCGCCATCAGGTGGGACTTCTTGGAGCCGTACAGCTCCACCGTGTACGGGTCGTACTTCGGCGGGGCGCTCTGGGCGGGGGCGCCCGCCAGGGCGAAGCGGATCAACCCGTTCGTCAGCCCCCGGGCCGGGGCCCACTCCACCGACCGCAGGTCCGCGACCCGGAACTCCCGGACTCCGCCGGACCGTTTCGCCTCCTCCGCCATCCAGTTCCACTCCAGGGACACCCGGTCCCCGTCGAAGGCCACGGTCCCCTCGCCCGCGTCGACCGTGATCGGCACCGCGGGGCCCGGCAGGAGGTAGGAGTCGGCGGACCCGGCATCCACCTGGTCCAGAAGCAGGGCGTTGCGGACCTCGTCCACGAAGTACTCCGCCACCCCGCCGCGGTCCGGTTCCACGGTCAGCCGGTACGGATCGGAGGCCTCCGGCAGCCGGCCGCCCGTCACCTGGAGCAGCGGGTCCGCGCCGTCACGCAGCCGCAGGCGCAGCCGGCCCGCCTGGCGCCCCGGTTCGAAGGAGATGCCGGCCAGCGCGCGCAGCGGGACGAGCACCTCGCCCAGCGTCTGGCGCAGCAGGCTCACCCCCTTGTCGCGGCCCGGCACGATGCGCACCGCGTCCCCGTCGAAGGTCCATGTGCCGTCCTTCTGGATGATTTCCGCCATCCTTGGATTCTTGCACCGGCCCCACGAGCCCGGTTGGCCT